>PLBR01000094.1 GCA_003135435.1 Nitrospira sp. | reverse complement strand
AATGGTTAAGGTTGAACAAAGAATCAGGATTCGGTTGCGCGGGTTTGATTATCGCGTGTTAGACCAGTCGGTAGCGGAAATCGTTGAGACTGTCCGCCGAAGCGGAGCGAAAATTGTAGGGCCGATTCCGCTTCCTACACGCATTGAGAAGTTTACGGTGCAGAGTTCGACGCATGCAGATAAGAAGGCTCGCGAGCAGTTCGAAATCAGAACGCACAAGCGTTTGATGGATATCATGGACGCGACTCCTGAAACCATGGATTCTCTGATGAAGTTGAACTTGGCCGCTGGCGTGGATGTCGAGATTAAGCTCTAAGGGTAGATGATTGACAAGGAACGTCACACATGACGAACGGGTTGTTGGGTAAAAAACTGGGGATGACCCAGATATTTGACGAGACGCGGTTTACGCCTGTGACCGTCATTGAGGCGGGCCCTTGCCGCGTGGTTACGATCAAGACAAAAGAACGTGATGGGTATGAATCCGTCCAGCTGTCTTTTGGCGAAGTGAAAGAACGAAAGTTGTCTAAGGCAGAGCTGGGGCACCTGAAGAAGACTGAGGCTCCAGCTACCCGTGTGCTCAGAGAGTTTCAAAAGGTTGGCGAAGTGGTGATAGGGCAATCCATCAAAGTCGATATCTTTAAAAAGGGCGACTGGGTGGATGTCATCGGTATTTCGAAGGGAAAGGGATTTCAGGGGGTGGTGAAGCGGCATCATTATGCTGGCGGTCCTGAATCTCACGGGTCCATGTTCCATCGTCATCCCGGTTCGATGGGGGCCAGTTCGTATCCTTCTCGTGTCTGGAAAGGGAAGACCTTGCCTGGACACATGGGAGCTAAGCGGATTACGGTCCAGCGATTGAAAGTTATTGAATCCAGACCTGATGAGAACTTGCTGTTCGTTCGAGGGGCAGTCCCTGGTGCGGCAAATGGACTGATCATGGTGAGAAAATCGAAGAAGGGGTAGGGCATGCCCACGGTTGATGTCGTTGACTTGAAGAGACAGAAAGTCGGGTCCGTCGTTCTTCCTGAGGAAGTGTTTGGCTGTAAGCTGCATACGGCCTTAGTCCATGAAGCGGTGGTGATGCAGCGTGCCTGTGAGCGTCAGGGGACGGCATCGACATTGCGGCGAGGAGAAGTGGCGGGGTCTGGGAAAAAGCCATGGAAACAAAAGCATACTGGGCGGGCACGGGCAGGGTCGATCCGCTCTCCTGTATGGCGTCATGGCGGGTCGGTGTTTGGGCCGAAGCCGCGTGATTATTCCTACAGCATGCCAAAAAAGAAGTATCGTGCAGCGCTTCAAAGCGCACTTTCGGCAAAGTTAGCCGACGGACAAGTGGTGATTGTGTCGAATCTGTCGTTGGACCAGCCAAAGACGAAATTGTTGGCCCAAGCGCTGACCAACTTTGGTGCCGGGGGGTATGCTTTGATTGTGGCAGGTGCGGGGCATGCTGGACTGGCTCAAGCTGCAGGCAATCTTCCTAATGTGTGTGTGGTGGGGCCTGAAGGATTGAACGTCTACGACATTGTTCGAGCTGAATTGATTCTGATTCTTGAGCGCGAGTTGCCACGGGTGAAGGAGGTCTGGGCATGAAAGCAGGTCTCCATGGCATTCTCTTACAGCCGCTGCTGACGGAAAAGATCACGACGATGCGGGAAAGCAACAATACGGTGGGTTTTCTCGTTCACCGTGATGCGAATCGTATCCAGATTAAGCAAGCGGTCGAAGCGTTGTTGAAGGTGAAGGTGGAGCGAGTGAACGTGATGAATGTTCGCGGGAAGATGAAGCGCTTGGGGCGTTTCTCTGGTAAGCAATCGGATTGGAAAAAGGCCTTTGTCAAGCTCAAGCAAGGCGAAAAGTTGGAGCTCTACGAGAGCGCATAGCTGGACATTGCACCAGGCTGATCTCGGTGTACTGGAAGGACAACTGTAGCATGGGAATCAGAGTATACAAGCCAAGGACACCGGGACGCCGCGGGATGACTGCGGTGACGACCGAAGAGCTGTCGAAGAAGAGGCCGGAGAAATCGCTCACCTCATTCCGTCGCAGTACCGGCGCCAGGAACAACGATGGGCGGACGACTGTACGTTTCCGTGGAGGTGGGCATAAACGGCTCTACCGAAAGATTGATTTCCGGCGAGACAAGACCGGAATCCCAGGGACCATTGCCGCGCTTGAATACGACCCCAATCGGTCAGCCAGAATTGCCTTGGTGCATTATAAGGACGGCGAGAAGCGCTATATCCTGGCCCCTGTTGGGCTCAAGGTTGGAGATGCGGTGCAGGCTGGTCTTGGATCAGAAGTGCGTATTGGGAATGCGTTGCCCTTGTCCAGCATGCCATTGGGAACCACTATCCATAATGTAGAGTTGAAACCTGGAAAAGGCGGACAGCTGATTCGTAGTGCGGGCGGTTCTGCTCAGGTGATGGGACGTGATGGCGAATATGTGCAGGTGCGACTCAGGTCCGGTGAAATGCGAAAAATTCTTTCAACCTGCATGGCAACCGTCGGGCAGGTTGGGAATACGGATCACGAGAATATTAATGTTGGGAAGGCAGGCCGCAATCGATGGTTGGGCCGACGTCCGAATGTGCGCGGTGTCGTGATGAATCCGGTCGACCACCCGCATGGTGGTGGTGAAGGAAAGTCTGGGCAGGGCAATCCCCACCCAGTCTCCCCATGGGGTCTTCCGACTAAGGGCTACAAGACACGGAACAATAAGGCGACGGACAAGTTCATTATTTCCCGCCGCAAGTAGGAGTACGCGATGCCGAGGTCAGTAAGTAAAGGCGCATTCGTTGACGACCATCTGCTTCAGAAAGTGGAGCGGATGAATCAGAATAAGGATCGAAAGATCATTAAGACCTGGTCGCGACGGTCTACCGTCATTCCAGATATGATCGGACATACGTTCGCGGTCCATAACGGCAAGAAGTTCATTCCTGTCTTCGTGACGGAAAACATGGTCGGGCACAAGCTGGGAGAGTTTGCTCCGACCAGGTTCTTTAAGGGGCATGGGCATGCCAGGACAGAGAAGTCAGTCGCCCTCAAATAGGTAACAGGCCACGGTTTCGGCAAACTCGATTGGATGGGAAGGTTATGGCTGAAGCACAAGCAGTTCTACGGTTCGTACGTGTCTCTCCGAGAAAAGCGCGCCCGGTGATTGATTTGATCCGTGGGCAGCAAGTTCCCATGGCTTTGGCATTGCTCCGAAATTTGCCGCGCCAGGCGTCGAAGGTGGTCGAAAAGATTTTGCAGTCCGCCGTAGCCAATGCGGAGCAAAAGGAGATGGGCGACAGTGAATCGATGGTGGTGTCGAAGGCGTTCGTTGATTGCGGGCCGACGTTGAAGCGCTTTCGGGCTCGATCGCAGGGGCGTGCGAATGCGATTCAAAAGCGTATGAGTCACATTACGGTCGTCGTGTCGGCTGCAAGCGTGAAGGAAAAGAAGTAGGTAGAGGCGGCTAACGGAACGGATTCATTTCCCGTCTGAGTGAGGCACAAGAAGTTATGGGTCAAAAGACACATCCGATCGGGTACCGACTAGGATACAACGTCACCTGGAGCTCTCGGTGGTATGCCAGCAAGGACTATGCGAAGCTGCTCCATCAGGATATCAGGATTCGCAAGATGGTCAAGCAGCGTCTCTTTCATGCTGGTGTGGCTAAGGTTGAAATCGAGCGATCTGGAGACCAGACGCGGGTGATTATTCACACCGCGCGCCCCGGTATCATTATCGGTCGTAAGGGGGCCGAGGTCGATAAGCTCAAGGCGGAGCTGGAAAAGAGCTACTCCGGTCAGGTGTACATTACGGTGAAAGAAATCAAGAAGCCGGAACTGGATGCCCAGTTGGTGTGTGAAAACGTTGCCACCCAGTTGGAAAAGCGAGTGGCGTTCCGTCGGGCCATGAAGCGAAGTGTGCAGTCCGCACTTCGTCTTGGAGCCCAGGGTATCAAGATTATGGTCGGGGGCCGTCTTGGCGGGGCGGAGATTGCACGCTCAGAGTGGTACCGCGAAGGCCGTGTGCCTCTCCATACACTCCGGGCGGATATCGACTATGGGTTTGCCGAAGCCCACACGACGATGGGACAGATCGGGATCAAGACCTGGATCTATAAGGGGGAGGTCCTTCCGTTGCAGCCCCTCAAGAAAGAATCAGCATTTGACCGCAGACTCGGGTAATTGAAGAGGATATCGTGTTAGCACCAAAGAAAGTTAAGTTCCGCAAAATGATGAAGGGGCGTATGACTGGCAAGGCCTATCGTGGCAGTCAGATTACCCTTGGAGAGTTTGGATTAAAGGCGCTTGAGCCTGGCTGGGTCACTAGCCGACAGATTGAAGCGGCGCGCATCGCGATCACTCGGTGTGTGAAGCGCGGTGGCCAGGTTTGGACGAGAATTTTTCCCGATAAGCCGATTACCAAGAAGCCGGCTGAAACTCGAATGGGTAAGGGGAAGGGCAACCCGGAGTACTGGGTCGCCGTCGTTAAGCCTGGCCGCATTCTCTATGAGATGGATGGCGTGACGCCGGATGTCGCCAAAGAAGCGTTCCGATTGGCTTCTCATAAATTGCCCATTGCCACGAAGTGTGTCATTCGCGGCGAGTTTTAGCATCGATCGAACCGGACGCAAGGGTAGGGAGCGTATACATGGATCTGAAGGAATTACGGCAGCTAACGGCACCTGAGCTTGCGGAGAAGTCCCAGCAACTCACGCAGGAACTCTTCAATCTTCGTTTTCAGCTGGGGACTGGACGGTTGGAAAACCCCATGCAGCTGCGAAAGACGAAGCGGTCCATTGCACGGGTCAAGACGATTCAACGCGAGCTCGCGCAGGCCGATGCAATTTCTACTACGGCGAAAGGGGCCTGAGGATGGGAGAGTCAGTAAGTAAACGGCGTGAATGGGTTGGGCGTGTGGTCAGCAATAAGATGAACAAGACTGTGGTCGTCGAGATCGAGCGTTCGGTTATTCACCCACTCTATCGGAAGGTGCTTCGACGGGTGACGAAATTCAAGGCACACGATGAGGACAACGCCTGCAAGATCGGCGACCGTGTGCGCATGGTCGAGACGAGGCCTATTAGTAAGGATAAGCATATGCGGGTAGTTGAAGTTGTGGAAAAGGGACGGGGTGAGTAGGTCGAGGTCGTGCGAAGGGTAGAGGAAACACAGGGACTATGATTCAAAGCTATACATACATGGATGTGGCCGATAATTCTGGCGCCAAGCAGGCCATGTGTTTTCATGTGCTTGGTGGAACCAGGCGTCGGTATGCCTCTCTCGGAGACATTGTCGTCGTGGCTGTGAAAGAGGCCATTCCTGCGGCAACGGTAAAGAAGGGCGATGTGAGCCGTGCCGTGGTCGTGAGGACGACCAAGGAAGTGCGTCGCGAGGATGGTTCCTACATCAAGTTTGATCGGAATGCCTGCGTGCTCATCAATAAAGATGGGGATCCCGTTGGGACGCGTATCTTTGGGCCGATCGCGCGCGAGTTGCGGTGGAAGAAATTCATGAAGATTATTTCCCTAGCTCCGGAAGTGCTTTAACGAGAGTGGAGACGGCGGGATGAATAAACAGGCGTTGAAGAAGAGTCGAATTCGTAAGGGTGATACGGTGGTTGTGATCGCCGGGCGTGATCGCGGCAAGTCCGGAAAAGTCCTTTCGGTTGATCCCGCAGTGGGGAAGGTTGTGGTCGATAAGCTGAATATGATTAAGCGCCACACCAAGCCGAATCAGAAGGTCAAGCAAGGTGGCATTCTCGAACGGGAAGCGCCTTTTGCGATCTCAAATGTCATGTATCTGTGTCCTGTGACGCAGAAGCCGACCCGGCTTGGCGTGCGTACGCTCGACGATGGCCAACGGGTTCGGTTCAGTAAAAACTCGAACGACTCAGTCGAGTAGGAGTGAGGACGCCAGATGGCGAAGGTTGAATCAGGAAAAGGCAGTAAGACGTCGGAGCGGCGACCACCCAAGAAAAAGGAAGGGTCGTCGGCACCGCAGGCGATGGACGAGGGCAGCGAAGAGTCCAAGTTCAATCCACGGATGCGTGAGACCTACCTGCAGAAGGTTGTGCCCGCACTCATGAAAGAGTTCGGCTACAAAAATATCATGCAGGTCCCGAAGCTTGAGCGGATTGTGCTGAACGTGGGGATGGGGGAAGCCGTTCAGAACGTGAAGCTGCTTGAAAGCGCTGCTGCGGAATTGGGTGTGATTACGGGCCAGAAACCTCTGATTACAAAGGCGAAGAAGGCCATTGCATCCTTCAAGTTGCGCCAAGGGATGCCGATTGGTACTAAAGTGACGTTGCGCAGTCGCAGGATGTGGGAGTTCTTCGATCGTCTTGTGACGTTGTCGTTGCCACGGATTCGAGACTTTCGAGGTGTCTCGCCAAAGTCGTTCGATGGCCGAGGCAATTATACGCTTGGACTCAAAGAACAACTCATCTTCCCTGAGATCCAATACGACGAGGTCGCATCCATCCATGGTATGGATATCACGATTGTCACGACCGCCAGGACCAACGATGAGGGCAGGGCGCTGTTGAAGCATTTGGGGATGCCATTTAGGGCGTAATGTCAAACGAAGGAGCTGCAGGTGTCGAGATTAGCGCTCAGAAATAAATCAGCCGTCAAGGCGAAGTTTCCGGTCAGAGACTATCACCGGTGTGAGATCTGCGGGCGTGTGCGGGGCTTTTTGCGACGGTTTCGTATGTGCAGAATTTGTTTTCGATTGCTGAGCCTAAAGGGTGAGATCCCGGGGGTTCGGAAGTCGAGTTGGTAGATTATCCGTTTTTCGCGTCATGGGCGGTTGACCCGCATCTGGCCACACGAAGAACGTTGGTGAAAGGGTTGGTATGGTTACAGATCCCATTAGTGATCTATTAGTACGATTGCAAAACGGGTTTCGACGACGTCACGATGTGGTGAGCGTCCCGGCCTCCCGTCTCAAGCGCGAGGTCCTTCGAATTCTCCAGAACGAAGGATATATACAGGGTGTTCAGGCGGACGTCGCGGATGGACACCCTGTGTTGAAAGTGCAGTTACGGTATGTGGCAGAAGGGCAACCCATGGTCACCGGTATGCAGCGGGTGAGCAAGCCAGGCCGCCGTGTGTATGTAGGGATCAAAGATATTCCGCGAGTCAAAAACGGCATTGGCATGGCGATCTTGTCCACCTCGAAGGGGTTGATGACGGATCAGGATTCTCGCCGCGCTGGACTGGGTGGAGAAGTGCTGTGCTCGGTGTGGTAATGGGTAGAACGAACCAGATTGTTATTGCGCGGCTTGCTAGAGGAACGAGGCATTGATGTCACGTATAGGAAAGAAACCAATCCAGATTCCAGCCGGAGTGGATGTGAAAGTTGCTGGTCCCGTTGTGTCAGTGAAGGGTCCACTCGGAAAGCTTGATTGGTCGTTATCCCCAGGCCTGGGGGTCTCGATTACGGATGGACTGCTCGTGGTAAATAGGGTGAATGAGGACCGTCATGTACGTGCATTGCACGGATTGACTCGTGCAGAACTCAGTAACATCGTTCAGGGTGTGACGAAGGGCTATGAGCGCAACTTAGAAATCACCGGGGTTGGGTATAAGGTCGCCGTGCAGGGTCGGACCATGAGCTTCAATGTGGGCTATATCAACCCAGTCACGTATCCGATTCCGGTTGGAATCGACGTGAAGGTGGACAAGCAAACGCTGATCAATGTGAAGGGGGCTGACAAGCGATTGGTGGGCCAGGTTGCAGCGAACTTACGAGCCATCAAGCCTCCCGACGTCTATAAGCAAAAGGGCGTTCGCTACGTCGGGGAAGTATTGCGTAAGAAAGCTGGAAAGACAGGGAAGTAGGGTGACCCATGAATACTGCAGATAAAGCGAGTCAGTTAACCAGGCGGAAACAGCGGGTGCGAAAGCGAGTCTTTGGAACACCCGAGCGTCCACGCCTCAATGTGTTTCGCAGCCGTTCTCACATCTATGCCCAGATCATTGACGATCTCAAAGGGGCAACGCTGGCCGCCGCGTCTTCCCTGGATAAGTCTCTGCGCACGTCGGTGAAATCCACCGGCAGTATCGATGGCGCAAAGGCTGTTGGAAAGTTATTGGCCGAACGGGCTAAGGCCGCTAAGGTGCAGGCTGTGGTGTTCGATCGTGGTGGTCGGATGTACCACGGACGCGTCAAAGCGTTGGCTGAGGCATCGCGTGAAGGCGGTCTGCAGTTCTAGGTCGTGCCTCGCTTCCGTCACGGTGAGGGAGCGAGGGAAGCAAAGAGGAGAGATGTTACGTGCGAGTTAATCCAGATGAACTAAGCCTGAAGGACAAGGTTGTCTTTATCAACCGCGTGGCGAAAGTGGTGAAGGGTGGAAAGCGGTTCAACTTTTGCGCGCTGGTTGTTGTTGGAGATGGACAGGGATGGGTCGGCATCGGGAAAGGGAAGGCCGCTGAAGTGCCCGTAGCAATCTCGAAGGCGGTTGAGCAGGCCAAGAAAAATCTGGTGCATGTCGCCCTCACGTCTGGCACGATTGCGCACGAGGTACATGGACTGTTCGGAGCCGAGCATGTCCTCCTGAAGCCCGCAAAGAAGGGATCAGGGATTATTGCCGGGGGTGCCGTCCGGGCTGTGGTCGAGGTCGCCGGCGTCCATAACATCATTGCTAAGACGCTGGGCCGTGGAAATCCGTTTAATACGGTTCGCGCCACGCTCAACGGTCTCCGTCAACTTCGAAACGCTGAAGACGTTCTCAAGATGCGCCGTAGTGCGGTAGGCGATGCACAGAATAGGGTGAGTGCTTAATGCCTACAGCGAAGATTGCCAAAGCCGCCCCAAATGGGTTCGTAATTACCTTGAGGCGAAGTCCTATTGGCACACCGCAAAAGCATCGACGTGTTCTGAGTGGCCTCGGGTTGAGGAAGATCAGACAGACAGTGACTCGCCCCAATACTCCACAAGTCAGAGGGATGATCGGCAAAGTCGGATATCTATTGGAAGTGCAGCCACAATGAACTTACATGAGCTCGGTCCTGCAAAAGGATCCAGGAAACGACGTAAGCGTATCGGCCGTGGTCCAGGTTCTGGTCATGGGAAAACATCAGGGAAGGGCCATAAGGGTCTGTTAGCCAGATCCGGCGGTCGGAGCCGACAGGCAGGCGGATTTGAAGGCGGCCAGATGTCCCTGATCCGTCGAGTGCCGAAGCATGGCTTTACAAACGTATTTCGTAAGGAGTACTCGATTGTCAATCTGAAAAGCTTGGGTGACATGACGGTGTCCGGTACCATTACGCCACAGGCACTGGTTGATGCCGGCTTGGTCAAGCGCAAGTCGTTGCCGATCAAGATTCTTGGAAACGGAGACCTCACGAAGGCGATCGTTGTACAGGCGCACAAGTTCAGTAAGTCCGCAGAGGCAAAGATTCAAGCGGCTGGAGGGAGAGTCGAGGTCATCCCCGGTGTTTGAGAGACTCCTGACCAGTTTTCAGAATATTTTCAAAATCCAAGAGCTGCGCACCCGCATCCTCTTTACCATGGGGATGTTGGTGGTGTATCGGATCGGGGCGCATATTCCCACGCCTGGGATCAACGGCGACGCCCTCTCCGATTTTCTGCAAAAGCAAGGCGGTGCACTACTCGGGTTTTTGGATATTTTTTCAGGCGGGTCGCTCTCGCGGCTCACGATCTTAGCGCTGGGCATTATGCCCTACATCAGCGCTTCGATTATTCTTCAGCTGCTGACCGTAGCTGTCCCGCATCTGTCAAAGCTGGCCAAAGAAGGTGAGCGCGGTCGAAAAAAGATTATTCAATACACCCGGTTCGGGACGATCGGCATTGCGGTGATTCAGGGCTTCGGGATCGCGGTCGGTCTCGAACAAATGAATAACGGCGCATTCGTGATGAACGCGGGGTGGGGATTCCGTCTTATGACGGTCATCACCTTGACGGCCGGTACGGGCTTCCTCATGTGGCTCGGTGAACAGATTACCGAACGAGGCATCGGGAACGGTATTTCCTTGATTATTTTTGCGGGGATCGTCGCGCGCTTGCCTGCTGCTGTGGCTCAGACCTTTAATTTATACACGGTCGGGCAGCTCAGCTTTATCTTACTGGTCGCCCTTGCCTTGCTTATGGTCGTGGTGGTGGGAGCCATTGTCTTTTTGGAAAGCGGGCGGCGAAAGGTCCCGGTCCAGTACGCGAAGCGGGTNNTTCCACCTATTTTCGCATCGTCGATTATCGCGTTTCCTGCGACGATTGCTGGTTTCTTCCAGACGCCTTGGGTGAAGGCCTTCGGCGCCCAACTCGCGCCCGGGTCGGTGTTATATACACTGATGTACGTTGGCCTTATTCTGTTTTTCTGTTTCTTTTATACCGCCGTGGTCTTGAACCCAGTGGACATGGCAGACAATATGAAGAAGTACGGTGGATTTATTCCAGGGATTCGTCCAGGATCCAGGACATCCGATTACATCTATAAGGTGCTGACGAGAATTACGTTTGCCGGATCAATTTACCTCGCGATCGTTTGTGTGATCCCGGAATTCTTGATCTATAAACTTGGTGTGCCGTTCTATTTCGGTGGTACCTCGCTGCTGATCGTGATCGGTGTCGGGCTCGACACGGCCCAGCAGATTGAGTCCCACATGTTAATGCGGAATTACGAAGGGTTTCTGGGCAAGGGGATGGCCCCACTCCGTGGACGGAATGGGTGAGGGGGATTCATGCGGGTGGTGTTTCTCGGCGCACCAGGAGTAGGCAAGGGGACTCAGGCTGACCGTATTGTGGCGCAGTATCAGATGGCGAAGATTTCAACCGGTGATCTTCTCCGCGAGGCGGTTCGTAATCAGACGACGCTGGGTCTCGAAGCGACGAGCTACATGGATCAGGGCNNGGGCAAGCTGGTTCCTGATGCCGTGGTGATTGGGCTGGTGAGGGAGAAGTTGGCTGCTCCCAGTTGTGCCAATGGATTCGTGCTGGATGGATTTCCCAGGACTGTTCCGCAGGCGGAAGAATTAGGAATGGTTTTGATGTCCAAGGGAATCGCCCTGGACCGGGTCCTGAATTTTCAGGTTTCGCGTGAGGATGTCGTGAGGCGATTGAGCGGGCGCCGTAGTTGCCCGAAGTGCCAAGCGACGTTCCATATAGACTTTGCAAAGCCCAAGGTAGATGGAATTTGCGATCGATGCGGAGCGCTGCTCGTGCAGCGAAGCGATGACTGCCGCGATGCGATCGAAATGCGGCTGAAAGTATATGACGAGCAGACGGCCCCGCTGGTGCGCTATTATGAGGAGCGGCGCCTGCTGTCTCCGGTGGATGCGTCCGGTGCAGTGGATGTCGTCTTTCAGCATCTCTCGCAGGAGCTGGCACCGTATCGGGTGACATGATCATTCTCAAGACGCCGGACGAAATTGCGGTGATGGCCCAGGCGTCAAGAGTGGTAGCAGAGACACTAGCCATATTACAGAAAGCCGTCCAGCCAGGTATCACGACCGATGACCTGGACCGCTTAGCCGAGGAAGAGATTCGGTCCCGTGGTGCGAAGCCAGCGTTTAAGGGGTATCGGAGTTATCCAAAGACGCTCTGTGCCTCGGTGAATGACCAGGTCGTCCACGGGATTCCCTCCAAGCGAGTGTTGAAGGAGGGGGATATCATTGGACTCGACCTAGGGGCGATCGTCGGCGGGTTTTATGGTGATTCGGCGGTCACGGTTGTGGTGGGGCAGACGACAGAACGGAATGCCCGCTTGGTTCAGGTGACTGAAGAGGCGATGTACCTCGGAATCAAGCAAGCGGTGGTGGGCCATCGGCTGTCAGACATTTCGCATGCGGTTCAGCGGCATGCGGAGTCTGCTGGTTACTCGGTCGTGACGGAGTTCGTCGGCCATGGGATCGGCCGACAGTTACATGAAGAACCGCAGGTGCCGAATTATGGGAAGCCTGGGCAGGGCCCTCGGTTGCAGGCAGGAATGGTCCTAGCGATCGAACCGATGGTCAACATGGGTGGCGCTGCCGTCAAGGTCCTTGAGGATCGTTGGACGGCGGTGACGGTAGACGGGAGTCTCTCGGCGCATTTTGAACATACGATTGTGATTGAGCCGAGTGGACCGCCGCGTATTTTGAGTCAGCTCTGAGGGGTTGAGGACGTGGTCATGCAGTTCGGGGAGAAAGGATAGAGCTACGTGCCGAAAGAAGATGTTATCGAAATTCAAGGCACGGTGAACGAAACGTTACCGAATGCGATGTTTCGTGTGTCGCTGGACAATGGCCATAAGATTCTTGCACATATTTCCGGAAAAATGCGCATGCACTTTATCCGTATTCTTCCCGGCGATAAGGTGACCGTGGAACTATCGCCGTACGATCTGACACGCGGGCGGATCACCTATCGGTTTAAGTAGGAGCGCGAGATAGACATGAAAGTGAGATCATCTGTCAAGCCGATCTGTGCAAAATGTAAAGTAGTTCGACGCAAGGGCGTGGTGCGAATCCTCTGCGAGAATCCGCGCCACAAGCAGCGTCAAGGATGAGGATCGTCGCAGAGTGACCTCATTAAGGTCTCCTGCTCGCGTATCACGCGAGCCTCACAAGGCCCTCGCTGGACGCGCGCAATAGAGCCAGATCTGGTTATTCAGCGACGGAGAGTGGAAAGAAGAAACAGCAGTAAGGGGGACGTATGGCACGTATTGCTGGAGTGGATTTACCAAAAGACAAGCGGGCGGACATCGGCCTGACCTACGTCTATGGGATTGGGCGGGCGTCAGCACTCTTTATCCTGGGCAAGGCCGGGATCGATGGATCAATTCGCGTCAAGGATTTGAGCGAAGAGCATATCGTCAAGATTCGAGAAATTATTCAGGAGGGTTATCAGGTCGAAGGCGACCTGAGAAAGACCTTCTCGATGAACATCAAGCGATTGATCGATAGTGGCACGTACCGTGGTCTGCGCCATCGGAAAGGGTTGCCGGTCCGAGGCCAGCGGACCAAGACGAATGCGCGGACGAGAAAAGGCCGTCGCTCCGGTGTGGGAAGCAAACCAAAGCCGCCTACGCGTTCAGCGTAGTGCGTGACCGTTACTTGAGTAGGGAGCCTGTATGAGCGTCAAAAAAGGGAAAAAGAAAGAGCGTCGGATCGTGCAGACCGGGGTGGCCCATGTCCAGGCCTCCTTCAATAATACGATCGTCACCATCACCGACTTGAGCGGCAACACGATCGTGTGGGCAAGCTCAGGGAACCAAGGGTTCAAGGGTTCTCGCAAGAGCACGCCCTTTGCCGCTCAGCGGGCTGGCGAGGCTGCCGCACGTAAAGCGATGGAGAGTGGAATGCGCCAAGTGGATGTCTATGTGAATGGGCCTGGATCCGGTCGTGAATCGGCGATTCGATCTCTTCAGGCCGCTGGATTGCGGATCCATATGATTCGTGATGTGACCCCGATTCCGCACAACGGATGCCGTCCACCGAAGCGGCGTCGTGTCTAGTGGCGTGTGTCGGGAGAGTCGAATACACGAGAATTGTTGGGCGCACCCACGTGGTGATGTCCGGTAACGGGAGGTAGAGCAGTGGCAAAGTATCGCGGTCCCGTCTGTCGGTTGTGTCGGCGAGAGGGTGAGAAGTTGTTTCTGAAAGGCTCGCGCTGTATGACAGAGAAATGCGCCATCGAGCGACGGAGCTATCCTCCGGGGCAGCATGGGCAAAAGCGTCCGAGGAACTCAGAATATAGCACCCAGCTCAGAGAAAAGCAGAAGCTGCGCAGAATTTACGGTTTGATGGAGTGCCAGTTCCGTGGCGTATTTGAACGCGCGGAACGCCAGACTGGTATTACCGGCGAGGTGCTCTTACGGTTGCTGGAATGCCGGTTGGACAATGTGGCCTACCGATTAGGGTTCGGCGCCTCGCGAAAAGAAGCCAGGCAGCTAGTGAGCCACGGGCATCTGACCATGAATGGTCGAAAAATCAATGTGCCTGGTGCGCAGGTCAAGGCGGGCGATATCATCAGCGTTCGGGAGCGAAGTCGCACATTGATTTCGATCCAGGCCGCCCTAGAGTCTGTTGATGGGCGAGGCATTCCAGAGTGGTTGGAGCTGGACAAGACGGCCTTTAAGGGCATGGTACGAGCGTTGCCGTCGAAAGACCAGATTTCGTTGCCGGTGAATGAGCAGATGGTGGTGGAGTTGTATTCCAGGTAGATATGGAATTGGGAGAGGGGGTCGTTCTCTACGGCAAACTGGTATCGTTCAGTGGCTGGCTACTCGATGAGATGAAGGGGGAGTTATGATTAAAGCGATGAAAGACTTTCAGGTCCCGATGCGGGTGGAAGCCGACAAGGATACCCATACCCAAACGTTCGGCAGGTTTACGACGGAAGCCTATGAGCGTGGGTTTGGGACGACGGTCGGCAATGCCTTACGGCGTGTGCTGTTGTCGTCGCTGACGGGTGCGGCAGTGACCACGGTGAAGATCGAAGGGGTCCTGCACGAGTTCTCCACGATTCCTGGTATCACGGAGGATGTGACCTCCATTATTTTGAACGTCAAAGGGCTGCGGCTTGCCGTACATACCGATAAGCCGAAGACGCTCCGTCTCAAGAAGAAGGGGCCTGGTGAAGCGAAGGGGTCTGACATTATTCATGATGCGGACGTGACCATCCTGACTCCGAATCTCCATATCGCGACGTTGGACAAGGATGCCTCGTTCGATATGGAAATGACGGTGAAGCATGGGCGGGGCTACGTGCCCGCCGAGCGAAATAAGGAAGAGGGGCTGCCGATTGGTGTGATCGCCATCGATTCGGTGTTTTCACCCATTAAGCGTGTGAACTTTCATGTGGAGAACGCCCGTGTCGGTCGCATGACCGATTATGACAAGTTGACCTTGGAAATCTGGACGGATGGGACCATTTCGCCTCGTGATGCGCTGTCCACGGCCGCAGGAATTATGCGTGATCACGTTGACATCTTTATCAATCCCGATGAGCGAGTCGAAGGGCGTGGTGATCTTGGGAGTGACGATGCGCATCGTGAGGTGAATAAGCATCTGTTCCGTAGTGTGAATGAGTTAGAGTTGTCGGTCCGTGCCGCGAATTGCTTGAAGAATGCGAACATCAAGACCATCGCCGACTTAGTTCAGAAGACGGAAGGGGAGATGTTGAGGACAAAGAATTTCGGCAAGAAATCGCTCAACGAAATTAAGGAAATCTTGACGGAAATGGGCCTGGGTCTCGGTGTCAAGCTGGATGCGGTGCAACCCAATAGCGGTAATCTGAAGAGCGAGTAACGAAACAAGAGGAAACCCGTGCGTCACAGAAAAAAAGGCAGACAGCTCGGACGACAGACCAAACATCGGTGGGCTCTGTTTCGAAGTCTCGTGACGTCGCTGCTCGAACATGAGCGGATCGAGACGACCGAGGCCAAGGCGAAAGAAATTCGAGGGTTCACGGACCGGATGATTACGCTCGGCAAGCAAGGGACATTACCGGCTCGGCGGCAAGCTCTTGCATTTATCCGAAGCAAGGACGTCGTCTCAAAATTATTCAGCGACGTGGCGGTTCGATTTAAAGACCGTCCCGGCGGCTACACTAGGATGGTGAAGACGAGACGGCGGATCGGCGATGCGGCTAAGCTTGTCGCGATCGAACTCGTTACGCGACCGGATACTGCGTCCGCAAAGAAACAAGCACTTACTGCATCAGCTCCCGCGAGTCCCGCTGCCGGCTAGGTCTTCTGTCGAGAAGATCTAGTCGTGCGTCCGACGGCGCGTCATCGTTTCGAGAATTTTCCCATCTCGTTCACTCCATCTCTACCGGGTAGACCATGCCGCGGTTCTGGCATGAGTTTACTTGGTTTTGAGCCCATGCTACTATCGTGCCAGTCTCGTTCATGCTAATTAAAAGAAAGCAGGCACAACGTGTGGCAACGCTGGGTACGGCGAGGTTTGTTAGCGCTCAGTGTGGCGTTGGCCTGTTTCCTTGCATACCTGCTCGTGACCAATTCGACAACGGTTCCCCCCCCGACGGCGACGGTGCCCGGCTCCATGGACACAGCTGATGCCACGATCTCCCAGTTTACGTTCACACAAACGAAGGGCGATGCGGTTCAATGGCAGGTGCAGGCGCAAGAGGCTCGGCTTTTTGAGCGGGACAAGCGGGCGATGCTCCAAGTCGTTGCAGTCACGCTATTTGGCCAGCACGGGAAGGAATTGACGGTGACCGGAGATGAAGGGGCATTGGATACGGAGACGAAGAACTTTGTGCTCGCGAACCGATTAGAGCCACTCGTGGTTCACACCGAAAGCGGTTACGTGATCTATACCAACCATTTGGCTTGGACTGATCAGACGAGAGAGATACGCACGCAGGATCCCGTCCGTATCGTTGGGCATGGGTTGGAGGTGACGGGGCGTGGGTTGTTGGGACGTTTGGACACTGAAGAATTCGAAGTTCTTGAGGACGTACATGTGGATTTGGCTCCTGCTTCTTAATTTATTCCCGCTTGGGATAGCTTCCTTGAGCGAATCGGCTGACGCAGCCCTTCCGAAAGGTGGCGCCGATCAAGCGGTCAGCACGACCATTACGTCCAAGAAGATGACTGTGAAAAATCAGGACAGCCAAGCGGTGTTTGAGGGGGCGGTTGTGCTGACTCGTGGGTCATTGGTTGTCTATTCCGATCGCATGGTGGTCATGTTTCGCGCGCAAGACTCTCCCGCGAGTGATAACCAGAAAGGGCATGAGGCCGTCAAGGGCGCCGCGGCTTCGAAAGGGCCTGATGCCATGCCGGCTGTGTCGAATCGTTCGGTCAACCAGATTGAGGCGACCGGACGAGTCAAAATCGAAAAGGACTCAGGGAGTGCGACCTGTGAGAAAGCCATCTACTACCGCGATGGGGATAAGATCGTTCTGACGGGTGACCCGGTGGCCTGGGATAAGGGAACACGAGTCAGCGGCAAACAAATCACGATGTTTCTGGCAGAGGATCGGAGTGTGGTGGAAGGAGGCTCGCATGTGCGGATCGAGCCGGATGGGGGGGTAAACAAGTGATCGAGGCGGTTCAAGGGCATGCGGCGTCGACTGGTTCCCCGGTGAACAGGGCAGAAAGTGCCGGTTTACGCGCGACTGCATTGGTAAAGAGTTTTCGCGCGCGCAAGGTTGTGAAAGGCGTCTCGATCGAAGTCCGCGCCGGGGAGGTCGTGGGGTTACTGGGGCCCAATGGGGCTGGGAAGACTACCATTTTCGATATGATCGTTGGTCTGTGTCAGCCTGATGAAGGGGCGATTGCACTCGGTGAAGAGGTGATCACGGATCTGCCCATGTACAGACGTGCGCGGAAAGGTATTGGGTATCTTCCTCAAGAATCGTCTGTGTTTCGACGCTTGTCGGTTCAAGACAATATTCTGGCAATTCTTGAGATGCTGGACTACTCTCGGGCGGAACGGGGCGAACGTGCCGATGCCCTGCTCAAAGAACTGGATCTCAGCCATATCCGAACGAGCATGGCGTACGCATTATCCGGCGGCGAACGTCGACGGTTGGAAATTACCAGGGCGCTCGCGACGAGCCCGTCATTTATGTTGCTGGACGAACCTTTTGCAGGGATCGACCCGATTGCCGTGGCTGACATCCAACAAATTATTACTCGATTGAAAGAAAAGGGAATCGGCATTTTGATCACCGATCACAATGTCCAGGAGACGCTGTCCATCACGGATCGGGCCTACATCATCAACGAAGGGTTGATTCTTGAGTCCGGGTCTCCCGAATCCATCGTCAAGAGTGAGACGGCCCGTGCTGTCTACCTAGGGGAACGGTTCAAGCTATGACGCGTAAGGGTGTGTGCGCATGAAGCTCAGGCTCGACCTTCGACTTAGTCAAAAACTGATCATGACTCCTCAGTTGCAGCAGGCGATTAAGCTGCTGCAACTGTCGCGGATCGAGCTCCAGCAGAGCCTCACTCAACATTTGATGGAAAACCCGCTCTTGGAGGATCTTCCCACTGAGGCGGAGGACAGCGAGGCCGCAAGCGCAGAGGAAAAGGCGGAAGATGCGGCGGCATCAGCGAACAGTGAGCCATCGAATGCGGAGGAGTCGACCCCTGAAGAACGCGATACGCCGGATGAGGCCTCAGCGGCTGGTTGGGAAGAGTACTTTGGGAGCGATCGTCGGATAGGCGGATCCGAGTCTCAGTCGTCTTCGCAGGACGAGTTTCCATCCTATGAACAAACCATGGCAAAAGCCACATCCTTGGAAGACCATCTTCTCTGGCAGCTGTCGTTTTCCGGTTTATCGGATCGTGAAAAGGGGATCGGGCGGTTGATCATCGGTAACCTTGACGATGATGGGTACCTGCGGATGTCTCTCGCAGAGATGGTCGGCGGGACCAACTTCACCGACATTGAAGCGGAGTCCGTCCTGAAGGATATTCAGAGCTTTGATCCGACTGGAGTGGCGGCCCGAGACCTTGCGGAATGCCTGCTCTTACAAATCGGACATCTGGGGAAGAGCCCCATGGGATCGTTAGGGGCTCGGCCTGGCGCCTTGAAGGGATCGATTGTTGAAGCCATTGTTCAGCACCATCTCAAAGACTTGGAGAAGAAACAGTATGCGAGGATCGCAAAAGCCTTAGATGTCACGGTAGAAGAGGTCTTTCAGGCGACAAAGGTCATCGAAGTGCTGGAGCCGAAGCCGGGGCGACCGTTTACGAACACCCAGAACTATGTGATTGTCCCTGATGTGTTTGTCATCAAGAATGAAGGGGAATGGGTGGTATTACTGAACGACGATGGACTGCCCCGTATGCGGATCAGCCCGTACTATAAGCAATTAATGGGGGCAGGAGAGAGCGGATCGGCGGAGACGAAGGCCTATCTGGATGAAAAGCTGCGGGCGGCGCAATGGGTCATTCGCAGCATCGAACAGCGGAATAAGACTATCGTAAAGGTGGTGTCGAGTATCGTGAAGTTTCAGGAGCAGTTCTTTGAAAAGGGCGTGCAGCATCTAAAGCCACTGGTGCTCAAGCAGGTGGCTGAGGATATTGGGATGCACGAGTCGACAATCAGTCGTGTGACGGCGAACAAGTATATGTATTGCCCGCAAGGGATGCTGGAGCTGAAATTCTTCTTCAATGCTGGTCTGCAGCGAGCGGATCAGCCTTCCGACATGATGTCGTCCGTGACGGTGAGAGAGATGATTCGGATAATGGTGGCGGAGGAAGATGCGAGCCACCCTCTTAAAGATGAAGAGATCGCGGCGCGACTGCTCACGCAGCAGGTTGTGATCGCCCGGCGGACGGTGGCCAAGTATCGGGCGGAAGAACATATTCCCTCCGCCACTCAGCGCAAGCGGTTCTTTTAGGCCTTCCCTGTTCATCTTGGCGCGTGCTCCCTACATATCCGGTTTTTCCCCAGATGTCATGAGTGCTCAGAGCCAACAAGCATAGTCGAGTAACAGAAGTGCGGCCGAGGTTATTCAGCTTGAAAGGATGAATGCCTATGAAAATTACAGGACGACATCTTGTCGTGACGCCGGCGCTCAGACAACATATTGAAAATCGGTTTGAGCGGCTCGCGAGGTATGAAGTAAAGCTTAGCCATCTGGAAGTGATCCTGGGTGTGAGCAAGCTTCAGCATAGTGCGGAGGTCGTCTGTACGATGCAAAGGCGACGGATTCAGGCAAAATCTTCTACGCGGGAAATGTACGCGACGATCGACCAGCTCGTGGATCGCTTGGGCGTCCAGATTCGAAAACACAAGGAACGCCAGGCTGATCATAAAGAACCGGCGAAGAGATCGACGCGGAAGATTCAGCGTCCGGCTCTTCGTAAGGAAGAGGCAGAGGAAGAGATTGAAGTCATTCGTCCAGCCCAGGCTGTTCTGACTCTGGAGGACGCAAAGCGCCGGCTAGATCCTCTGCCTGGTTCGCTGGTGGTGTTCACCTCCCTGTCCTCGGGAAAATTACAGATTCTACAGCGTGTCGATCGTGATCGAGTGGTCCTGATTGATCCGTAAGGGGTAGGCAGGCGTGGCTGCACTCAAGTTGGTCGTGATCAGCGGTCTTTCTGGCTCAGGGAAATCACATGCTCTCAAGTGCTTCGAAGACGTCGGATATTTCTGTATCGATAATTTGCCGCCTGCCCTTCTGCCGACCTTTGTCGATCTGTGTCATCAGCAGGGGGGCGAGATTAAGAATGTCGCGCTCGGCATCGATGTCAGAGAGCGCGTGTTCTTTTCTGATCTCGTGGGGATTCTTGAGCGGGTGAAGGCTCTTGGTCACTCGGTTGAGTTGTTATTCTTTGAAGCTCGTGAAGAGATGCTGGTTCGCCGATTCTCAGAGTCTCGGAGACCCCACCCGCTCCTGCCGCATCTCCCGGTATTGGAAGGGGTGCGGCTTGAAAAGGAGCATCTCGCCGATCTCCGGCGCCACGCCGACCGTATTATTGATACATCCGATTTGACGGTGCATGAGTTGCGAGAGCTATTGGCCCGGCAGTTCAGACAGGAGGGCGCGCCTTGCCGGTTGACCATCTCGCTGGTGACATTCGGCTTCAAGTTTGGCGTGCCGTACGACATTGACCTCCTGTTCGACGTCCGGTTCTTGCGGAACCCGTTCTTCGTTCCCGACCTCAAACCATTGACCGGGGAAGACCCCCGGGTACGGAACTATGTGTTGACCGACCCGGATTCCATCGCGTTCATTGGGCAGCTGGAAGGCCTCTTTAAATTCCTCATTCCTCTCTTCGAACGAGAACGCCGCAGCTATGTGAATGTTGGGCTTGGCTGCACCGGCGGACGTCATCGGTCTGTGGCCATTGCTGGCCGACTCCAAGAAAGTTTTTCCGCGCTTGGATATCAAGTGACCGTCGCCCATCGCGATATCAATAGGCAGTAACCCCACGTAGCCGTTACGCACTTCCTTCCTACCACCATCGCCCTCGCCTCGTCTCTATGCCTGTGCACGAAAAGCGATTTGCTTGACAGGTAGAGCATATGAACTATACTTAGCATGTGCATGAAGCCAATCTACAGTATAGACGCACCATTCAGACGTTTATTGGACGTGATTCAGGCCCAAACGGTTCCTCTTCTAGGAAAATACAGAGTGGAGGGTAGGACGCAGGTGTATAGCCAGAACGGTCTCGATAGAAATTATTTCTTCAGTACGTTGAGGCCTGCGGGGGTACGGTCATGATTGACAGTCTGCGCGAAATTCACATAAAGATTTGTCCTGCGCGGATAGTCATGTACAGTCAGAGGCGCGTATGTTGAATTCATTCAAGAGTCTCACCGAAACTGATCTGTTCTCGATGTTCACCCCGAAGCGACAGCTCGTGGGGTTGGATATTGGGTCGAGTGGTATCAAACTCGTCCAGTTGAAGGAAAGCCGAGGGCGGTACATTCTCCAGAAGTTTGGATTCAAACCACTCGAGCCTGAAGTCATCGTCGATGGAACAGTAATGGATGAGGGGCGGGTGGTCTCGGCGATTAAAGAATTGTTTGAGGAAACAAACGTCAAGGTGAGGCAAGTCGCCGTGTCTATTTCCGGCCATGCCGTCATCATTAAAAAGATCAGCCTGCCGCCGATGCCTAATGAGGAGTTGGAGGGGCAGGTGAGGCTTGCCGCAGAGCAGTACATTCCCTTCGATATTAATGAGGTGAACATCGACTTCAGTGTGTTGCCCTCTTTCGCGTCTGCGGGCGATACCCAGGGAGAGATGTCCATCATTCTCGTAGCTGCCAAGAAGGACAAGATTAATGAGCTAACCGAACTCGTCAAGGGGGCGGGGTTGATTCCGATCGTCATGGATGTGGATGCCTTTGCGATAGAAAACATGCATTCGATCAACTATCCCGTCTCACAGGAGGATACCACCGGGCTCATCAATATTGGCGCGAGTGTCATGAATATCAATATTGTTCGAGGCGGCGTCTCGCTGTTCACTCGCGATATTCCCATCGGAGGGAATCGCTATACAGAAGCCATTCAGCGGGAAATGGGAATGTCTTACGAAGAGGCAGAGGAAACGAAAAAAGGCGCGCGTTCGGCAGGGAGCAATCAGGCCGCGGTGACCGCGGTTGTCGACAGTGTGAATGCCGAGGTTGCGTCTGAAATTGCACGGACCATCGATTATTTCAAGTCAACCATGTCGGATGCGGACGTTCAGCAGGTCCTCTTGTGCGGAGGGGGCGCTCAGGTCGCGGGCCTGGTCACGCAACTGAGAGACCGAATGCAGGCTGTTGTCGAGGTGGCTAATCCGTTTGGTGAAATCGATACCTCGGGGAGCGACTTTGATCAGAATGCGTTAGCCGAATTGGCTCCGCTGGCAGCCGTGGGGGTTGGATTGGCCCTTAGATCGGTAGGGGATCGATGATTCGCATTAATTTATTACCAGGGCCCAAGGGACATAAGGCGAGGCCTCAGTATGATGTCAGAGCACAGGCGCTGTTGGGTGTGGGGTTGTTGCTCATCACTCTGGCGGGATGTTGGTGGTACTCGGCGTCACTCGATGAAGAAATAAACGTGCGGCAGACCGAAAAACTCGACAGGGAGAAGCAAGTCGCGCAGTTGAAGGAACAAGTGAAGCAGGTTTCTGATTTTGAAAGTCGGAAGAAGGTGCTGGAAGACAAAAATCGTATTATCGACGAGTTGGAAAAGTCACGTGTTGGTCCCGTCAAAGTGCTCGACCATGTCAGTCAGAGTCTGGAACCGCTGAAAGTGTGGTTGGTGAGAGTTGCAGTCAACGGAAAAGATATCGATCTTGAGGGTCGCGCGGCGACCAACGATGATGTGGTGGAATTCGTAAATAACCTGAGCCGTACCGACTATTTCACGAATATCAATCTTCAAGAAAGTCGAGCTGCGGTGGAGAGCCAACTCAATATCTATCAGTTCAAACTTGGTTTCCGTCTCAAAGGTTAAGAATTATGAAGCTGCCGTCCATTAATCTTGACGTATTGAGGTCAATCTCATTGATTCAGAAGGCGGGGCTTCTTCTGATGGTTCTTGTGGGGATGATCGTGGGCTTCTATTATTATGTGGCCGAGCCAAAATCTGCGGAGATTGCAGGGCTCCAAGGAGCGATCGGCACGCTTGATGGCGAGATTCAAACGTTGACCATTAAAGTCAAGCATCTTGATGAACTCATTGCTGCCAGTAAGCAACTAGAGATTGAGCTCGCAAAAAAGAAAGAACGATTGCCCCCTGAAGAGGAGGCGGTGATGTTGCTCAAACAGGTGTCAGACTTGGGGATTCGCCTTGGACTCGACATTAAGCTGTGGAAACCGAGTCCCAAGAGTGAGGATCCATCGAAACTCTTTGTGCGCATGCCGGTGAACGTAGAGGTCTCTGGCGGCTACCATACCGCAGCCTTGTTTTTTGATCGAATCAACGCGTTGCCTCGGATTGTGACCGTGTCTGGCCTCAAGATGGGAGCCCCTAAGTTTGAGAAGGGACGGGTTGTCACACAGACCGTGTTTGACCTTGTCGCCTATGCGGCCCCACAGGAAATCAAGCTGGCTGCGGTGGCTCCGGCGATTCCTCAGAAGAAATAGGGCCCAGAGTCTTGAATGTGTGCGAGGCCATGAGCGATGAATGTCATCTGTGAAAACTGGCGGTTGACCATGAAGACAACAAGAATGACTCTTATTGGATGTGCCAGCCTGCTCGTCATAGGTGGACTGGTCTTTGCTGAGACAGGTATGAGTTCTCATGTCCGACAAATTAGCCCAATGCGGCAGGATTCTTTGAAAGTGCCCTCTCTCAATGATGTGCCGAGGCACGCACCGCCTCAAACACTAGCCGCGGCAGCTGGCGATGAGAATACTCAAGCAGTTGCACCCAATTCAATAGTGGAGCCAGTGGGCGCACATTCCTATGACCCTTCTGGGCGGCGCGATCCGTTCGCGCCAGTGTTGCAACAATTGGGACTCGGGCCGATTGACCCCACGTTACCTCCGCTCCAACGCGTTGGGCTCACTGAGATGAACCTGATCGCTGTGATATGGGGGGCCTATGGCTCTTCGGCTATGGTCCAGACGCCAGATGGGAATGGATATACGGTGCGTCGAGGAACACGTATCGGTCCCAATAATGGCATGGTGAGTGCCGTGACGGAGAAAGGTATTGTGGTGCAAGAAAGGTTTACAGATGTGTATGGGAGTAAACAGGAGCGGGAGTATGTCAAGCTCCTTCACCCGAAAGAGGGCGCAGAATGACACCTAAGCTGACCATGACAACTGCAGCATTTGTTCGCGTGCTCTCGGCGGTGGGAGCGCTCAGTGTCCCGATGGCCGTGCCATCGATGGGGGCGTCAACCGACTTACCTGCCGTCGATTCAGGCATGCCATCGAGCATCAAGGGAGGTCTAGCGCAGACCCTGACCCACATCGATGTTCAGCGTGGCAGGGACGATATCCGTGTTGTCTTCTCGGGGGATGGCAGGTTGGCCCACGAGGTGACATGTCTTGATGAACGGCGTCTCGTAATCGATATTCCAGGCGTGGCTTCCGCCATAAGTAAGCCAGTCATGTCGGTGAATCATCGGATTTTGAAGCAAGTGCGTCTGGGTTATCATGCCGGTAAAGTACGAGTGGTATTGGATCTTGCCGGTAAGGCTGCCTACTCGGTTGAACCGCAAGGCACGAATCTTATTGTGACTCTTCGGGAAGGTGCCGGCACGGATATGGGTGCGGGTACAGACCTTTATCGTGGCGAGGCGGTCGAAACCATCGAGTCGGAGAATCCTGTAATGCCGCAGGTTCAGGCGGATGGCACCCCTCGGGTGGCCCAGCAGACAATGGCCACGGTTCGGCGGGTTTCAACGAAATTTCATGTGCGGCCTGTCCAGATGACCTCCGAGGCAGATGGTGGTGAGAAAAACACGCCAAAGGAAGATTTGGTTGTTGGAGAATCGCATTATGTTGGCCGGCGTATTTCGCTGGATTTCCAGCAGGCCGACATCAGTAATGTGTTGCGCCTCATCGCCGAAGTGAGTGGATTTAACATGGTCGTCGGTGAAGGGGTCAAGAGCAAAGTCACGATGAAGCTCGTGAGTGTGCCCTGGGATCAGGCGCTCGATATGATTTTGAAGATGAATGGATTAGGCAAGATCAGGCAGAGCAATATCCTTTGGATCGATTCGCTGGCGAACATTGCCAAACAGCAGAATGAAGAAGGGCAGGCGAGAGTTGCCAAGATACAAGCAGAAGAACTGGTCGATCGGGTGTTCTATATTAGAAACCTGCAAGCGACAGAACTCATGACGTCTCTTCGGCAGTATTTGAGCCCGAGAGGGTTGATGCAAATGAGTCAGGGAACCAATGCCTTAATTGTCCGAGATACGGAAAGCAACATTGGGGTGATAAAACAGCTGGTTAATGGGCTCGATCTCGAAGTACCTCAAGTCCAGATCGAAGCTAGGATAGTGCAGGCTGATACGACCTATTCCCGTTCGCTGGGTGTTCAGTGGGGTATCCAGAATGTGAACCAACTCGCGGGTACTGGGGTGGCGAACTTCAAGTCGGGTATTGTCGGACCATTTGGAAGTCAGGCATCTGATTTTCTGGTAAATCTTCCTGCCACAGTCGGTGGTTTGGTAGCAACTCCTGGTGTCGGGTTCACGATTGGGAAAACAGATGGAACGCTGTTGGATATGCGGTTGTCGGCAGGTGAGTTGCTCGGTTTGAGCAAAGTCATTGCCGCGCCGAAGATCACGACCTTGGACAAGCGAGAGGCCAAGATTTCACAGGGGGAATCGATCCCATTCCAGACGACCTCCCTCCAGGGAACTCAGACGACCTTTGTGGATGCGAACTTGGAACTGAATGTGACTCCTCAGATTACCTCGCGAGATCCCAAGGAAACCGGTAAGCTGATCATGATGAAGGTTCGCGCAACTAGAAATGCCGTTGGCGCACGGAGCAATCCGGCTGGTCCGAGTATCGATCGCCGTGAAGCCACTACCCAGGTCAATATCCGCGATGGCGAGACCATGGTGATTGGCGGGGTCTTTATCGATACGCAGAGCAACAGCGTGGCCGGCATCCCCTATCTCTCTCGCGTACCTGTTCTGGGATGGCTCTTCAAGTCGAAGAGCGAGTCTGTAGCGAAACAAGAGCTTCTCATTTTCTTGACGCCCAATGTCGTGAAGACTATGTAGCAAACCTTCAAGCTCTCTACATTGATGGGGGAGTTCAAGGGTGGTGAGGCTTCACGACTGGTGCTTCATCTCGATCCTCTAAGGCGTACTCTCCAGTCCTCTACATATTCTTGACATGATCAATGCTGACCCGCCCGTCGCAAGAAAATGCGACGGGCGATCGGTCGTATGCGCGCGCAAAACGCTTGGCAATCGAACTGACATCATGGCCTGGGAAGCGGTACGGACCATTTGAAACGACCAATGTGATGCTCAATACGCCTAAAGGGGGTACTCTTAAGGCCGTGAAACGCGACCGTTCGGCTTGGAATCTTATCTGAAAACCTTCTAGTTTCCGAACCGTTGTGGTACCATCCCCTCGATTTTAGCCTCGCAATTCATCATCGCCGCAGGCAAAGTGTGTTGTGAATCCAGGCCTTCCTATCCAAGAAGAATCGGATCGGCGACTGGTATATTGGGTCAGGAGAGACCGTCGTTGAGCATAGCCGGTGTGGCAGAACAGATTGTCCCGGTGACCTTAGGGGAGCGGAGCTACGACATCGTCCTTCATCCTGGGCTACTTGCGACAGTGGGTGACAGGCTCAGCGCCCTTACGACTTCTTCGAAGATCGGGGTTGTGACAGATCGGCATGTGGCCAGCCGTTATCTTCAAGGGACCCTCCGCTCACTTTGTAAGGCGGGATACGACCCGACTCCGATCATCTTGCCGCCGGGAGAGCGAACCAAAACGCTCGGTACAATCGCCAAAATCCTCGATGCGCTGGCCAGGCACAAGTTCGAACGTCAGTCCCTCTTGCTGGCCCTCGGTGGCGGAGTCATCGGTGATGTCACCGGGTTTGCTGCCGCGATCTATCAACGAGGAATCCCGTTCGTGCAAGTACCGACCACGCTTGTGGCTCAAGTAGATTCCAGTGTCGGGGGCAAGACCGGCGTGGACCATCGACTGGGAAAGAATCTCATCGGGGCGTTTTACCAGCCGCGCGCGGTATTGATCGACCCCCTCACACTGCGCACCTTGCCACGACGCGAATGGATTGCTGGTTTAGCTGAGGTGATCAAATACGGCATTATCGCCGACGAGAAGTTCTTCGCTTTTCTGGAGCGGGAGATTCCTGCGCTGTTGAAACTCGAGGAAGAGCCGGTTATCCAGGCGATTAAACGATCTTGCGAGATCAAAGCCCAGGTGGTTGCCGCAGACGAGCGGGAGTCGGACCGCCGACGCATTCTCAATTATGGCCACACGATCGGACATGCACTGGAGTCACTCGCAGGCTATCGCAGGTTGATCCATGGTGAAGCGGTTGGGATCGGATTGGTGCAAGAAGCGGATTTGGCTTGTCACATGGACCTGTGTGGACGAGATGTTGTCGAACGGATCAGAAGTCTGGTGCAGCGCGCCGGGTTGTCCGAGCAGGTCTCACAGGCATCCTTTACATCCCTCTGGGGCGCCATGCAGCATGACAAGAAGGTGGTCGGGGGGCGGGTCATTGGGGTATGGCCAGTGCGGATTGGGGAGGTGGTCATTCGGCCAATCGAGCAGCAGGTTTGTGCAGCGTGGTTTCAGAGCAAGCACGGCCGTGGGAGCCGACCGTCGAGTGGCCGTCAGCCAGGCAAGCATCCTGTCCGTCGAAAGGCCCGTGCATGAAGGTAATCACTTTATGACGACTAAACACACGCCATCCGTGGTTCACCTCCAACAGGCGTTGCGGGAAAAAACACGCGAAGCCGATGTGCTCCATCGGATCTCTGCGTCGATCAGCAACCAACTGGATCTCGAAGCAATTCTCAAACATATCGTCGAAGTTGTCGTCGAAGTCACCAAGGCGGACGCCTGTCTCCTCTACCTATTGTCGGATAGTCAAGACGAACTCATTCTTCGCGCCTCGAAGAACCCTCATCCGAAATTGATTGGCCGCATCACGATCGGTTTGGGAGAGGGCATCACCGGGTGGGTCGCGCAGGAACGAACGCGCGTCGTGATTCCGAGTAATGCGAACGACGATCCACGGTTTAAGTTTTTTCATAACCTTCCAGAAGACCGCCATCAAGCGTTTGTCTCCGTACCGATCATGGCCAAAAAAGAAGTGGTCGGCGTGATTAATGTCCAACATAAGCGCCCAAAGCGCTATCAGCAGGATGAGATTGCGTTACTCTCGACTATCGCCAATCAAGTCGGTGGAGCGATCGAGAACGCGCGGCTCTACGATCAAATGCAACGCAAAGCCTTACAAGTGGAAACGCTGTCGCAGGTCTCAGAAACCGTGGCATCCAATCGGTTGATCAAAGACGTGCTTCAACTCCTGGTGACGATGACCGCGCAAATGATGAACTCCAAGATCTGCTCGATTATGTTATTGGACGAAGCCAGTGGGGAACTGCGGATCGAGGCGACGCAAAGCCTCAGCGAACAGTATCGCCGCAAGCCAAATTTGAAAATTGGGCAGAGCATCAGTGGCCGTGCTGTGAAAGACCGTCGACCGATTATCGTGGCCGACGTCACCACAGATCGAGACTATATGTATCGGGATATGGCCAAGCAGGATGGACTGTGTTCATTGCTCTCGGTCCCGATGATGGTGCGGGAGAAGGCGCTGGGCGTGATCAATAGCTATACGTCCGTTCCGCACGTGTTTACGAGCGAAGAGGTCAAGTTGCTCCAGGCCATCGCAAATCAGGCCGCCATCGCCATTGAGCATACTGCCCTGGTCGAGAAATCCGTTGAGATGCAGGAAGCACTGGCGGTTCGGAAGCTCATGGAGCGGGCCAAGGGCTACCTGATGCGCTCGAAGAAGCTGACTGAAGAAGAGGCTTTCAAACTCATTCAGCGGCAAAGTATGGATTTGCGGAAGTCGATGCGTGAGATAGCCGAGGCCGTGCTCTTAGCTGGGGAACTCGACCACCGGGCTGAGAAACAACGGGGATAGATTCGGCCTATCAGGTGCCCAGCCTGTCGGCTAAGGAGTCGATCGGGACGTTGTCTTCGGGGAGGACGAGGTGGCGGAATGGGTCCGCTCCGCCTCTTGTTCTGCCAGTTTCTTCTTGATGTCCTCCAATTCCTTCCGTAGCGCGTCCAGGTCGGTGTCTCGCTGAGTGGGTTCCCCCTTCGCAGGCGTCGGTGGTTGAGCGGCAGTCGGTCGCATGTCCGAAGCGACAGGCATTGTGGCAAGTACGTCGTAATCGATCACCAGCGTGGCGTCAGTTGAGCGCGCGTCGCGATAACTGTCAGGCCGTTTTGCCGACTCCGGGATAAAGAGGATCGTGGGTGATAGTGTCGGCCCGCCGGCTCCGTACCGGGAGACGGGGATTAGCCATGGCAAGGTCAGATACAGTGACCGTCCATAGGCGTAGAGCGAACCCTTCGTCGATTCTGTGTGCGCCCCCGTTTGAATGACACGAAACCCAACCTGCTCGTCCGACGCAGCTCTGGTGAGCCCCTCGACCAGGAGCGGCGCCAGGTACTCAACGTCCTCGTCCCTAAACACTCGAACGCCCTCTGGCTTGCCGGCGACCAGGATTCCCAAGAACCCTCGGTTCTCTTTGACGACCACGCCGCGAAGGACCCGGGCCATCGTATCTGATGATAACGTAATGGGATGCGCGGCTTGGAACGATCGATCGGAAATCCGCTCCAAATACACGGCCCCGCGATCCGTTTCATGCAGGGTGAGGTCCAGCTCTGGCCCTGTCGAACAGGCGGATGCAACGAGGAGGAGTCCTGTCAACAGGGAGAGTCTATGAGGCCGGGTTGTGTGCATACTGTGATGGCATCCTGATGGTGTTCGTCAAGGCAGTCTAGCACAGGTTGCAAGGGGATGGCATCAGGAGGGCCTCCGGATGAACGACGATGATCGCTCTTGACAGGGGGCTAATCGCCTTCTATAAGTGTGCCGATTAAACGGATTGACGCGTGGACAACGACGTCCATCGATTCGGCCAGAATGCAAGAGAAGGACAATGGCGTCCTAGTCTCCGACCAAACCATTGGCAGGCCTGGACGCGGCACGCGTGTGGGTCGCGACATGTATTCATTGGTCCAACCACGAATATGTATACAGTGGAATCCGCTTCACGACAACGGCATTTCGACATACCGGCACGGACACCGCGATCTTACAAAACAGAGCGAGGGTGTATCGGGCAGCGCAACACACACATCCAACTCGTTGGTCAGGAAACACACGAAATTGGAAGAGGATCGAACGCGGCACGTTGAATTGGTTAAAAGAAGGAGAAAGGTCAGTTAGCACTGCGAACAGTCGCATGGCTAGCGACTCTCACGCGACCTTATATCCTGAAACCTTCCGCCTGCCAAGATGGCCGTGTGGGTCGAGCGATCCGTGCGGCGCCTGGCGGTGCACCTGTCTACGATTGCGCTCTGAGGTGCCACCTGGAGCCGGGTGGCCCAGGCCACCGGGGCTGTCCCCGACTAACGCTGCACGAGGAGGTGACACAGCCTGAGTCACCACAGAAGGAGTGTGCGGAGGGGTGTGCCCGAATCAGCCGCATGCCGGTGTCGGTCCAGGATGGTCGCGCCGTGACCGTGGTCCTCAACCCTCCTGGTGTCCCAATCGGACACCATCCGGTACGGGCGGTATCCCCAGGCGGTCATTCCGAGAGCATGGAAACGAGCATTTGGTCACCGTCATGAATAATGCGGGCTAGTGAACGTCCTGATCATGATTGATGCGGCGCAGCAACGAGGCGAAAAGGATGCATGACCATGTCTGAAGCAACGGCTCCCCGCCCGTATTCCTGGCTGCCGGTCCTCATCAGCGTAATGACAGTCGTCATGCTGGCCATCGGCGGAATCGCGTTCCACTACACCGAAACCCGCATGGTGGCCACTGCAGGCGAAACCCTGGCCCTTACAGCCGCCGAAGTCTCGGACAAACTGGACCGATTTCTCTTTGAACGGTATGGCGATGTGCAGATGATGGCACGGACGTTCAAGGTGCAGGCGGACAATCGAGAGTTTCAGTCGGCGTATCTTGCCTCGGCGAAGATCTCGTACCCGGATTACTTGTGGATCGGCGCCACGAACGCGCGTGGACAGATCGTGGTTGCCACCGACCCGGCTACGGTGGGGCGGGACTACAGCGGCCAATCCTGGTTTCAGGCCGTGCGTAACGGGCAAGCGGTTCATATGGGGGACGTGGAGCCATTCGCAGTGATGGGCGGTCCTGACGCAATAGCCGTGACGGCTCCCATCACCGGACCGCGCGGGGAATTCCTGGGGGTCGTGACGACGCGGGTGGGGATTTCGGGGCTGGAAAACGTCATGACGGGGACCCTTCTGGCTTACCGGCAGCGAGAGGGATTTTGGGGGGCGCTGGAATACCAGTTCTTGACTGACAAGGGGGTGGCCTTCATTGATTCGGAGCTCAAGCATAAGGGCCACGTCAATTTCAAACAACTCGGCCTACCGTCGGCACTGTTAAGCGAAGGGTCCCTGTCCGGTTACGTCGAAGAGGAGCACCAACATCGCCATGTGCCGGTTATCACCGGCTATGCCCGGACCCAAGGCCTTGGCGATTTTAAGGGTATGAATTGGACGGTGCTGATGCGGATGGATCGGCGCGACGTGCTGGCGCCGATTCGAGAAGTCCTCTGGAATCTTGGCCTGGCGGGCTGCGCCGTGGTGGTTCCAATCTTTGGACTCTTGCTGTGGACCGTGAGACGCGTGCGGAAGGAGCATCTGCACGCGCAGCAGGAACGTGCGCTCGCCAGGGAGGCCGAAGCGTCGCTGCGCGAGAGCGAGGTACATACGCGGCGCATTGTCGAGATGGCGCTCGATGGCTTCATCGGGATGGATGCCGCTGGAGTCATCACCGACTGGAACGTCCAAACCGAACAGATGTTCGGCTGGCCCCGGCAAGAGGCCATCGGGCGACTCCTCTCTGCCACCATCATCCCCGCACAACACCGGGAGGCCCATGAACGCGGATTGCGTCATTTCCTCGCAAGCGGCGAAGGACCAATACTGAACACACGGATCGAAATCACAGGCTGCCACCGGGACGGGCGCGAGATTCCGATAGAATTGGCGATCTCGCCGGCCTTGGGGCAGGGGGGGGCTTACACGTTCAGCGCATTCGTGCGGGATATTTCGGCGCGGAAGCGGACGGAGGAGCAGGGCCGCACGCACCACGAGGAACTGCAACGACTCAACGAGGCCTTGGATAGGCGCGTGCAGATCCGCACACAAGAGCTGGCTTCCGTCAACGAATCATTGGTGGCAGAAGTGGCTGAACGAGCGCAGACTGAGGAATCGCTCGAATCCAGCCGGCAAGAACTGCAGAAGTTGGCGTTCCAGCTGTTACGCGTGCAGGAGGAAGAGCGGCGTCGTATCTCGCGTGATTTGCACGATGACATCAACCAACGGCTCGCGCTCCTTGCCATGGAAATCGAAGCGGTAGAACGGCAACTCAGCTCCTCACCAGTTCACGTGGGCCGAGCCGTCCGTGCGATACAAGACCGGGTTGTGGATTTGTCTGATGTTGTGCGTCATTTGGCCTATCAGCTTCATCCCTCCATTCTCGATGACCTCGGCCTTCCGATCGCCCTGCAGCGTTTGGTGGACGACTTCACAGCTCGAAGCCATATCCGAGGGAGCTTTGGACACAAGAATATCCCCGCAGTTGTCCCCCAGGAGATCGCGACCTGTCTCTATCGCATAGCCCAAGAGAGCCTCAACAATGTGGCTCGCCATGCGCAGGCGTCTCGAGTCGATGTGGAGCTGACCCGGTCTCGATCTGGGCTGACGGTTACGATTACGGATGATGGGGTGGGATTTGACTTTGAACAATCCCGGTACGGATCACGTGGACTGGGGTTGCTCGGCATGAAAGAGCGAGTCGCCTTGGTTCACGGGGATTTACAGGTTATGTCTGTCGTAGGGACGGGAACGAGGGTGCAGGTGGTGGTGCTCGTTCCGGAGGGGGCGGCATGAGCAGGCCCCGGGTTCTCTTGGCTGATGACCATACCCTGGTGTTGGACGGATTCCGGAAACTGTTGGAGGATCGGTGTGAGATCGTTGGCGTGGCGGAGGATGGCCGTACGCTGCTTCGAATGGCCCAGGAACTTCAGCCTGACATCGTGACGCTCGATATCTCGATGCCGCAGCTCAATGGGGTCGATGCCGCCCGGAAGCTGAAGAAGATTCTGCCTCGCACCAAGCTGATCTTCGTGACGATGCACGCTGACCCTGCCTATGTGAATGAAGCCTTCAAGGCCGGTGCCTCCGGCTATCTCCTCAAACGATCCGCCGGTTCAGAATTACTCCAAGCCATCCAATCAGTCATGGAGGGACAGTGTTATGTCACCCCCTTGGTTGCGAAAGGTCTGGTGCAGTCGGTCATCACCGGGGGCAGACCTGCGGTTTCGAAGGACGAGCCCTTGACTGCGCGCCAACGAGAAGTGTTGCAACTCGTTGCAGAAGGGATGACGGTCAAGGAGATCGCATTGACCCTCAACATCTCACCGAAGACCGTCGAGTTTCACAAATCGCACATCATGACCCAACTCGATCTGCATACGACGGCGGAGCTAACAAAGTACGCCCTCGTCCACGGCCTCCTCGCATCTGACTAACAGCCCGCGCTGCTTGCTCTTGCTCAACGTCCCCACGAGCCCACAGTATTCATGACAGTTCGTGACGAAATCGCGCAGCCGCGTTGCGAGCCTGCCTGCCGACAGCCCTGTCACCGCTGAGGATCCGCGATTGCAGCAGAAACTCCCATGAATAATCGGCGCTGGCAGCCTAGGGAGATTGCCTCACGTTCCTAGGGAGGTGCCTAGTTTGTTTATCGTTCCTTTCAGCTTATAGATGCGTCGTCTTATAGATACCAGGCATGGATCGGTCAGGGTTTAGTCACCGACACTCTCAACCAACGGGGGTGGATCATGAAGAAGATTCGGCTCCTTCTTGCAGATGACCATCCACTGGTACTTCAGTGGCTCGCCTCTCTCTTATCGGACGAACATCAGATCGTGGGGACAGTCGCAGACGGGAGGGCATCAGGAGGGCCTCCGGATGAACGACGATGACCCCTCTTGACAGGTGGTTGCTCACGCCATGGTGGACAACGACGTCCATCGATCCGGCCAGAAGGCAAGAGAAGGACAATGGCGTCCTCCTCTTGGCCCAACAGTGCGAACCGGAAGGGTTCTTGTTTCTCTGCCGCAAAGCCCTCTGGTGAAACAGAATGGATCGCATCGGACAATTCGGGAGGGAAACCAAAATGCGTCGTACAAGGAATCGATCGCTGAGCGCCTGTCTTCTAGCAATCGGCCTCGTCAATGTAAAGAAAAAGTATTTGGTTGTTTTGGCCACCGTGGTGCTAGTGGCTGGGATGGCATCCACGCTGCCCAGTGCTTACGCTGGTGGCAAGATCTCCAGCGACGACGAGAGCAAGTGGGTGAGTATCGGAATGGGTGTACGGACAGAATTCGCGGCTCAACAACATGGGTCAGCGAACGGGGGGAGTTACAGCAACAACTTCGGGATCAACAACGCTCGTATCTATATAAACGGGCAGATCCATAAGTACCTCAAGTTCGAGTTCAACACCGAATGTTTTAACTGTCAAAGTTCAATCAACGGGGTGGGCGGAGCGTCAGGTTTTTTCGGGGGTAATTCAACGATCGGCCTAATCGATGCGATCGGGAAGTTCGAGTTTAATCAGTACGTGAACCTCTGGGCGGGACGCATGTTGGTGCCAGGCGAGCGCGGCGAACTGAATGGTCCTTTCTACCATGCGGTCTTCGAGGGCTTTAAGACTCCGTTCAACGCCCAAGACTTCAGCGGGGGCTTCGGCAAAGGTGGGGCTGGTCTCTTTGGCCGTTCCGATGGCATGACCTTCTGGGGGCAAGTCGACCCAGGTTTTGGACATCTGCAATACTGCGCGGGGGTGTTCACTGGCCTGCAGTCAGGTGGGGGAGGTTCGTTCTGCGCAAATACCCAGGGTTGCGGACCTAATCAACAAAGCAGCTTGCTGTATGCTGGACGTGTTACTTACAACTTCCTGAACCCGGAGAAGAATCCTGGTTACTACACCAGTGGGACTTACTACGGTACAGCCGGTGATATTCTCGCACTCGCGGTAGGGGTGAATCATCAGCAAAATGGCGCCGGTTCATTCCTTCATAGTGCCGATTACACTGCGTTTATCACCGACCTCCTGTTTGAGAAGCCACTCGCGAACGACATGGGCGTGATCACGGTCAACGCTGAGTACAAACAGTACTTTGCAAATTACAACTCCCTCGCCTTTTCGGATGGTTCAGGCAACTTCGGTATGTTTGACGGGCATTCATATACCGGGTACGCCTTGTACCTGATTCCGCAGGAGATCGGGATCGGGAGATTCCAGCCCTATGCGAGATATACCTGGGTTCAGCCTAATCAGAGCACCAATCGCAAGGAAACGGAAGCTGGCCTGAACTACATCATTTCCGGTCACAATGCGCGCATTTCGTTATTCTGGCAGTATGGCGACCTCGCCTCCAAAGGCATTAACTACGCCCCCGGTGTGACCGGTGACATGGTCAATGCGATAAAGATGGCCTTACAGATACAGTACTAAGTAAGAAGGTGGATTTTCACTAGAAGTTCGACCCTATGTAATCAACAACCGCAAGTATGGCACAGCAGTCCGTCACATTTGGGACGATTTCTGTACGTCGTTTGAGTGGAGCCATCTTATGACGACATGGACGACTGCCGCGGTTAATTCAGGCGGTTCAGAGATATTGCTATGGTGACGTGTTCATGCTGTCGAGTTGATACAACTTCTAGAACTGCTACAACTTCAATGTTAGGGAAAGGAGTCCGACCATGGAAACGAACAAACCCAAAGAGGCACGCCCGGTCGAAGCAGACAGTGCTTCTGCAAGCGAGGCTGGTCCTTCGCGGCGTGAGCTGCTGGTTCAAGGAAGCAAGGTAGCGGCTGGCATAGGGGTTGCCGCTCTGCTTGGCAACTTGGGCAACTGGGCCCTGTCATACGCAGCGGGCAAGGAACCGATCAAGATCGGCGTCTTGCATTCCCTCAGTGGCACCATGGCCATCAGCGAAGTGTCGTTGCGGGACACCGTGTTGATGGCAGTAGAAGAAATCAACGCCAAAGGCGGGGTGATGGGGCGAATGATCGAGACAGTGGTCGTCGATCCTGCCTCGAATTGGGATCTCTTTGCCGAAAAAGCCAAGCAGCTCCTGCTGCAAGATAAGGTGGCGGTTGTCTTCGGCTGTTGGACCTCGGTGAGCCGCAAGTCGGTGTTGCCGGTCTTCGAGAAGAATAACGGCTTACTGTTCTATCCCGTGCAGTACGAGGGAGAAGAGTGTTCGCGCAATGTCTTTTACACCGGCGCCGCCCCGAATCAGCAGGCCGTGCCGGCGGTGGATTATTTGATGAGCAAAGAGGGGGGCGGATTCAAGAAGTTCTATCTGCTCGGTACCGATTACGTGTATCCCCGCACCACCAATAAAATCCTGCGCGCCATGTTGCTGGCCAAGAAAGTGCCGCTGGCCAACATTGAGGAAGAATATACTCCATTCCACCACCAGGACTACCAAACCATCTGTGGAAAACTGAAGAAGTTTGCAGCGGGCGGAGGGGCTGCCGTGATCAGCACGATCAACGGAGACAGCAACGTGCCGTTCTACAAGGAGTTTGCGAACCAAGGCTTGCGGGCCGAAGATGCCCCAATCATGGCCTTCAGCGTGGCGGAAGACGAATTGCGCGGCATGGACACCTCAGCGTTGGTCGGGCACTTGGCGGCGTGGAATTATTATCAAAGCGTCGATACGCCTCAGAACAAGAAGTTCGTGGCAGATTTCAAGGCCTACTGCAAGAAGAACAACCTGCCGGATGGCGACAAGCGGGTCACGGACGATCCGATCGAAGCCGCCTACTTCGGCGTGTATATCTGGAAGCAAGCCGTCGAAAAGGCTGGGGGGATTGAAGTCGACAAGGTCCGAAAGGCGGTCTATGGCAGCAAGTTCCTGGCGCCGGGCGGTGAAATCATGATGGACGCGGCCAATCACCACACGTACAGGCCGGTGCTCATCGGAGAAATTCTGAAAGACGGGCAGTTCAAGGTGGTGTCACGGTCGAAGGGATTGGTGAAACCGGAGCCCTGGAGCGAGTATACGAATCCGGAGAAGGGCTGCGACTGGGTCGGTCATCAAGGGACGTATCAAAAATAGTCCGTCACGGTAGAGGGGGCTACTGAGTGTCCCTTCTACCGTGTGCGAGAAGTGCGGTTCACGGGACGAGAGGTCTAGGTCATTCGTGTGTCTTGTGGAGGGGCAGCTCACCAGCATGAGGATTTCTCTGGGTCGCACCGCTGCAGCACTCGGTGTCGTGGGACTGTTCCTGTTCTCTGGACCGAGCTTGACGATCGCAGCGGATGGGCCTGTCGCCGCTCCTCCGACTTCTTCTATAGAGCAAGCACTCACCAAGGTGACCAGCGAAGACGAATCCGTCCGCGAAGCAGCCATTCGTCTGTTGATCGAACAGGGCGATGCCAGCCTGGTTCTGCGGCTGGAGGAGATCCGCGCCAAGGCAGACCGCAGCATCCGGCAGGCCATCAAGCCGCTCATGGATCTCCTCAAGAATCGAGCGAAACTCACCAGCCCCCACACCGACGTTCGTCGATCGGCGGCGGCGGATCTCGGCTCAGCCGGTAATCCCTCAGCGATTTCGTGGCTGGATGCCGCCCGAGCGAATGAGCCGAACAAGTGGGTGCGCTATACGATGGAAGAGTCTGCGGCGCTGCTCAAGCTCGCATCGGACGATCCGTCGATCACAGCTGCTGCAGCCGATAAGCTCGGCGAACTAGGCAGTCAGAACGGGGTGCCGGCCTTGAAGCAACTGGTCGCGGCCGGCGATGGCGCCGAGGCGACCGAATCGCAGAAGACGGTGGCAAAGGCCGCCGGCGCCGCGATCGACCGCATTGAAACCTGGGGTGTCTGGTCGGACGCCATTGAGACCTTCTTCCGCGGAATCAGCCTCAGTTCCATTCTGCTGATCATGTCGTTGGGATTGGCGATCGTCTTTGGTTTGATGGGCGTTATCAACATGGCCCATGGCGAATTGATGATGATTGGCGCCTACGCGACGTTTGTCACGCAGCAATGTTTCACTGCCTGGTTTTCGTCCGATGTGTTTGACTGGTATTTTCCCGCGGCATTGCCGGTTTCATTCTTCGTGGCCGCCGTCTTCGGATGGGTGTTGGAGGCGACGGTCATCCGGTTTCTCTATGGCCGTCCGCTGGAAACCATGTTGGCGACTTGGGGTGTGAGCTTGATCCTCATGCAGGCGGCCCGGGTCTACTTCGGCGACCTCACCGCCGTGATCGCACCAGGGCCGCTCAGAGGTGGCGCGCAAGTGATGGTCGGGGTCTATCTGCCGTATAATCGAATGTTCATCATCGCGCTTTCGATCATCTGCGTTCTTGGGATTTATTATACCCTCTTTCGATCGAATCTCGGGTTACGCGTGCGGGCGGTGACCCAAAATAGAAATATGAGCGCCTGTCTCGGCATCCCAACACGAAAAGTCGACTCCTATACCTTTGCGTTCGGGTCGGGGCTGGCCGGCATCGCGGGCTGGGCGCTCACGATGGTCGGAAACGTCGACCCGGGCCTCGGCCAGAACTACATTGTCGACGCCTTCATGGTGGTGGTCACCGGCGGGGTCGGGAAACTGGCGGGCACGATCGTGGCCTCGCTGGGGATCGGCGGGCTGAATAAGCTGATCGAGCCGAGCTTCGGCGCCGTATACGGCAAGGTCTTCATCCTCGTGATGGTGATTCTGTTCTTGCAGTGGCGGCCATCGGGACTGTTTGCGATGAAGGGACGAGATGTCGATTGAGAATGGGTGCGGCGCGAGTCCTTCCGTGCTCGCGGGACTCCCACGATGATGCGGTGCTCGTTCGACGCGCGCAGTGGAATAGACTCGCACCGCACCCTTAGGGAGAACAGAGAAGACGATGAGTGACGGAACAATGGACACGAATCGCAGCGGAGGTCTGGCCTTCTGGGTTGTCGGCAGCATTCTGCTCGTAGCCATGCCGCTCCTGAACCTCTTGCCGCCGGAAGATTCCTGGCTGCACCTCTCCGATTTCAGCCTGAATCGCTTCGGAAAATTTCTCGCCTTTGCGATTCTGGCTCTTGGGCTCGATCTCATCTGGGGCTACACCGGCATTTTAAGCTTGGGACAAGGCGTGTTTTTCGGATTAGGCGCGTACTGCATGGGCATGCATATGATGCTCACGATCGGGAAAGAAAGCGTCTATGGCAGCGATCTGCCGGATTTCATGGTGTGGAACCAGGTGAAAGAGCTGCCGTTCTTCTGGAAGCCCTTCTACAGTTTTCCCGCTGCGATCATTGGAGCGGTCCTGGTGCCGATGTTGTTCGCGTTAGTGTTCGGATTTTTCGCCTTCCGCAGCCGCATCAAAGGTGTCTATTTCGCGATCATTACACAGGCGCTGGCGCTCGCCGCCTGGCTGGTCTTTAACCGGAACGATACGAATCTCGGCGGCACGAACGGATTGACCGATTTCAAGCAGGTGCTCGGGTATCGGCTCTCTGACGCCTCCACGCAGCGAGGGTTGTATATACTCACCGTGCTCTGTCTCGGCGGGGCCTATCTCTTGTGCCGCTGGATCATTCGCTCGCGGGCCGGCCGGGTGCTGATCGCCGTGCGGGACAGCGAGAAGCGCGTCGTCTTTTCTGGTTACACCCCGGCCAACTACAAATTGTTCGCCTTTGTCGTGGCCGCGGCCCTGGCCGGATTGGCCGGGATGCTGTATGCCCCTCAGGTCGGTATTATCACGCCAGCGCAGATCGGGGTTCTGCCATCTCTTGAAATGGTCATTTGGGTGGCGGTGGGTGGCCGTGGCAGTCTGGCGGGGGCGGTATTAGGGGCCGTGAGCGTGAATTACGGCCGTAGCGTGCTCACGAACTATTTTCCAGGACTCTGGCCCTTCATCCTCGGCGGACTCTTCGTGTTGGTGGTGCTGTTGTTCCCTGATGGGTTGGTCGGCATGATTCGAAAAGGGAAGAATCTCCTGAACCAGCCCAATGCCGGTGAGAGAAAAGCGGCTGTGTCGGAGGGGAAGCGCTGAGATGACGGAACGCGGCTCCATTATCCAACTCGAAGGCATCGTCGTCGATTACGACGGCTTCAAAGCGCTCAACAACCTGAACTTCATTGTTGAGTACAACGAACTCCGCGTGGTCATCGGGCCGAACGGAGCCGGGAAGACGACCTTGCTCGATGTCATTTGCGGGAAGACCAAGCCGGCCAGCGGTCGTGTCTTTTTTGGCGAGCGTGTCAACCTTATTGGGAAACGCGAAGATGAAATCGTCTCCCTCGGCATTGGGCGAAAGTTCCAAGCGCCATCCATCTATGGAAATCTGACCGTATGGGAAAATCTCGACTTGTCGTTGAAACGGAGCAGTAAAGGTGTGTTCCCAACGCTCATAGGGAAATCGACGGCGGCGGAACGGGAAGCGATCGCGCAGAACCTCGAAACGATCAGCCTGAAAGATTATGCGCACACCAGAGCCGGGTCGCTGTCGCATGGTCAGAAGCAATGGCTCGAAATCGGCATGGTGATTTTGCAAGATCCCTCGTTGCTCCTCGTCGATGAGCCGGTCGCCGGGATGACCGACAAAGAAACGGAACAGACGGGTCGATTGCTTCAATCGTTGGCGGAGAAACATGCGATCGTCGTCATCGAGCACGACATGGACTTTGTCCGGCAGATCGCCCGTGTCGTGACGGTCTTGCACGAGGGCACCGTCATTTGCGAAGGCACCGTCGAGAAGGTACAGGCCGACGAGCGCGTCAGGGAAATTTATCTGGGTAGGCAGAAAGTCGCGCATGTCTGACAGGGACGTGAAACGTGAAGCGGTATTTTGGTCTGTCTCGTTGTCGCCCCGTCTCTCTGGNNGACGAGATAGACGAAACAGACCATAGAGACCAGACATACGAACGACGAGATACGAGCGGCGAATAAACCATGCTCCAGCTTGAAAAAATCAACGCCTACTACGGCGAAAGCCACATTCTCCGGGATGTGTCCTTTACGATCGACCCTGGAGAAGTCGCGTGTCTCATGGGCCGGAATGGTGTCGGCAAGACGACCACATTGAAGGTATTGACCGGTCTCCTGCCTGCGAGGTCAGGACGGGTGATGTTTGATGGAGCCGATATCACGAAGGAGGCGACCGACGGCCGAGCGCGCCGAGGGTTGGCCTACGTGCCGCAGGGTCGGGAGATCCTTCCTCATCTGACGGTTCGGGAGAATCTTCTGCTTGGCTTCTGGGCGAGGTCGGACAAGCCGAACGGGACGGTCGAGAAGACTGTATTCGACGAGGTCTACCACCTCTTTCCCAAGCTCACACAAATTCTCAATCGTCCAGGCGGCGTCCTGAGCGGCGGCGNNTGCTCGATGAGCCGACCGAGGGGATTCAACCCTCCATCGTTGATCAGATCGAAGATGTGATCATCGGGTTCAAGAACTCCAAACGGTTTGCCATTTTGTTAGTCGAGCAGGGGCTCCACTTTGCCGCTCGTCTGGCGGAGAAGTATGTGGTGATGGCCAAAGGGGCTGTGGTGGTATCGGGCAAGAGTAATGAGTTAAGCGCGGAAATGGTGAAGCAGCATTTGACGGTATGATTTGTGGCCGGGGGCAGGAGTGTTCTCCNNGCCTCGGAAGGCCCTCGTTGGACGAACGCAATCGAGACCACTCCCGCCCCCTGGCCCGTCAACCTCTTTCCCGCCGCCTTGAGGGCAGGAAAGAAGAGATGGGGAAAGGACGAGGTGGTTGGGATGACTTCTTGCGCACAGTTGAAGCCGCCATAGCCACCCCGTTATTCTTCTGGCCCCTGACCCGGTTGGGAGAGCGGGGGCTCTTTTATCGATTGACGAATGACCATTGACGGAGTTCGACTATGCATCTGACACCGAGGGAACAAGAGAAGCTGTTGATCTATGTCGCAGCGAATTTGGCGAAGGAGCGAAAGGCGCGCGGGTTGAAGCTGAATCATCCCGAAGCCGTCGCGTTTATCACAGCGGCAATTCTAGAAGGTATCCGCGATGGGCGCTCTGTGTCGGACCTCATGAGTTATGGTGCCACGTTCCTCAAGAAGAAAGATGTCATGTCCGGCGTGGCGGAGATGATTCCCGAATTGCAAGTCGAGGGTACGTTCCCGGACGGGACGAAACTTGTCACAGTTCATGAACCGATTCGATAGGTGAATCGATGAAAAAGAAAACCAAAGCCAAGCAGAAAGTAACGAAGCGAAGGGGCAAGAGTCGTCATGCCAAGAAGGCTTCGATTCAGCCAGCAACTATTGTCCCCGGTGAAATCATCCTCGGTGAAGGCGACATTGTTGCGTTCAATGGCCGTCAGACGGCTGAGCTTATCGTCGCCAATACTGGTGATCGGCCGATTCAGGTTGGGTCCCATTGCCACTTTTTTGAAACCAATCGCGCGCTGCGGTTTGATCGGGAGAAGGCCTATGGGTTTCGGTTGCAAGTTCCGGCGGGAACGGCGGTGCGGTTCGAGCCTGGCGAGGACAAGCGCGTGACGCTGGTAGCGATCGGTGGCAATCGCGTGGCCTATGGCATTAATGGGCTGACGAACGGCCGATTGGATGATCCAAAAGTGAAAGCACAGGCGTTAGCGAAAGCGATTGAACTTGGGTTTCTGGTGAAGGGGAAAGCCACATGAAGATCCCACGCCGACAATACGCAGACCTGTACGGTCCGACGGCGGGCGATCGCATTCGCCTAGCTGACACGGATCTCATCATTGAGATCACGCGCGATCTGACGGTGTCGGGTGAAGAGGCCAAGTTCGGTGGCGGCAAGGTCATTCGCGACGGGATGGGGCAGTCGCCTTCTGCCACGCGTGCGAAGGGCGCGCTCGATGTCGTCATTACGAACGCGATTGTTCTGGACTGGTGGGGAATCGTCAAGGCCGACATTGGTATTCGCGATGGCCGCATCGTCGGCATCGGGAAAGCGGGCAACTCCGATCTCATGGACGGCGTGACGAAGGGGATGGAGGTCGGGGCCTGCACTGAGGTGATCTCGGCGGAAGGCAAGATCATCACCGCGGGTGGTATCGATACGCATATTCACTTCATCTGCCCGCAGATCATCACAGAAGCTGTCGCAAACGGAATGACCACCCTCATCGGCGGTGGCACGGGGCCGGCGACCGGCACGAACGCCACGACCTGCACGCCCGGCGCATGGAATATCCATCGCATGCTGGAAGCGGCCGATGGATTCCCGATCAATCTGGGTTTTCTTGGGAAGGGCAATTCATCGCTACCGGATGGACTGCGCGAACAGGTCGAGGCCGGTGCGATCGGGCTAAAGCTGCACGAAGACTGGGGCACGACTCCGGCGGCGATTTCGACCTGTCTCGATGTGGCGGAAGAATATGACGTGCAGGTGGCGATCCATACCGACACGTTGAACGAAGCCGGGTTTGTCGAAGATACGATCAAGGCTTTCAAGGGACGGACCATTCACTCCTTCCACACTGAAGGGGCCGGTGGTGGGCATGCCCCCGACATCATCAAGGTGTGCGGAGAGCCAAATGTCCTGCCCTCGTCCACGAATCCTACGATGCCCTTCACGGTCAATACGATGGACGAGCACCTCGACATGCTCATGGTTTGTCACCATTTGAACCCGCGAGTGCCTGAGGACATTGCTTTTGCCGAGTCGCGGATCCGGCGGGAAACGATTGCTGCCGAAGATATTCTGCACGACATGGGGGTGATCAGTATCATGTCGTCGGACTCGCAGGCGATGGGGCGGGTGGGCGAAGTGATCATTCGCACATGGCAGACAGCGCACAAGATGAAAGTGCAGCGTGGACATCTCTCGCAGACCGCCGCAGAGAAGCTGGCTGGTTCCAACGATAACTTTCGTGTGCGGCGCTATGTGTCGAAGTACACGATCAATCCCGCCATCGCGCACGGCATCGCGCATGAAGTGGGGTCAGTTGAGGTCGGCAAGTTAGCGGATCTCGTGTTGTGGAAGCCGGCCTTCTTCGGCGTGAAACCTGAGATCATCCTGAAGGGTGGCTTTCCCATGTCCGCTGCCATGGGAGATCCCAATGCGTCGATCCCCACACCGCAGCCGGTCTTCACAAGGCCCATGTTCGGGAGCTTTGGCCGCGCCCCGTTTTCCACCAGCCTGACCTTTCTTTCCAAGGCCGCAGTGGACCATGAGGTGCACAAGTCACTCGGCTTGCAGAAACGCGTGGCGGCGGTGAAGAAATGCCGCAGCATCGGCAAGCGCGATATGAAGCTGAACGATGCGTTGCCGCAGATTGAAGTGGATCCTGAAACCTATGTCGTGAAAGCTGACGGGCAGATCTTGACATGCGATCCCATGGCGGTGCTTCCCATGGCCCAACGCTACTTCCTGTTTTGACGGCTGCTGAAAACGCCGTCCAGCTTCGTTCTCGCCTCGCTCCCAGGAACCTTGAAACGTGAGGCGTGAAACGTGAAACGAAGGTCAGCCGCGGAGCTGCGGCCTTGCTGGACAATGTTTTGAGCAGCCTGTTGGAAGCAGGCGAATAGTTTGGTGAGTTCCACACATGAATACTATCTCACTCCTCACTGGTCTTCGCTTCGTCGATAGCTTCTTTCCGTCGGGAGGCTATGCCTATTCGTCGGGACTGGAAGCGGCCGCGCAGGACGGTGCAGTTCGGAATGCGGAAGAGTTGTCGCGTTTCGTGGTTGAGTCACTCACGACTGGAATAGGGGAGCGCGAGGCAGTGGCAGCAGGATTGGCGCATGATGCGTGGGTGTCCGATACCTTGGAAATTGCGTTCACGGCGGATCGAGAACTGGACGCGATGAAGCTGGGCCGTGAATCACGGACAGCCAGCCGGCAGATGGGACGACAGGTGATACGGCTGGCAGCGGAACAAAACGATCGACATCTATTGATCGACGATTACCTGGCTGCTGTTGAAGCGGAGCAGACACCGGGACACGTGGCCGTCAGCCTGGGGCTCACGCTGGCGGCGGCCGGTTGGTCGAAGGAAGACACGATTGCCGCGTTTCTCTACCAAGCAGCGACAGGTTGTGTCGCGGCGTCGATGAAATTGCTGCCGCTTGGCCAGCGAGAGGGGCAACGGTTGTTGGACGGCTGGATGCCGGTGATACAGCAGATTAGTCATCGCGCGGCACTTCAGCGGGAATTGTCATCCTGGTCGCCGATTCAGGATATCTATGCCATGCGGCATAGCCGCTTGGAGTCGCGGCTGTTTCGATCTTAAGAGCTGATGGCTGATAGCGTATGGTCAAGAGTCGGAAGGAAGATGGTCCTCCGGCTATCAGCCATACGCTCTTTGAGTATTCATCCATGCATCGAGCAGATGAACATCTTTGTAGTAACGGGCGTGTAACGGCTGCGCGGGCGCGTCATATTCCTGTGATCGGTGTCGGCGGGCCGGTGGGGTCTGGAAAGACCGCGCTTGTCGAAGCGCTCTGCCTTCGTCTGCGCGATCAGGTGAGTTTGGCGGTGGTCACCAATGACATCTTTACCAAGGAGGATGCCGAGTTTCTCACGCGCCGGGGAGCACTGCCTCAAGACCGTATTCTAGGCGTCGAAACCGGTGGCTGTCCGCACACAGCGATACGCGAAGATGCGTCCCATAATCAGGAGGCGCTGGACGATTTGCTCAAGCGCCATCCCGACGTCGAACTGATGTTCGTCGAGAGCGGGGGTGACAATCTCGCGGCGACCTTCAGCCCGGAACTCGCGGACAAAGTCATCTACGTAATCGACGTGGCAGCCGGTGACAAAATTCCCCGCAAAGGCGGACCTGGCATTACGCGATCCGATCTGCTCGTGATCAATAAGATCGATTTGGCGCCGCATGTTGGCGCGGATCTCTCCGTCATGGATCGGGACAGCAAGCGGATGCGGGGCGACTTGCCGTATCTCTTCACGAATCTCAAGACAGGGCAGGGGTTCGATCAGGTTGTCGCGTGGGTTGAGCACCTCTTGCCGCAGCGCGTGCATCGCTCCCTGGAACTGTGAAACGTGAGGCGTGAAACGTGAAACGCAGAACTGCCGAGTGTTTTTCCTCCGAAACCTTTCACGTTTCACGATTCACGTCTTACGGATTGCTGGACGGCCTTTTTGAGCATCCTCCGGCTATTCTGGTGCCAGTACTATACGTAAGATTCCAACAGTGCATTGTGTATAAACCGAGTTTTTCCACAGCCTGTTAGAGAAAGGCCTCCTGTGAACCTCCCGGTGGACGGTTCATCTGTGTTTGCAACGGTTGGCCGGCGCGGGAGGCTGTCCTATGAGTTCGAGCGAGCGGGCCCCCGCACGATACTCACGCGCTCATCCTGCACGAGTCCCTGGCACCACTTTCCTCCTTCATATCTCGACGACAGCGGGTGTGCCTACACCTGGCTCGTGAATCCGTCCGGTGGATTGGTCGGCGGCGATCATGTGTCGGTGGAGGCGCAGCTCCATGCTCACACGCATGTGGTGATGACGAGTCCATCCGCCAATCGCGTCTATCGAAGTCTGTCTGAGCCGGCCGCGCAGGAGGTTCGTATTTCGGTTGGTCCTGGAGCTCGGCTGGAATGGGTGCCCGAGGTCACGATTCCTTTTGCCGGGTCTCGCTTTCGCCAATCGATCCATGTGGATCTTGCACCTGGCGCGACAGTGGTACTATGGGACGCCATGGCCTCCGGTCGGGTTGCCATGCGGGAGCGCTGGGCGTTCGCTGCGGTCGAAAACGAGATCCGCATCCGAACGCCTCTCGGTGGGTCGGTCGTCGAACGGTATCGCGTGGTGCCTGGCCGACTGCCTGAATCGGTAGGCCTCGCCGGGAGTTGGGATTATGTGGCGTCGCTGTTTGTCATTGGCGACGGGGTCAACGCTGAAATCTGGAAGGGCCTCGAAGCGGCGATCGCTGTGATTCTGGATGAGCATCCTGGCCTGGTGCTGGGTGCGGTTTCGACTCCGGCAGCTCCAGGGCTGGCAGTCAAAATGGTGGCTCGTTCAGCTCCAGACCTTACGGTGACGTTGGAGGCGATCTGGGCGGCGGTTCGGAAAGACCTTTGGAATCTTCCGGCTCCGAACCTGCGGCGGTATTGAGTCAGCGCGATCCCTGGCTAGAAGCTATTTGATACTCCCTCAACTGGATGCTATCCTTGCGCCAGTGAAGGAGATTTAATTGTCTCCATCACTGGGTTCTAGCAGGATGCTGAAAGGGTCCGTCAGCGTCGTTCTCGCATGTTGAGTATCGTGTGATAACCAGTTGGTCAAAATGACAATCCAACGAGGCCGCAGGCGACGCAAGGACCGCAGGCGTACCCTCTGGGGTATGTTGAGGATGCTTGCGAGCCGAGAACGAAGTTGGAGGTCATTTTCACCAACTTGGTGGTAACTATGCGTACCTTTCGTATCGCCATGGTGCAGATGAATCCGACGGTCGGGGATCTGGATGGGAACGTCCGTCGGATCACGACCTGGCTGCGCGAGGCGAAGAAGGCGAAGGCCGACTTGGTCGCATTTCCCGAGCTGGCGATCACCGGCTATCCGCCTGAAGACCTTCTGCTGAAGCCACGCTTTGTCGCGGACAACCGCCGCGCGCTCCAGGAAATCGTCCGCCACTGTCGGGGCCTTGCCGCGGTGGTGGGCTATGTCAGCCAGAGCGATGGAATAGATCCGAAACCGGCTCGCTCGTCGGTAGTGTCGGCCGGGGCGCACGAACTCTACAATGCGGCAGCGGTCATCGTAGATAAGAAGCTCATCACGACCTATTGCAAGTGGTACTTGCCGAACTACGGCGTGTTTGACGAGAGCCGCTATTTTCAGCCAGGCCGACGGCTGCCGCTCATCCGTTTGCGTGGCACGGTGGTCGGGGTCAACATTTGTGAGGATGTCTGGTTGCCGGAAGGTCCGACCGGTTTTCAGGCGGCAGCAGGAGCCGAAATCATCGTGAATATCAATGCCTCGCCGTTTCATCTGGGCAAGAGTCGGGCACGCGAGCAGATGTTGGCAACCCGAGCGAGAGAAAACGGAGTGGTGCTCACCTACACCAACGCGGTCGGCGGTCAGGATGACCTGGTTTTCGACGGAAATAGTGTGATTCTCGATCACCAGGGTGAGGTCATCGCACGTGGGAAAGCGTTTGAAGTGGATATGATCGTCGCCGACCTCAATATGGAGGCGGTCGCGCGGGCGAGACGAACCGGACGGAAGAAGATTTTGCCGCGACGGGTCGCCTCTGCGGTGGAGGTTTGTGCTGCGTCACTTCCAGCTGTTCCGAAAAATCTGGTGCGCGCGGTTCCCGATGTGGCGACGGTCCTGGACCCCTTGGAGGAAGTGTATCGGGCTCTCACGTTGGGGGTGCGCGACTACGTGAGGAAAAACGGATTTACGCGTGCCGTGATCGGCTTGAGCGGCGGAGTTGACTCGGCGTTGACCGCCGTGCTCGCCGTCGATGCGCTCGGCGCCGAGAACGTGTGGGGCCTGTTCATGCCGTCGCCCTATACGTCGCAAGACAGTCACGACGATGTCGCCGAATTGGGGACACGACTCGCGATCTCCGTCCGGACGATTCCCATCACGACGCTGTTCGATACCTATCGGCACGCGCTCGCGGAGACGTTCGAGGGGCGTGCGCCCGATACGACGGAGGAGAATCTCCAAGCCCGCATCCGGGGCAATCTCCTCATGGCCTTCTCGAACAAGTTCGGCCATCTGGTGCTCACCACGGGCAACAAGAGCGAGATGAGCGTGGGGTATGCCACGTTGTATGGCGATATGGCCGGCGGCTTTGCCGTGATCAAAGACGTGCCCAAGACGATGGTGTATGACCTGGCGCGGCTCCGCAACCTCCGCGGCACAACCCCGGTGATTCCCAAACGGACGTTAGATCGGCCGCCGACCGCCGAGCTGAGGCCCAACCAAAAGGATGAAGACTCGCTGCCGCCCTACGAGATCCTTGATCCCATTCTCCAGGCCTATGTGGAAGAAGACCGGTCTCTCGAAGAGATCGTCGAAGCGGGGTACGACCGCGCCACGGTGGCGCGCGTGATGACGATGGTGGACGGCAGCGAGTACAAGCGCCGGCAGGCGCCGATCGGCATCAAGATCACCCATCGGGCCTTGGGTAAGGATCGGCGGATGCCGATTACGAACGGCTATCGGAATTCATAGGTCTGAAGGCTGAAGGAGCGGAAGGCGAAGCTTTTGAAACGCCGGACTCCGAACCCCAACCTTCGGCCTTTCAGCCTTCATTTCTGCTGCGGTATGGCTTTCTGATTTTGGCTGTCTTGCCCGGCGGGCTGGTTGCCGAGTTGTTTTTGAATGGATTCCAGTTGCTTCTTGAGGGTTTCCACCTCCTGAGCCAAGGCCGCTGTGTTACGAGCCTGGGCTTCGGCTGCGCGAGCGGCTTCTAGCGACTTGCCAACCGAAGCAGTCCCGCCTCCCACTTGAGGCGGGGCCTGCCTAGTGGCTGCTAAGTTCTTCCACGCTTGTTGCACCAGCTGATAATCGACCGCAAGAAACCTGTCGGTCGGCTTTCCCATTGTCGGCGGATCCAGGCTATCGGTTCGGAGAGCGGCTTTCGGAGTGAACCGCAGCGTACGAAACTTGAGGCCTGAATAATCGAGTGGCTCCATTGATCGGTGGATGGAATCGGCCATTTCCAGGCTCGTCCGCATCGGGTTGTAGCGATATTGATTGATTGAGGATCACGTACAACTGTCGCCCATAGGCATAGAGAGAACCGGTGGTAGTTTCCGTGATCGGTGATTGAAATCTATTCGAACCTTCTTGCGTCGTCACGACGCGAAACTCGACAGACTGATTGGCGGTTGTCGTACGTAAACCCTCCGCAATCAGTGGGGCGAGGAACTGGACCTGGTCTTCCGAAAAGAGGGGGTAGGTATCTGCCTTTCCTACGATCGCACTCTGAATGCCCTTGACATGGTAGCGTCCAGCACCTTCATCATGAAGCTCTATGCCTGTCAATAGCTGGGTGAGAAGGGCCGGCTCCAGATTGATCGGGTGACTGGCCTGAATCGACTGATCGGAAATCGTCTGCAGAGACACGGTTCCGCGCGGATCGTCAAAGATGATTTTGCCGGTCGGGGCGGTCGTGCCACAGGCGGTGGCGACTACACAGAGTAGGGCCAGGAGAAGCGAAGGCTTGTGAGACAGTGTTCGTGCCGAATGCTGTGGTGAAGGAGCCATAGGTGGGAGTGAATCTAGCACAGACGATAGGTCATTGTCAGCGGGGCGAGCGGGAAAGGCGCGATCCGAAGTTCGGGGTTCGAAGTTCCGAAAACCTCGAACTTCGGACCTTGAACCCTCCCCCGTCTCGCTCGTCCCGCCTTTCCCGCTCGTCGCGCATCGCTCGCGTCTCGCCCGCCCCTCCAGTCGCGCGCGCCACAATAGTTCTTCCGCAGCCTGCTAGAGTGCGCGAAGCACACTAACCAGAGATAGGCATGAGATCGAAAGGCCTTGAATAGATGGGATGTCGCATATACGATGGCATTTCTGAGAGCAGAGTCGTGGCTTGCTTCGAGGTGCGATGAGTCGAACGCTTGAGCGGATTCGTGAACTGGTCACCCGACGGGAGGTGCAGGTCTCGGATCATGGGTAAGACGAGCTGGCAGACGATGATCTTTTCGTCGACGATATCCTGCGGACTCGCCGAAGCGGTCGTCATGGAGGATTATCCCGCCTACCACAAAGGTCCTTGTGTACTTGTCCTTCAACGGGACGGACACGATCAGCCCGTCCATGTGGTATGGGGAATTCCCAAGGATGCATCCTCACCAGCCGTCCTGATGACGGCGTACCGGCCAAATCCGGCACGTTGGAGCGAAGACTTTCTGAGGAGAAAATCATGAACAACCATCACCACACCAAGTTGGTCCACGAAGGGCGGTACGCCGCCGAAGTTGAAGTAGATATGATTGATACGGACACCGGATGGTCGCCCTACCTCTCGCTGTCGGACGCGCAGAAACTGGATGAAGTGCGCAAGGCCCTGCGAGGCGGAGATCTGAAGCGAGCCTGTCAACTGACACGCGTGTTTCAGCTTCTGCCGGTCAACGTCTGAGTACCAACGTTCCTTCCAAACATCGATCCTTTTAGCAGGATGCTGAAAAGGTCCGCCAGCGCTCTCAAGCGCAAGACGGGCACGTCTAGCGCGATAGGCGAGACGCGCAAACCCTGATTCCACGTGTCTCGCCTTTCCCGCCAGTCTCGCGTGTCTCGCGCGGCTATCGGACGTGCCGGCCGTCGAAGTTCCCGCGGGCTACCATAGCTTTTCCGTAGTCTGCTAGGAAAAATGAAGGCTTGCGAGACAGTTTTCGTACCGAACGTCACACGTTGACTCCTGCCCGCCTCGCTCGTCCCGCCTTTCCCGCTCGTCGCGCATCGCTCGTGTCTCGCGCCTCACGCGCCACGGTCGGCACGAGGGCATTGACAGATTTCTCTATGGTTGCTATAAGGGCGCCCAATGGTTGCATAGTGCTCCCAATAAGGGTGTCTGTCATACAGGGAAACAACGGCGTTTCCCACCGGCTTTAAGATAGTACGGCTATGGACAATGGCGTCCTCCAGTCCCCCAGCGGGCTAGAGGGCGTTTTTTTTGACCGATACGAGCAGGCTAAATCACGATGGTACAGATGCACCGATGGCGGGACATGCTGAGGCGCAGCCAGGCAAGGGCTGGGGGGTAGCGCTGAGGCAGGGCGCGGCGAAGGGACGGGGCAGGAGAGGGCGCACAAGGGCGTGCGTCGCGACGATGTCGTCGAGAGCAGAGCGGCAAGGCATGTGCGCAAACAGGTCAAGGAGGATC
>PLBR01000034.1 GCA_003135435.1 Nitrospira sp. | reverse complement strand
GGAGTGTCACATGATTGCTGACAGCTCTTTCTGGGTTACAGTTTTCGCGATGTCAACGTTTCGTATTTGTTTCGACTTATCACTGATCAGTTTAAATCATTGCTAGGGGCACAAAGCGGACGCCGGGCATACATAGTGGTCCCCGAACCATCTGATTTTGAGGTTGAACTATTTGGGGCCAGGAACATTACAGTCATTCCTGTAAGCAGCCTGAATACGACCCAATATGTCGCGGATCTATTAAAAGCACTGAGAGGCTAAGCTATGACCGTAGATAAAAGAACGAAAATAGTCTATGTGACATCGAGCCGATTCAAGGAAGAAGAGAACAAGGTGTTTGTTGCCAACTGTAAGCTGGCTAATGGTACCGCCGTTAAGGACCTCTTTGAATTTGAAATTCGCAAGGTTCCAATAACGGAAATGCTTGAGGTCGATCTTCATGTGATGGTCCAGGCCGAAGTGACCAACGCCTATAGCCAAATAAAAGTGCCCTGTATTGTTGAACACGCTGGGTTAATTTTTCAGGATTACGAGGACAAGTCATACCCAGGTGGATTAACCAAACCTATGTGGAATGCACTCGGAGAGAAGTTCATTGAGGAGACCCGTTCGTCTGGTCGACGTGCTGCTGCTAGAGCCGTAGTGGCCTATTGTGATGGCAAGAGTGTTCATACCTTTACAGGGGAAACAAAGGGAGTGTTGGCAAGTTCACCAAGGGGGGCAAGAAAATTCTATTGGGACACCATTTTTATTCCCGACACTCCTTCGGGCAAGCCAGGCGATAAGACATACGCAGAAATAGTGGAAAGTCCACAGCTTGGCCTGAAGTATAAAATGACAAAGTTGTCTCAATCGGGGAAAGCTATGCTGGAATTTCTTCAGTTTCTGAAAAAGGAAGGCCAGCCAAGTCTTTGGAAAGAAACGCGTTAGAAGGACTCTGATCTACTAGTTAACCTTCAACGAAAGCCACTGTATGGGTTATGCGCTTTCATCACTTGGCAACCTACCCATTCAAGAGAACATCTCGCTTTATATCTTTGTTATCGGCGGCGGCTGGAAAGGGGGGCTCCAGGATACCCTTGAACAAAACTTCATGGAGCTTGCCAGACGCATCGGCCCCAATGTGGTTATCGCGAAGGGATTCGACGCTGAAATGTGGTCGCAGCAAGTCTGTGAAAAGTATCTTGGGAAGAACGTTAAAACGCTTATCGATGTATTGCCCGCCCTTCTGCTAACTGACGCACATCCCGACCGTCTGACAGAAAGTAGTCTGCGGCTCTTGGTGCCGCTTGGAGACACAGAAAATAGGTTCGGCGGTATTGAGATATTCTTTGGCGCGCTGACCGACTTCTCTTTGAATCGAGATTCCTCTTTTCTTTCGAAATTCGAAGAAAAGTCCTCGTTAGGAAGCAAGGCATGGTCTGTTCTTGAGTTGAAACCAAATTTCTTCGGTTTCGGCATCAATCTGAAAGAGTTGGTAGCTCGCCTTCAAGGAAAGTAGTGAGACGCTCGCTCCTCCCCGCGAGAGAGCCCAGCTTCATTTCAGAACTCTTTGTCGCAGCCGCAGGTTACGCCTCCGGGGGTGGTCGCCGAAGGTCCTGCCACCGCTGGGATTTCGCGGCAGGCACCCGTCCGCCTGTGCTTCTCCTGTGCTACTCCACCGAGGCAAAGCCACCAAGCTATGTGCGCCTCACGCGTTTCGGGTGTTGGGACTGCGTCATCCGTGCATTGGTGTTCTTGGGACGTGCCTTCGATTCGTTGCCGAGTGTGATTGGCGGCGGAGTACCAAGGGACGACGGCGGATGAAGGAGGGCATTGAGCTCCTTGAGTTCTTTCTCGACCCTCGCAAGGGAACGGTGAGATGAAAAGTGTCAGGAGCCATTTGTGCCCAGCTTGCGCTGTTCTCCAGACGGGGAGTAGGCTGAGTCCACTGGTTGTTCCGCTAGTCGGAGGCTCGCCATGCGGATTGTCTTCCTCCTGTTGCTCCTGCTGCTGCCACTGCCTCTCTCTGTCCACGCGGAAGATCTCGGCGAGCTGAGCGCGAATCCGTTCAATCTTGACTCCACGTCCAATCCCTTTGGAGCCGGAAGCCCCTTCAAGCCTGACGGCCTGAACAATCCCTTCAGTCCCTACGGCAGTCCCTTCAGTAATCAATCGGCGACGAATCCCTTCGCAACGGATGCGCCTCGGCTGTATGACCAGCAGGGGAACTATCGCGGCAAGCTGAGCGCGAACCCGTATGATCCTGATTCGACCAGTAACCCCTACGGCCACTACGGCTCTCCGTTCTCGCCGGACTCGATCAAGAATCCCTTCGGCGCCGGGAGTCCCTACAGCCCCAGCAGTCCCACAAATCCCTACGGTCGCGGCCCGGCGGCCTTCCCGATGACGGAGTCAAAAGAGGCCGCTCCACCGTAACCGGATAGCCGGATCACCTCACCCGGCGTTCAAAGAAAGGTTCCTGTTGTGTGTTGCCCGCACGCCGGCAGAGGTCTAGCCGAGGATCTTCGAAGCCACGGCGCCCTGCATCGCCTCGGGAATCGGCTGCCCCATCAGACGCAAACAGGTCGGTGCCACATCGAGTACCGACAAGTTGGGAAGACGCCCCCGGTCGGAAATACCCGTTCCGGCAGCGGCAAAGAATCCCCGGAGATCGTGCCGGGTATCGCGGTTGAAAAACAAATCCCTCTGTTCGAGCACGGCGCGCGGGTGTTCGATACGCCGCTTCGGATAGGGTGCGGGGGCCCAGTCGAAGAAGATATCCGGCAGTGACCGGTGCGGCTCCGTCCGGTAGAGATCAACGGTACGGGCGATGTAGCGAACGGCTGGTTGGCCGCTCCGGGGATCGATCAGACGTTTCAGATCGTCTTCCACTCGATCCAGCAACTTCATGTAGTCTGCACCGGGCTCGACGACGCCCTGCGGTTCCCGTCCGCGGAGATTGACACGAAGGAGCCCCAAAAAATACGACGGGATCGGGAAGACCGTGGTCGCTGGCCAGTCGGTGTCCCCGAACCACTCTCGTGTCAGCATGCGGCCATGAAAGCCATCCGGCAGCCGGTCGCTGATCGCCCGTTGCCAGGATTGCGGGATCATTCGCCGGATCAGGCGAGGGGCAGCGGCCTCCGAGCCGGGAGGTTTCTGCATCCGATGATAACCCAGCTGCCGGCAGAAGGCCCGCGTGAGTTCGAGGTTCGGATAGTCCTCCTGGAGCCCCATGTTCGACACGACGATCGCTGTGCTATCCTGCCCCAGTTGATCCAGCACCTGGCCGAACATGTGGTCGATCGCCTGGTACACATCGCGCGTCGCATGCTTCAAACGGCCTCCGTGGTGCACCGGGGCGCTGGCGCGATCGGAATACTTCCAGAATTGGTGCCCGGCAATGTGCGCTTCGTGAAACCCGATGACGACCAGGTCAAAGTGATCACGAGACAACAGATGCCGACAGATGGCCGCTTTCTGTTCGATCTGCTTCAACAATCCCGTGTAGATCCGCTCGTCGTCGTCGAGAGTGCCTCCGACCAGTTCTTCCACCCCGAGCGGGGAGCCGAATTGCTTGCGCAGATCCGCAAACAGCGACGACGGGACGGAGTACCCCGCAAATCGTGCGTTGTGAGGCGCCCAGTTGGCCACCTGCACGCCTGGCACGCCGGCCGTACAATGCATTTCCGGGACATCGATGGCCGCCACACGCAGTCGACTCTCACAGAGATGCCCCCAGAAGGGCACAGCATTGTCCACCCGTTGATCGGAAAGTTCGAGTTCATAGGTGCCTGGTTTGAGCGGACGCCAGTAGTAATACCCGTGCTGCGCCCGGGACAGGCCGGAGAGCAGGGAAACCCAGATCCCGTTTTCGCTGACAAACTCGGAGCCGGTGAGCCGGCTTTGCACGCCCCGCTCGAGCAGCCCCTTAATGGTCGGCAGGTAGCCNNGTAGCCCTCGTCGGCCCATTGCTCGATCAACCCGGCATCGCCGGCATCAAAGGCAAGGAGCACGAGCGGACCGCGTTCACGTGTCTGGTTCATGCAGGACTCCGGGTTGCTGTGAGCAACGGCAGAATAACCCTCCCTCGGCACCGGTTCAAGAGCGCCCGCAGGACATCATCCACACGACGGCCTGTGGTCTCCCTTCACGGGTCGAAAGGGAAACGAGGAACCGCAGTTGAGGGCAGGAAGGACGCGGAATGACTATCGGAATAGGGATCATCGGTTATGCCGGAGCCGCATCACGGCTGCACCTGCCTGTCCTGACCCGTCTCCCCGGAGTACGGGTGACCGCGATCGCCGGCACTACCAGGGAAGCCCTTCACGCAGTGGCCGATCGCTACGCGATCCCCGGCCGATACCTCGACTATCGCACCCTGCTGCGCGACCCATCGGTTGATGCCGTGGCGGTCTGCGTCCCACCGGTCCTGCACGAAGTCATCGGGCTGGCGGCCTTGGAGGCGAAGAAGCACGTCTTCATGGAGAAACCGCTGGCCCTCTCGCTCGAACAGTGCGCGCGGTTGGTCCATGCAGCCGACTCCGCTCCGGTGACGACCATGGTCGGCTTTCATCTTCGCTGGCATCGGCTCGTGCAGGAGGCACAGAAGCGGATTGCCTCCGGTCGACTCGGAACAGTCGAACTGCTCCGGACCGTGTTTACCAGCGGGATCCTCCGGCGTGCGAATGTTCCGGCCTGGCGTCAGCGCCGCGAGGCGGGTGGCGGCGTCCTGATCGAATCGGGGGTGCATTATTATGACCTCTGGCGTTTCCTCACCGGGAGTCACGTCGAGGAAGTACAAGTCGCGAGCCGCTCAGAACTGCACAATGACATCACTGCGGCCGTGACTGCACGACTGGAGAACGGCATCGTCGCCACCGCCGGGTTTTGCCAGGGTACGATGGACGACTTGGAAATCGACATCTACGGGTCGGCCGGTCGGCTGCGCATTTCCGGATACGCGCTCGACGGGCTGCGCTTCGACCCGTCCGGATGCAAAGGGGTGAAGAAACTCATGTCCAAGGCCCTGTCTTCCCCGGATCGATTGCTCCGTGCAGTGCGGGGAGCCGCAATGGGAGGATACTACGCCAACGCATACGACAATCAGTGGAAGGGCTTCGTCCAGGCCATTCTCAGCGGCACCCCGGCCGGCGCGACGTTTGCGGACGGCATGGCGGCCACCCGGGTCGCCCTTGCGGTCACCCAGTCAGCCGACTCCGGCCGGACGGTTCGCGTCGCCGACTGCGCCGATACGATCGCGCCGGTTCGGGAACGGAGCAGCGGAGAGGTTTCCCGGCACTGATGGCCCCAACCGGCTCACACCGAGACGGCTCGGGCCTTGGTCAGCCTTTCGTAGATGGCAATAAACCGGTCGAGAAATTGCCCCCGATCGAACGCCGCGAGCGCAAAGCGACGACCGGCCCCGCCGAGTGATTCGGCATACTCCCGATCGCCGAGGACCTTGAGCAACATGCTCCCGAGTGCGGCGTGATCGTCGGGCGCAACCAGGAGTCCCGTCTCTTCGTGCCGCACGTACTCGGTGAAGCCTCCGGTGGCGCTGGCCACCAGAGCTGTGCCGCGCATCATCGCTTCAGCCGCGGCATTGCCGAATGCCTCAGTCCCGCGAGAGGGAACGACCTGCACCCAGGCAGCATTGAACCGGCGTTCGACGATCTCGCGCGGCTGATGGCCGAGAAACTCGATCTTCCCACCGAGCTGTTCCGCGATCTTCCGCAGTCGGCCGCTTTCGGGCCCTTCCCCGGCAATCAACAATTGCGCGTCGGGTCGCTGCCCGATGACCAGCTTGTACGCGTTCAAGAGCGTATCCACCCCCTTCTCGTGCGCCAATCGACCGGCGAAGGCGATGGTCGGCGGGCCCGACAGAGGAGGGCGCGGCTCACGGGCCTCGATGCCGTTCGGAATCACCTCCACACGGGGGATCCCGGAGGACTCCAGCCACCCGGCGACCGATCGGCTGTTGGCGACGACGACATCGAAGACGTCACGCCACCGCCGCCACAGACGAAGTTGCGTCATCAAGAGGGGCCAGGCGAGGGCCGGTACGCAACCGGATCGGTAACAGACGGAGCCGGCCGGCTCCCGGCATCCCTTCCCGTCCGGCAACACTCTCGATCCGATCGGACAGACGGTCCGATACCACCCGTCGTGATACACGGCAGGGACGTCGCGCAGTAACGGGAGGATCCCCGGCGACAGTTGAGACAGAAACAATCGCACATGCACGACATGGGGCCTGAAATCCGCCAGGGCGTGCCGCAACCCGAAGAACGCGGACGGATTGCCGCACCACAACGCCGCCCGCAACGGCGTCGCCGTGCCAAAACAGGTATATTCGGCCGGTTCGATGCCTGCATCCACATACGCTCGACTTGCAAAGAGACGCACATCATGGCCGCGGGCTCGTAACCCGTCACGTAGCGACAGCGTCACCACCTCATTGCCGCCTCTGGGCACCGCGTAATCGCTGACTAACAGAATCTTCATGGCTTAGACATAACGCACTTGAGGACAGAAGCGAAGAGATTTACTGGTCACCGCGGAGCCTGAGCTCATCTCGAATCAGGGTTCCGGCGCTTTATCCACTGTTGGTCAGATGGACGATCCGTGTAGGAATGGGAAGTGTACTCTTGCTTGCGCTCCCGTTGTTCCCCTTTGCCGTGACCGTTTCCTCAGTGGTCCAAGCTGCCGAGAAATCCGACCTCCTCGACATCAACACCGCGACCACGGCCCAACTCAAGGCTTTGCCAGGAATTGGAGAGGCGTACTCCGACAAGATCATCATAGGCCGTCCGTACAAGCGGAAGGACGAGTTGGTGCAGAAGAAGATTATTCCGTAGGCGACCTACGACAAAATCAAAGAACAGATTGTAGCGAAGCAAAAGTAATCCGCGAAAAACCACAGCCTCATTCTTCTCGTCCTTCGAGTCACATTCGCCTTTCTAGGAGCTGCCGGGGTCATCGTACAGCCTTGTATAGCTGCCGACTTCACCGGCTCCTCATCTCAGTCCTCAACGGCGACACGATCGAAGTCCTGCACAACCACCACCCTGAAAGCATCCGTCTCAACGGCATCGACTGCCCCGAGAAAGGCCAAGCCT
>PLBR01000027.1 GCA_003135435.1 Nitrospira sp. | reverse complement strand
TGGGTTTGAGGGGTAAACAGCCGGATTCCAATCGTCATGATGGTGGGTGCCCTGCGTGTGAGGTGAAGGGGGGGAGCTCTAGGGAAGGGAAGCGGATGCCATTGAACGAATAACGCTTTTCGAGGGCTGAGGGATAAGAAATCCCTTGCTCCACCTGTCTTCTCAAGGGTCGACGGCGACGTGTGGACGGGGCGGAGTCATTCAGGGAAAGGCCAGGTAAGCGAGACATGGGGCTTCGACTTCAACGTCGAAGCCCCATGCTGGTGATTACCGAGTCGAAACCTGGGCAAGGACTGGATGCGTGGCAATTGCGTCGTTGATCGCTTTGACCATCGCTACCGGTGAGGCTGCACCTGTCTTGACCAAGGAGGTGTACCGCTCCTGAGTCATGGCAAAGAACGCCGCCTGATGCTCAGCCGGCACACCCATCAAGGTGGCGAGTGATGCGAGATGCTCACCCTGGCCCTGCGCCATTTCCTGAGAGAGGTTCTCAAAGTTGAGCTGAGCAAACATCGTCGTCTTCTGCTCGGCCATGACCTTCCCATCGTTCGTGCAGCCTGAGGTCCCCGTGCTGATCCCGAACGTCTGACTGCCGAACGTACCGTTCGTGGTCGCCATCAACACCTGGGGTGCGATGCTCTTTTGTTCTGAATAATCGCTCCAGGCGAGCTTGCCCAGCCCGCAGCCAGGCCCGGTGTCAGGATTAGCTGCCATCGCCAGGCCTGCTTGCATGCCAAAGAGCACCGCGAATGACAGCATGATCACTTTCTTCAACATAATTCCTCCTCCTTGTAGGAAATAGCATGAGTGGATATTCTCCTGATGCACTGCTTTGTCGTGGGCGCCAGCTTCATGATGTTCGGCAGATTTCTTGTCATGGGCTGTAGCTTTTTGTGCCATAGGATACTCCTATGGAATGTTTTAATCACTATGCTCAGAAGAGTACGGCCAGACTGGTCACTATTGCTCAATTTCGGCACATATTATCTGCTACACCGCTGGTGGTCCCGAGCGCCCAGGATGGCCCGGACTGGTGAATGAGAACGAATAGGCTTGAGCCCCATTAGGGGTCCGTGAAATGACGGATGAATGGGCTGGAAGACGAAACGGGCATGAGCATGTGTTTCACGTTGGGAGGACAATCAAATGGAAGTGAAGATAGGTACAGACACACGATCCGCACGGTCATGTAAGGAAGAGGGCCCGTTCGGCAATGCGCCGGGGATGAGCGGATCTCAGTTTGTCGGCGAATTCCTTTGGGTGATTCTCACCGGTGCCCTCGTGCTCGCCCTCCTGACGCCGAGTATGGGCTTCGCACAGGAACGCACCTCCGAGATCGAGCCCACGTTACCGGCACCCCCGCAGGCCGTCCCCATCGGCCCGCCCGCCCCAGAGGAGCCGAAACAGGTTCTCAACTGGGAGACGAGGGCCGGCAGGAGCTACGTCATCCCGGGTGTGGAGATCCTCGGCTACCTCTTCCTGCTGAATCAATTTGACCGGCACTTCACCGAGCCGGAGGCCCTCTACCGCGTGACCCCCAATACGTTCCGTCAGCATGTCACGGATGGCAAGTGGGTGATCGACGATGATCAGTTTTCCGTGAACCAGTTCCTGCACCCCTACAGCGGAACGATCTATTTCGGCTTGGCACGATCCGCCGGTCTAAATTTCTGGGAATCCTTTCTCTATACGGCAGCCGGCAGTACGCTCTGGGAGTTAGGAGGCGAGAAGACGACCCCGTCCATCAACGACCAGATCACGACCACCTTTGGCGGGACATTCCTGGGTGAACCGCTCTTTCGAATGGCCAACCTGCTGCTGGAGACCGACGACGAAGGCAAGCCGGGCTTTTGGCGTGAACTGGCCGCGGGGGTCATCTCGCCGCCCACAGGTTTCAACCGCCTCGCCTTCGGCAACCGGTTTGACGCGGTCTATCCCAGCCACAATCCGGCCACCTTCGTGCGCGTTGAAGCCGGCGGGACGCTCACTTCGAGTAGCCACAACGTCTCGTCCAACGTCAAGGAGCAGGGAGCGGTCGGAGACCTCACCGTTAGCTATGGGCTTCCTGGAAAGCCGGGCTATACGTACGCCCGTCCCTTCGATTATTTCGACTTCCATGTCACCGCCGCCACCGCAAACACCTTGGAGAGCCTCGATACCCGCGGGCTCCTGGTCGGAGCGGCCTATGCGTCCGGTGAGGCTACGCGTGGGATATGGGGACTTTACGGGAGCTATGACTATATCTCCCCGCAAGTCTTTCGTGTCTCGACCACGGCGCTCTCACTCGGGACCACCTGGCAAACGTGGCTATCGCAGGATGTGGCGCTTCAGGGGACCGCCTTGGGGGGTACCGGGTATGGCGCCGCCGGCAGCATTAAACGCACCGGCGATCGGGATTACCACTATGGCGTCAGTCCGCAGGCTCTGCTCGCGCTTCGTCTCATCCTGGGCGAGAGGGCCATGATCGATTTCACGGGGCGTGAATACTATGTCACCGGGGTGCTCTCTCCAGAGCCCCAGGGAAGGGAAAACATGATGGTCGGAGACGCCTCGTTCACATTGCGGGTCTTTGACCGCCACGGCATCGCCCTCCGGTATGCTGCCTCCCAGCGAGATGCGAGCTATCCGCACGTGGACTATAGGAATCAGACGGTCAGTATCGTCAGCCTCATGTATGTGTTGCTCGGGAACAGCGGATTCGGCGCCGTCGAATGGCGCGAGTGACGCCGGCGTCTGACCTGCCCGGTCAGGTCATCAGCGGTAAATGAGGGTGCTCCGCCAGTCGCATAGTCAACAACGTTCTCAGCGAGAGTATGGATTCTTTGTTCCAAGTGATAGCGCATGAGTGGTTACCCTCCCTCTAAATAGCAACGTGAGTACGAACCCATGTCACTGTAATGGTTCTCTGAAAGAACCATCAAGCGGGGAGGGGGACTATAGACTGTACCCCGTCAGGCCCAGT
>PLBR01000151.1:39611-80059 GCA_003135435.1 Nitrospira sp. | reverse complement strand
TGCTGGCGCACTTCTTGGGCGAAAAGCCGGGCCAATTCGCGTCCATACGTGGTGTCGGGATGCAGGATGCAGAACCGGCGGAATCCTTGTTCCTTCATGGCATAGGCCGCGATGCGTTTGGCTTGAAGTTGAAAGGTAAGCGCCGTGCTGAACACATAGTTGCCGAGTCGTCTGACGTTGGGCAAGGTCGCCGTCGGCGTGATCAGGGGGATGTGGGCTCGCTCGGCGAGTTCAGCCATGACCGGAAGACTTTTCGAGAGGAGCGGGCCAATCACGGCGAGGGGACGATCGGTGTTCAGCAGTTCGGAGAAGTCGTCCAAAAACGAGGCGTGATCGGATTCGAAATCTTTGACGATGAGACCGACCGATGCGCTTTCTGCCCGGTCTTTGTTTGCTTCGACGGCCAGTTGAATTCCGCCGAGGACTTCATTCGCAAAGGGGGCAAGTTTTCCTGAAAGCGGCAGGACCGCTGCGATGAAAAACTGGTTGGATTGTAGTTTGGCTTGAAGTGTGGCGAGGAGTTCCGAGGTTTTTGCTGCCTGCGGGTGCATCGGGAAATTCAGGAGAAATTGCTGGATTCGCCGGATGGCTTGGTGTTCTTCTCCACGGCCGACGTAGAGGTCGATGAGTCGGAGGGACGCGAGATCGCCAGGAAAGCTGCGCGGGAAGGTGTTGCGGATTTGCTCGAGGGCTTTCTTGTCAGACGTCTCGCTGGCCAGCTCGCGAATGCGGGCCCGCACGTCTTCTGCTTGGTCTTCGGTTCCCAAGGCCACTTCATCGAGCCATGCCTGAATGGCACGGGTCGTGTCCTTTTTTTGCGCGTAGAAGTCGCCGCTCAACTGCAGGGCTTCGCGTTTCGTGCCGTCATCTTTTGAAAGGTTACGCAGACCTGTCAAGATCGGCAGGGCCAGGTCGAGATTGCCCATCGCTGCATGGACTCGGGCCTGCATCAGCTTGCCTCGGTCCGTCACCTCTGAGTTGGGGAACTCGGTTTGCAGCTGGCGCAAGTATTTTAAAGCGTCCCCATCTTGCTTTGTGCTGTGCAGGGCTGCGCCGAGGAGTAAATAGGTGTCGTCGAGCAGATCGGGCTTCGGAGCGGTGGCCAGAAAACGACGGAGTATGGTGAGGGCTTCTTCAGCCTGACCTGCGTCGATCAGGCGCTTCGCCTGGTTCAGCGCGGGATGGTTCGCCTGGCTAGCGGGCCCTGTTTCTGCATAGACGGGGGGATTGAACTCGAACCCAGTGACTGGCCAGAGCATGCTCCAGGCAAGTGTAAGCGCATGGCACCAGCGTACCGAAAGGACATACGTGCGATGTGAAGATAGAGATATCAACGGGCGGGCCATGAACTCCTGACGGTGCGACGGATATGTCATTCGCACGTGACTCCTATCGGAAACCCTGTGGGGTGTCAAGGTAAACCCCCATAGCCCGCATTACTCATGAGCGCTTCTGTTGCAATCGCGGATTCGTTGGTCTTGCGCGTGAAGCGTTGTTCGTGAAGCGTGAAGCGCAGGACGGAAAGAGTGTGTTTGTACCGTCGCATGCGAGATACGCTTCACGAAGAACGCGCTTTCGGGCGATTTCGCGACGAACCGTCATGAATAGTGCGGCTAGGAGCCTGTCCGACATTGTCGTTCGTGACGAGGCGAAGGAGGTGCGGCCAGATGCGAGGCCGCAGGCCCGGAAAAGCCGGAGGCGTATTCGCTGGAATACGTTGAGGATTTTTTCGGGCCGAGCACGACGCAGATCGTCGTGGATCGTTCGCCACAGTAGAACGGTCAATGTCGGACAGGCTCCTATGGGTTCGTTGTGTTCATCTGAGCGATTGGCTATCATCGCACGAATGATGCTAGATCCGCTGGCCGAGCGATATTTGAGCCATCTCCGGGTGGAGGGTGGTCTCTCCGTCAATACGGTCGAAGCCTACCGCCGCGACTTGAGTAAATTCCACTCCTACTTGCATCGAACCGGTGCCGTGCTGCTCGGGCCTTTTACGCCGAAGACATTGACGGGATTTCTCCGTTCCTTGCACGAGGCACGGTTGTCTCGTGCCTCCTCTGTACGCTGCCTCTCGGCTATTCGTGGATGGCTCCGGTTTCTGATGCGGGAACGGATGATTGAGGAGAATCCTACCATTGGTCGGGTCCCGATATCGGGAGGCGTTCGACTGCCTAAAACGTTGTCGCAGCAAGACGTCATCGCATTGTTGGACCTGGCGGCAGTCCCGACCCCTGAAGACCTGCGTGACCGCGCGATGGTGGAGTTGCTCTATGCGACGGGGCTTCGCGTATCGGAATTGGTGATGGCTGAGGCAGCGCAGGTGAATCTTGATGTCGGGTATCTTCGGGTCACGGGCAAGGGTGCGAAGCAGCGTCTCGTGCCGATGGGTGAGGGGGCCCGACAGCTGCTGTTGCAGTATGTAGAAGAGGCGCGGCCACGGCTTCTCAAGAAACGGGCCTCACGGTATGTGTTCGTGTCGAGGCGGGGCGGGCCGTTGACGCGGCAAGCCTTTTGGAAGTTGCTGCGAAGCCGTGCACGGCGAGCCGGGATTACACAGGTCATATCGCCTCACATGCTCCGGCATTCGTTTGCGACGCATCTGCTCGAAGGCGGGGCGGACCTTCGGTCTGTTCAAGTGATGCTCGGCCATGCGAGTATTGCGACGACGCAGATCTATACGCATATTGAACGGGGACGCCTGAAGCGGGTGCATGACAGGTATTTCCCTCGGATGGGCCGGCGGCGGGGGCAAAAAAAATAACCGAGGAGACGCGACTCATATGAGTGGAGTGCGCAGCGGCCAAAAAATGCAAGAAGAGTGCGAGATTCGATTGACAAGGGCAAGTGGAGTTGGTAGCATCCGCCAAGGTTGCTAACAAAATCGGGCGGATAGCTCAGTTGGGAGAGCGCTGCCCTTACAAGGCAGAGGTCACAGGTTCGATCCCTGTTCCGCCTACCAGCGCGAAAGCTGGTTCACGGGGGGCAGGACAGATCATTGAACAGGAATAATGAAATTTTAGACGGGACCAACCGCTAGATATAGTCTTGTCATCCACATTTTCCGCTATAAGTAGAGTTTCGAGGGGCCGTCGTTCAGCTGGTTAGGACGCCAGATTGTCAATCTGGAGGTCGCGGGTTCAAATCCCGTCGGCCCCGCCATTTTCTCCTGTGTTTGCTAGACTCCGTAGGCAGGACTGTGAGTACTTCCTAGAACCGGGAAAGGTCGTTGTCGCATGTTTCAAACAGGTCTCATCGGACTGGTGGGTTCGCTCGGCGCGGTTTCCAAAATCGTGCTCTTGCTCCTGTTCGTCTTCTCGGTCATCTCGTGGGCCGTTATTTTCTTCAAATGGCGAGCGCTTCGAGTGGCAGACCGGGAGGACAAGCGGTTCCTGTCGCTCCTAGTGAAAACACGAGATCTCGACGAGCTGTATCGGCAAGTTCGACGAATCGATGGGAGTCCCAGCGCAAGTGTATTCGAAGGGGTCATGGAGCGGGTGGGATCTGGGCGAATCGAGGGGAGGGATGGTGTCGGCTCGGGACCAATTGATCAACATGTCATAGAGCGGACGGCGTCCCATCTCGGACAACGCCAGCTCTCACGGCTTGAGGCCTATCTCCCGTTCCTTGCCACGACGGGAAACATTACTCCGTTTGTCGGACTGCTTGGGACCGTGATGGGAATCATCGATGCGTTTCGTGAGATCGGCACCCAAGGGACTGCCAGTATTTCTGCTGTCGCTCCTGGCGTTGCGGAGGCCCTAGTTGCGACGGCAGCCGGTCTGTTCACCGCCATCCCCGCGGTGATTGCCTATAACTACTTCCTCACTCGGATTCGCAGTACGGCATTCCGGTTGGATTCGGTCACCATCGAGCTTTTGGCGTCTCTCTCGACCGCTACATCGAAGACGAAACCAGTTTCGGTCGGAGTCCAAGGATGACCCTTGAGTCTCGGCACCGCCGTTTTCTGGCAGAAATCAACGTTATCCCTCTCGTCGATGTGGTCCTCGTCCTCTTAGTGGTTTTCATGGTCACCGCGCCGATGTTGTATCGAGGGATGGATATTACGCTGCCGACTTCTGCCACGAATTCCATCAAACCCGAAATGCGCACGGTGCTCACGATCGAAAAGGATCAACGACTCTATCTCGACAAAGATCCGGTTGGGGTGGCTCAGCTGGAGCAAAAATTGAAGCTCTTGAAACGGGACCATCCTGATGTGTCGCTCTATCTCAGGGCAGATCGCGACGTGCCCTACGGCGTCGTGGTGCAAGTCATGGACGGCGTCAAGAAAGCTGGGATCGAGAAGATTGGGATGGTGACGGAGCCGGTCGGTCCTGAGCATGTGGGAGCACCACAAATTCCTCGTCTCCCGCCGAGAAAAAGTTGACGCAACGTGCGCGAGGGGGCTGGTTGTTATGGCGTCCCAGGCGTCGGTTCCGTCAGGTCTGTGGTTCGATCAGGACGATCAATCCAGACTCTCTTCTCGACTCAAGCGAACACTGGCGCTGTCGCTCGTCCTTCATGTGGGTGTCTTGCTCGTGGCGGTGGGGCTTCGGCTTCCGCAACAGGGTGAACGACCTTTGGTGTCTGTCGAAGTGTCGTTGGTCAGTCTGCCAACACCTGTGAGGCAAGCCGAGCCGGCGAAACCCGCGGAGTCAGCAAAAGTTTCAGACTCGAAGCCGGCACCGGCGCCATTAGTCAAGGCGGTGGCTCCAAGCGCAGCTCCTTCTGCCGCGCCTCCAGTAGGCGAGAAAAGAAGGGACATGCTGCGGGATCTACAGCTTCCGCCGGATGCGCCAAAGTTTGGAGATTTGAGTCCCGCAACAAAATCGGTGGCTCAGCCCCAACAGGCAGCGAAGATGAAGGTGCTTGATATCTCACGTGTCCCGGATGTGGCGCAAGACCAGGTCGCGAAGATCCCGCAGCGGTCTTCGGTAAGCGATGATCTGAATCGTGAGTTAGAAGAAGAGCTGAAAAAGATCAAGCAGTTTCAGCCTGCGGCCAAGCTGGACATCCCAAAAGAGGTGAAGCCGAGCGAGGCGACATCAAAGCCGGCACCCCAGCAAGAGGTGAAAGTTCCGGCGGCCAAGACCCCTGAGACGACTCTGAGGATTTCCGGTACGGCTGGGTCGAACCCCTACTGGGCTCGTGTGCAGTCTATTATTAGTAGCCAGTGGGAGCCGCCTCCGGTCGCTATGGAGGGACAAACCTATACGATGATCGTCAAGTTTCGGCTTCAACGGGATGGGACGATCAAAGACGTGGTCGTGCAACAGTCGTCCGGGAATGCCTATTTTGATATGGCGGGCCAGCGTGCCGTGCTGCGGCCACGAGTTCTGCCAGTGTTTCCTGCCGATATGGCAGACAGCTATAAAGATGTAGAAATGGTATTTCGAGTCGGAGAGTCGGTCGGATGACACAGCTGAAATTAGTCAGTGCCTGGTTCGGGGGACTGCTGCTGCTAGCAGGAGTTGTCGGCATTCTTGAATCTGGGGCGGCAGATGTGTTTCTCGAAGCCACACGTCCCGACTTCCAAAAGATCTCCCTGGGTGTTATGGGAATACAAAACGCAGGAGGTCCCGACTGGTTGGGGGGGCGGATCGAAGAAGTCCTCAAAAAGGATGTGAAACGCTCCTTGGTCTTCGACCTGGTGGATTTGCCCAGTCTTGGGATCCAAACACCCGATATCGGCAATGGGATGGGGACCGGTTCCAAGATCGTATTTAAACAGGCGGCTGAGAAGGGTGTCTCGGTCTTGGTCTGGGGAAAGGCAGGCCTGAAAGGTACTGACACAGAGGCCGACGTGAATATGGAAGGCTTCGTCTATGACAGCGGCAGTAATGAACTCGTGGGGGGGAAGCGCTACGCAGGATCGCGCTCGGTTGTGAGGCTGATGGCGCACCGCTTTGCCGACGAACTGGTATTTCGTTACACGGGCGAGCCGGGCATCGCGCGGACGAAGATCGCGTACGTGGCTGAACAGGGGACCGCTCGCGAGTTGTTCGTGATGGATTATGATGGCCACGATGCGCGCCAACTCACCGCCGATGGATTTCTGAACCTCATGCCGCAATGGTCTCCAGATCGCCGGTTCCTTATCTTTACCGCCTATCGCAATCGCAATACGCAGGACATCGACATGATTGAGTTGGCGACGGGCAAGCGATGGACGGTGATTTCTCTGGGGGGATTGAACATCACTCCGGCACTGTCCCCTGATGGAAACTTCCTGGCGTTTGCGTCCAGTCACGAAGGCAACTCCGAACTCTATCGGTTGGACACAAGGACGAAAGCCATCCAACGATTGACAATAAACCCGTCCGGCGACTTGTCTCCCTCCTGGTCTCCGAACGGGAAGGAGCTGGTGTTTGTGTCGGATCGGGGTGGCGGGCCGCAGCTATTCTTGATGGGTTCAGACGGGTCGAACGTGCGCCGTCTGACGTTTGAAGGCGATTACAATGCGGCGCCAGTATGGTCGCCACGCGGGAACTGGATCGCCTACGTGTGCCGAACGCATAAAGAGTATAAGCTCTGTGTCATCTCGCCGGACGGACAGAAGCGAATGCAATTGACGACAGGACCGGGCGTCGATGATTCACCCTCCTGGTCGCCGGATGGCCGGCATCTGGTGTTCAGTTCGACGGCCGATGGAAAGAGCCACATCTATATGATCGATGCCGATGGTAAGGACATTGAACGGCTCACCTTCGAGGGGACGCACAATAGTGCTCCCTCCTGGTCTCCGGCATCCTAAGTGTGACATGTTGACCGTATCGGATGAATGAAGGCGAATGATCGAGATGGCTAATCTAGGGAAAGGAGTAAGGGGTATGAATAAAACACTAGGTACATGCAGCTTGGTGCTGGTGATGAGCATAGCATTGATTGGTATGCCTGGCTGCTCCAAGAAATCCGTACAATCAGGCGGCGACTCCCAGTCCACTCAAGGGATGGCGAAGGGGGGGAGTTCAGATAGTTCCAAGTCCGGTGTCGGCAACTTCCCGGACACCGGTGTTCAGTCAGGCGGCGGCGGGCTTCGGGGCCTCGACAAGAACCCTTCAGAAGAGCGTGTGGGGAGTGGCACGATGCTGGCGAAGGTGGATCCCTCCAGCAGTGCTGGAAGACAAATGGATGAGTTTCGTGCCGAAGCGAGCTTGCAAGATGTGTTTTTTGCCTACGATAGCTGGACGATTCCCGAGGATGGGCGTCAAGCATTGAGTCGCGATGCCGAGTGGCTGAAGTCCAACCCGAGCGCGCTGGTCAAGGTTGAAGGGCACTGTGACGAGCGCGGGACCTCCGCCTACAACCTCGTGCTCGGTGAAAAACGGTCGAAAGCTGCGCGGAACTATCTGGTCGAACTCGGTGTCGGTGCCAATCGTCTGTCCGTGGTGTCATATGGGAAAGAGCGGCCCTCCTGCAATGAACATGCGGAATCGTGCTACCAGCAGAATCGGCGAGGACATCTTGTGGTGAAGACCGGGAAGTAGGCGACGGACTCTTTATCGCCACGGTTGTGGGTTCGTTGTCCGTGAGGAGAGAGCGGGGGATTCCTTTATCATAGAGGGTGGAACAATGTGGAACCATTCGGATACAAAGGGAACCTGGACGACGATCTGTGCGATCTGTGCACTATTGTTGACTGGCTGCATTGCCCAACAATCTGATCTCAAACAGACGGAGAAGAATCTTCAGCTGCGCATCAAGCAGTCGAGCGATGAGTCGGCACAGACCCGTGCGCGACAGAGTCAGGAGATTTCGGTGCTTCGGGAGCAAGAGTTGCCGCAGTTGCGTGGCGAACTGGAGCGGGCGTTGCACCAAGCTCAGGAACTCCAGGGCAAGCAGGAAGACCTCAAGCAGCGCGCGACCCAGATCGAGCAGCAGACAAAGAAGGTAGAGCAGTTGGCTGGAAAAATAGAGACGGAGAGTTCGACTCGCTATGCCTGGGTCCAAAAGAGTCTCGACACTCAGGACCTGAAGAGCAAAGAGGACCGCGATCGGTTCAGGATGGAAATGAACAGCCGCCTCGATGATGTCAACAAGCAAATGGAGACCCTGAGGAAAGAGCTGATCGAGGCAGTGCAGAAGACCAATAGCGCACTCATGAAGAGTGTGGACGCCCGGCTTGAGGAACAGCGGAAGACGGCGACTGCTTTGAGTGAGCGCCTGGCTCAAGAGGAGCAGGCCAATAAGGCACTGTCGACCAAGGTTGAGTCCGATATCAAGGCCTCGACGACCTATATCAACGAGATGAATAAGGCGGTGACTGGTCACTTAGGCGAGGTCAATAAGAGTGTCGCGTCTGTCGCGCAGAATTTTGCTGCCCGTTTCGATGAGCAGGACCGTCGTCTGGATGCCCTCTCTAAGGCCGTTGATCAGGTTGCGCAGGATGCGCATGTACGAGGGGGAAGCAAGGGAGGGGCACGTCAGTCCGTCACAAAGCCGGCCCATCGATCGGCGTTGGTGCCTTCATCTGACGCCCCAAAGGTTGAGCAGGAAACGCCTTCGGCTTCGCTTTCTACGCAAGCTGAAGCGGGACAATCGGCTGAAGCGGTGACGCCGACGGTCGAGTCCGAGGAGTCGCCGAACCTGCGAGTCAGCCAGACTGGGGAGCGCTCCGATAAACTCGAGTACGAACGTCTACTGGTCTTGTTTCGTAATGGGGACTTGGATGGAGCCCGGCAGGGGTTCGCCGCATTTTTACGTGACCATCCGAACTCGGATCTGTCGCCAAACGCGCGCTATTGGCTCGGTGAATCGCACTACGGCAAGAAGGATTATAAGCAGGCGATCGATTCGTATGACCGCGTCGAACTGGATTTCCCCCAGAGCGAAAAAGTACCAGCGGCGATCTTGAAGAAAGGGTATGCGTACCTGGCCATGAAAGATAAGAAGCGCGCTTCTTCGGCCTTCAAACAGGTGGTGACGTTGTTTCCACGGAGTTCAGAGGCAGGAAAAGCGTCCGATAAACTATCCCAGTTGAAGGAGTCGCGATAGCTGTGATGCGCAAGAAAACAGGTTTCGTAGGATCGGTTGTTCTTATGGCTGGGTCGGTCCTGTGGCTCGCCGGATGTGCCAAACACGCAGATTTTGTGGAGATGCGTGACCACTTGGCGACGGTGTCGAAGTCGCAAGATCAAGATCAAAAGCGGCTGGATGCGCTGCAACGACGCTTGGAATCGTTGGAGCGGGTGAAAGATAGCGAATCCGTCAGGCCGAAGCTCGATGAGATGTCTGCACGGATACAGAAATTGGAAAGCCGGTTGGCCAAATCCGACGAGATATTTGGTATTCCGGCTGTGCCCAAGATGGAGCCAACCTCTGGAGAACTCGCGCGCCCCTCCAAACCACAGAAGCCTGCCTCCTCTGCAGATGTACCGACGATGATGCCCGGCGTTCCCACGATTACCCCGACGTCGGCGTTCAATCTGGCCTACAACGACTATCTCAACGGGAAATACGATCTTGCAGTGGCGGGCTTTCAGCGATTTGTGAAAGACTTCCCTGGCACGTCGCTGACGCCGAATGCCTACTACTGGTTGGGCGAGTCCTCCTATCAGCAGAAAGATTACGTGCGCGCGATGGAATCGTTCGAGTACCTCTCGACGGAGTATCCGGGGAACGAGAAGGTGCCGGCGGCGCTCTTCAAATTGGGGCTCGCGGCGGGAGAAACCGGAGATCTCGCCAAATCGAAAAGGAATCTCAAACGGGTCATCGAAGAGTTTCCCACGTCGGACGAGGCGAAGCTGGCCAAGAATAAGCTGGCCGAAATTCGATGATCGGACGTCCATCGAGACGGCTCGTAGTGGCGCCCTTGTTACCGGCGTTCCCTGGAGTCTAGCTTCATGCCCGCCGCCAGTTGCTCCGCCAAGATCCATGTCCTCCCAGACGACGTAGTCAGCCGCATCGCAGCTGGCGAGGTCGTTGAGCGCCCTGCCGCCGTCGTGAAAGAATTACTGGAAAACAGTCTCGATGCAGGGGGCCTGCATATCACGATTGATGTGAAAGATGGTGGACTGGCCCTCATTCGAGTCACGGATGATGGAGAGGGGATCAGTCGTGCCGATCTTCCTCGTGCCTTCGAGCGGCATGCCACGAGCAAGCTCCGGTCCGACCTGGATCTTGCCTCGGTGACGACGATGGGTTTTCGCGGCGAGGCGTTACCGAGCATCGCGTCCGTCTCTCACGTGTTGATGACGACCGCGACCAGGCAGGATAGGGTGGGAGCACAGCTCACCTTGCTCGCAGGAGCAGGCAGCGCGATCGTGGACACGCCCGCCGTGCCTGGCACCCGGATCGACGTCTCCAATCTATTTTTCAATCAACCGGCCAGAAAGAAGTTTCTCAAAACGACTACGACCGAGTTTTCTCATATCAGTCATGTTGTGCAGCTTGCAGGTCTTGCCTGGCCATCGGTGCACTTCTGCTTGACCCATAATGGTCAGGAGATTCTCAACTATCCCGCCGTGACGGCAGATCGCGATCGAATACTTCAAGTATATCGCCAGACGTTTCTCGATCGGACCTTGGAGGTGCGAGGCCGGACAGCGGGATTGTCGATCCGCGGCGTGATAGTCGATCCTATCCATGCGCGATCCTCAAGAACGCCACAGGAATTGTTTGTGAACCGGCGCCCCGTCCGCAACGCGACCGTGTTTCATGCGGTTATGGAGGGGTATGGATCGTTTCTTCCCAAAGGGCATCATCCGACGTTCGTGCTCTTTCTGGATATCGAGCCGGACCGACTCGATGTGAACGTGCATCCCACGAAGAAAGAAGTCCGTTTCGCGGAAACAGAAGCTCTGCATCAGTTGGTGCGCCAGTCGGTCCGTCACGCACTCGGTGGTTCCGAGCGGAAGGACGTGTTGGGTCTCACGCATGCGGGGTTGCCGCAGATCGCACGGGAGTTTGTTCCCACGGCCGAGCGGCAGACCGCATCGTTCCTGAATTCTCACCCGGCAGCATCGATCTCAGGCCGTATGGAGGATTCCCGGGTCAATGTGGGTGACGCGGTGTCCCTGTCCGGCATCGTCGAGGGGAGTCAGTTGGCCTTCGCCCGCGAGGCAGCTGCGGCGTATCAGCGTGGAGAGAAAGTAGACATCGTGCCGTTCGGACAAATCCTTCGGACCTATCTCGTGGCGCAGGTGGGCGAAGAACTGCAAGTGATCGATCAACATACGGCGCACGAGCGCGTCCTCTTCCAACGGCTCTGGCGAGGGTGGCAGAGCCGGGATATCCCATCGCAGCCGCTTTTGATTCCGGAACCGATCGAGCTGTCAGCGGCGCATTGCACTCTGTTGCTCAAACGCCTTGATGATCTGGAGAAACTCGGCCTCCTGATTGAACCCTTTGGCGCGACGGCAGTAGCGATTCGCGGAGTACCGGTTGGACTTGGCAAGGTGGATGCGGCTGCCTTGGTGCAGGATCTGCTCGACGATTTGACCGAATGGGACAGCGTGTCATCGTTGGAAATGCGGGTACAACCCGTCCTGGCTTCGCTGGCCTGCCATGGAGCGGTGCGCGCCGGACGCGCTTTGGCCCTCCCTGAAATTCAACATCTGATTCACGATTGGGTGGAAGAAGGGTTGATCATGACTTGCCCACATGGGCGCCGTACGGCGTTTCGTCTTTCCACGAATGAACTTGCCAAGCTGTTCGGACGGGTTGGATGGGCATGATGGCCATTCCAGCGAGGGCGATGCGTCGCCTCTCTGAGACGCAGGTCCGGCTTAAGCCTGTTGTCGTGATGGTTGGACCGACTGCTGTGGGGAAGAGCCGCGTCGCGGTCGATGTGGCGAAGGCCTTCGAGACCGAGGTACTCACGGCAGACTCCCGGCAAGTCTATCGTGGTATGGATGTCGGGACGGATAAGCCGGTTCCAGAGGAGTGCCAGGGTGTTCCCCATCGATTGATCGATCTCGTCAATCCTGATGAATCGTTTAATGCAGGGCTCTATCGCCGCCAGGCGCTCGATGAGATTGAGCGCCTCTATCGAGACTGCCGCCTTCCTCTGGTGGTGGGTGGCACAGGGCTCTATGTGCGGACCCTCCTCAAGGGATTGTGCGACGCACCACCGGCCGATCCGATTGTGCGGGCGGCCCTGCGGCAGGAGGCGAAGGACCAAGGGCATGACCGTCTCTACGCGCGACTCGTGGCGGTCGATCCTGTGGCTGCGGCGCGGTTACACCCACGTGACGAATCGAAAGTGATTCGCGCGCTGGAGGTGTACCAGCTATCCGGTCGTCGGATGTCGGAGTTTCAGCAGGAGCATGGGTTTGCCGAGCGGCCCTTTTCAGCCTTGATCATCGGCTTGAACCGAGACCGCGACGTGCTGTATCGGCGTATCGAGGAGCGGATCGATTGGCAGCTGGCTCACGGGTTGATAGAAGAGACGACGCAACTCCTGGCCCAGGGGTACCAGCGGGACAGTGCGGCCATGAAGGGCTTGGGGTATCGGCAGGTGGCCGAGCACTTGGCCGGCAAGTATGACGTCGCTGAAATGGTTCGGCGGTTCAAACGGGACACGAGACATTTTTCCAAGCGACAGATGACCTGGTTTCGAAAGGAACCAGGGATTCAGTGGCTGACGATCGAGGAGTCGGAATCAGCCCGGCACACGGCAGAGCTGGTGATCGGGCAGGTAGATCGATTTCTCACCACACTTGAGGACCAGGGATGACACGACAGGGGAAGGCCGCGCGCGCAGACATTGGAGTCATTGGCGGCAGTGGGCTGTATGATATCGAGGGGCTGCGGAAGGTCAAGGAACTCGTGGTCAATACTCCCTTCGGGGCTCCCTCCGACAAGGTGGTGCTTGGCGAGTTGGACGGGATTCGTATCGCCTTTCTCTCTCGGCATGGACGTGGACATCGGATTAATCCTTCGGACATCAACTATCGGGCCAATATTTATGCGCTGAAGTCGCTGGGTGTTCGGCGGGTGATTTCTGTGAGTGCGGTCGGGAGTATGAAGGAGTCGATCAAGCCAGGGGACGTGGTGTTGCCGGATCAGTTCATTGATTTCACCAAGCGACGGGCGTCGACATTCTTCGAGGGGGGGATTGTCGCGCATGTGGCGTTTGGCGATCCGGTCTGCGCTTCGCTCGGTGTGGCATTGTTGGAGGCGGGCCGCACTGTTGGCGCCACCGTGCATCAGGGCGGCGTGTATCTCTGCATCGAAGGTCCGCAGTTTTCGACCAAAGGGGAGTCTCGGTTGTATCGCCAGTGGGGTGCGAGCGTAATCGGGATGACGAATCTCCCTGAGGCCAAGCTGGCACGCGAGGCCGAGCTCTGTTACTCCACTGTGGCCTTGGCGACAGATTACGATTGTTGGCATGAGACGGAAGAGGCCGTCACCGTCGAGGCAATCTTGACCACTCTCCGTCAGAATGTCACGCTAGCCAAGCGACTGTTGCGGACGGCGATGCCTGCGGTGGCCGACGTCAAGGACTGCGGCTGTCAACGCGCATTGCAGGATGCCATTGTCACGGCGTCAGATCAGATGCCCGCCTCGCTCAGGCGGAAGCTAGCCTTGTTAATGGATAGGGTTATTTCGGCGAAGAAAGAGGCTCGGTGAACGATGGGAAAGTTGCTCGTGGTCGGATCTGTCGCCTTAGATACGGTGAAAACACCTTTCGGGGAGGTCAGCGAGGTCCTTGGAGGTTCGGCCACCTACTTTTCGACCGCAGCGAGCTACTTTACCAGCGTCGACCTCATCGCAGTTGTGGGGGAAGATTTTCCGTCACAACACATCGCGTTCCTCAAGAGCCGTAGCATCGATGTGACGGGGTTGGAGCGGCGGCCTGGGGCGACGTTTCGATGGAAAGGGGAGTATACGCACCAGTTAAACGAAGCGCACACTCTTGACACGAAACTCAACGTATTCGAAACCTTTCGGCCAAAGATTCCTGAGGCCTACCGATCTCCAGATCTATTGTTCTTGGGTAATATCGATCCGGAGCTCCAGTTGGATGTGCTGCAGAAGCTTCCGCGTCCACCCTTAGTCGCATGCGATACGATGAACTTTTGGATCAACGGCAAGCGAGAGGCGTTGTGGAGGGTCTTGGAGCAGGTCGATATTCTGATCATTAACGATGGGGAGGCCCGGGCACTCGGTGAAGACACGAATTTAGTGAAGGTCGCACAAAAGGTACTCGCGCGTGGGCCCAAGCACCTCATCGTCAAGCGTGGGGAATATGGGGTGCTGATGTTTAACGCGAAGCAGATGTTTGGGGCTCCGGCCTTTCCGCTTGAAGATGTGCGTGATCCAACCGGTGCGGGGGATACCTTCGCCGGCGGCTTCCTGGGCTATCTGGCGGCCACTGGCAATCGTTCGGGCGAGGCGTTCAAGCAAGCGATTATCTTCGGGAGCGTCATGGCGTCATTTACCGTAGAAGCCTTTAGTCTTGACCGTTTGCGAATCCTGGACTACAAAGAGGTTCAAGAACGATTTCGAGCCTTTAAGCGGTTGACCCATTTCGAGGACATTTCGTGACGCAAAACCTCTTCGCCGGTTCGATCGTTCGACCATTCGCGCGCCCGTTGCTTGTGTTGGCCCTGTTAATCGGTTGGCTGCCTGGCTGTGCCACATCGGGAGAGTCAGTAAAGAAATCAAAAGGGTATTACCAGGAGGGCATCGCGAGCCTGGATCGTGATCAGCAGAAGGCATTTGTGTCGTTCCAGAAGGCCGTGAAGCTCGACCCTAGCAACAAGGAAGCACGATACGGGCTTGGTCATATTCTGGCGCTGCAGGGTAAATTGTCCCAAGCCGAGGAAGAGTTTAGGGCTGCGACAAAACTCGATGAGAATTACTCGGAAGCGTACACCTATTTGGGTCAAGTCTTGGAGAAACAGGAGCGGTGGCCGGAAGCGATCGCGGCATTCCGCCAGGCGCTGACCAATCCCTTGTATGCAACGCCGGACCTGGCCCGATTTCATCTCGGCCTGTCGCTGGCTCACCAGGGTGATTACCAGGGCGCAATGGAAGCGCTTGAGGATGCCTTAGTGGTCAATCCACCCAACGTCCCCCCGGCTTTGTTACAATTGGAGCTGGGAAGGGTGTATTACAAGCTGGGGTTCGAGCGACGCTCAAGGGAAGCGCTGACCAAGGTGACGACGCTCGATAAGAGCGGTGAGTATGCCACAGCCGCGAACGAACTGTTGACACGGCTCAAGCCGTAGAGAGACGCCTATGGAATCGATCGGCGAATTTTTCAGGCAGGTGAGAGAGACCAAGGGGCTCACCATTGACGAGGTCGCATCCAAGACACGAATTCGAACTGATTTTGTGAAGGCGTTGGAAGATGGGAACTTCGCCAAGTTGCCCGATCAAGTATTTGCACGAGGCTTCGTCCGGTCCTATGCCCGGTCCCTCGGACTTGATGAAGACGATGCAATCCACCGATTCGTTCAATCGGCAGGCGCTTATTACGATAAGCAAGTCGAGCGGGAACGTTTGAAAGTCAGGCAAGCGGAGGAAGAGCGGAAGCGCCAAGCCAATCGAAAGGCCGTCGCGATCGCGATCGGCATCGCGATTCTCACCCTCATCTTCCTCTTAAGCCGGGAACAGTCGTCGCTCCTGGTCCGTCGTTCGAGCTCAGATCTTCCAGCTTCCGCATCCAAGCGGATCGCTCCACCGACTCCAGAATCTCAGAACGCGCCGCCAAGCCAGCAGGCCGAGGCGGTCCCGCCGGCCTCCAAGACCAAACCGAGCGAGCCCCCTGTCGTATCAGCCAAGGCGAGCGTGGGAAATAATGTTGAGCCAGTGACCAGCCCAGCATCCACAGCTTCTGCTGTACCGGAGCTGGCGGCTCCGGCTTCTTCGTCGTTGGGGAGCGACGGGCCGCTGGGAGGGATTTCACTCGAAGGGTCTGGAGCAACGGACGGACAGTTGGCCCTGGACCTTGAGGCGACAGAGTTGAGTTGGGTCGTTGTTCAAGTCGATGGTGGCAGTCCCCAAGAGGCCTTGCTCCGACCTGGCGAAAAGGCCAGATGGAAAGGCCAGGACCAGTTTATCCTGACGCTCGGTAACGCCGGGGGCGTCAAAGCCGAACTCAATGGCAAACCTCAAAAACCCTTCGGCCAGAGCGGCAAAGTCGCACGCGATATCGTCATCAAGCCGTGACCGCTCTCCAGCACCGTCCATTCGGTCACAACGCGGTTTCTTCGTCATCCGTCTTGGGGGCCTTCCTTATTCAAATTGAAACATCCTCCGGTTCTGTGGCCGACTGTCTTGGCTCGTTGCGACGAGGGCGTACAGGCTTACGGCATTGAGAGATGGGGCGCCGCAGTAGGGACTGAGGCGCAATGGCGCCACCCTTTTGAGGTTCCCGAGATTCCTTGAATTGTACATGCCTGTAACTAGCTGGAATATCGTGTCTCACCATGAGGGCGTTCTGGCACGAGCTTTGATTGTTATCTGCTAAGACTGAACGAAAGCCGGCGGAGTGGAAGTAAGTGTGAGGCCGGGAATGAGGTAGTGAAAGAGTAGTAAAGTGGGGGGACCGTCCGGTAGCATCATGGATTGCTTGACATGAATGGAAGGCCATTGTTATATTCGCCGGCGTTTTGTCGCTTTGACATGGATCTCATGAGCCAGCGGCCAGAGGCCGAGTTCATGTGCGGTGGTTAAACACAAAGGAGGAAGTCTGATGGGGTATTTTACTAAGTTTCTGGGAATCAGCGCAGCGCTGATGATGCTGTCGGTCACGGTGGTCGGAGCCGAAGAGCGTGACCCGCTTAAGGCCCGCGTTCCGGTGGATCAGATGAGCGACGCGAGGGCCAACCCGAATCCGATTCCCGCGACCCCGGAGAACATTGCCAAAGGAAAGGCGCTGTTCGAAGGCAAGGGCACCTGCTTCAATTGCCATGGTAAGAATGGGGATGGCCAGGGCGAGGCCGGTAAGATTCTGAATCCGAGCCCCCGCAATTTCACGAACTGCAAGTTCCACAAGAAGCGGAAAGATGGCGAGCTCTTCTGGGTGATCAAGAACGGTAGTGCAGGCACAGGGATGGTCTCCTTGGTCCCAGCCGCGATCACCGAACAAGAAGCCTGGACAATCATCAACTATGAGCGGAGCTTCTGCAAACCCGAGTAGTTTCGTCGCAGCTGTGAGTTCAGGAGGGTGGAGGACTGAATCCTCCACCCTCTTTTTTTGTCATTCGGTCGTGTGATTCTGTCTCGTTGAACATCTGTGGAAGGGATGAGAAACGTTTCGCGCTTCATGGTCACACACGCACCGTGAGCACGACGCCTGGGAAAGGTGTGTTGTGGCGTGCCGGGGTCTGACGGGTCAGGAGAGCGGCTGTTTCAGCACCCTCCTAGCAGGCCTGGGGAAAACGATATCAGCACGTTAGAGCCTCAATGATCCGCGCATGCGGCCACAACAGGAGAGTTTTCCCGCAGGATGCTCAAAAAGGTCGTCCAGCAAGGCCGCAGCGAGTGAAGGCCTGAGGCGTATCCTCTGGGTACGATGAGGGTCTGAACGAAGCGAGAACGCTGCTGGCGGACTTTTTCAGCATCCTGTTAGTTGGCTTCGGTGCCCTGGATCGCAGCTAGCTTGGTCAATATCAAGGCAGCGGAAGGATCGGTTGGGCGGATCGCCGGAACAGCGAACGGGCGTTGCTCCTGGTTCATATGGGTCTTGGAGGCCCAGCGTACTTTCTGGCTGAGATAGGTCACCGTTTCGCCGAGTGTCACGTCGCCATCCTGGTTGGTATCGGCCTCGCCGCGCAGTGCTCGCAGCAGATAATAGGTGAACAGCCCATGCCGATGCTGGTCGTCCTCCAACCCACGCCCGATGCCGCTGGTTCCGATGACATGAAGGGTCGAGCTTCCCGTTGGATTCCATTGAGGGAGGGTGGTCTTGGTTCGGCTATCCGGTCCCATACGCGACACAATGCCATCGAAGAGAAACACTGTCTGTTTCGCTTTTAAGCGAGACAGTGCTGCCTCCAAATCCTTGAGCGGGTATGCTCGTGAGGTGGTCGTGGCAGTTCCATCGTACGGCACGAGGAACGTCTCTCCCGTGGAAGAGACCGAGGCCAGGCCTGCGAAATAGACGATGACGACCGCGTCCCTGTTCATGTGAGGCGGCAACCAATCCAGCAGGGCTTCGTCTATATCCAGACGTAACGCCTTCCAATCTTGTAGTAGCCGAACATTGGAGGCCGGCAAGCCACCGAGGGACTGAAAGTAGTTCGAGACCATCTCGGCATCCAAGAAGGCGAACTTGCGGGAAGGGACTTGCTGGTCCCGGTAGGATCCGACCCCAATTGAGATCAAGTAGGTGTGGGGCTGCCGAAATCCTGTCGCTACAGCAGGGATGTGATCCACGTCGTCGGCATTCACGCCTGTGGGGCGGATCGACAGGGCCAAGGTTTGGGGCGGCGGCTGAGTGCGGGTTCCAGAATCGGAGATCGTCACGTGGATCTCGGCCTTCTGTTGTTGAACAGCCTGTGGCAGCGTGGCCGCAAATTCGATCGAGCGGGATTGGCTCGGCTGTAGCCGTCCGACCGCCAGCGTGGTGGTCGGAAATTGGGCGAGCAGCGAGGCGGTTCCCGTCAAGGTCGCAGTGACACCCTGCAATTCCTGCTCTCCTCCGTTCACGAGGTCGATGCGTACCCGAATGCGTTCGCCTCCCTCGAAGACCAAGTTACTGTTCTCGTCCAGCACGGTGGCCTTAAACGAGAGAGCTGAGAGGGTGCTTTGAGCTGGTAGGCTCGCTATCGGTGGAACTGATTTTATTGGCGATGCAGCGGCTGGTGCAGGGGGGAGGCCGCTTGTCGAGGCCAATTGGGTCCTGGCTGCCCGAATGAATTGCGTCGAGAGGGCGATCCCGGCGTCCCGCACAAATTCTCCGATATTGCCGAAGTCGCATCGGCGTAGGGTCGGCTCCAGAATAAGGCGTTGGTTGTGTGCAATGGAAACCGTCTGTTGGCCCAGCTCTTTTCCCGCGGCATTCTTAAAGGTTAAGAGCGTTTCGAGAGTCATGTCGGCCGGCACGCGGTCATAGACATTGTCAGCCCAGAGCTTGAGGCCCGAGCGCTGGAGCGTGACCAGGATTTCCATGTCGGGCTGGATCGGTGCGGCAATTCCACCGGTGACGGTTACGGCCGTAAAGTTTTGGGCAGTCGCGTCAATCATGATCGATTCGACTTCTTCCCCCACGCTGAGCTCGTGCGGGCTATTGCACCCATCGGTATACGGCATCTTGAGATTGGTGAGGGAGGGGTCGAAGGTCAGCTTGACGGAGTTGGCCAGCCGCGGACCCATGTCCGGAAAGGGGGTTCGGCGAAACGCGGACGTCAGCTTTTCGCATCCCCACAGCCCCCCCACGGTGATGAGGAGACACAAGAGGGCAGCCCATCGCATCGTGAGACGTTGAGGTGAGGCTGTTGGGTGTTGTTCGATGGCCATGGGCTAGCCTGCATTATTCATGACGGTTCGTCGNNCGGATCGGCGATTGTAGCAGAAGTGTTATGAATAATGCGGGCTAAGGGAAGCTGTCTGCCGTGACTGGTTTGGCTACTGGAATTCAAGCCCGGCACCGTATCGAAATGTCAGGCTGAATGCAACAGGGCGCGAGGGCGTTTTGCGAGTATGAAGACGGGAACGTTGCGATCTACGCGCAATCATCCGGGTGAGGGCTAGCAGGCTGCGGAATAACGATGAGGGTCCGCGAGAACTGGCGGGACGAGCGAGAATAGCGGGAACACCGAGATGGCCGAGGGTTCGAGGTTTCCGGGACCTCGAACGTTATACGTCGGTTCATGCATGACGCGATGCTCTTCTCCATCTTTAGCGTCGCGCTTTTCTCACCTGTCTCATACTTCACGCGCCACGGTCTGTGACCGGATGAAAATTCCTCGGGTGTGACGGAGAAGAGTAGTAGCCCTTGGCTGCATTCCGTCGGATCACGGCCAATTCGCGTAGCATGGCGAGCCCATCCCTGACGACGCGAAATTTTGAGCCGTGCTGATGGGACCAATTCACCGGAATTTCTGCGATACGGTATCCGCGTTGTAGTGCCACATAGAGCAGTTCGAGGTCGAAGCCATAGGCGTCGATTGAGGAGACCCCAAAGAGGTCTGCGGCCACCGCTTGGCGGAACAGCTTGAATCCGCATTGCGTGTTGGTGATTCCTCTGAGGCCGCTCCGCTGCAAGACCGAATTGAACAGGTCGCTTAAAATAGTTCGATAGAAGCTGGCCTGGCCTGGACTGCATAGCCTGGCAACCGAGAAGCGAGTGCGCGCGATCCGATGGCCACGTCGGCTCCGTTCGCCACGGCCTGTTCGAGCCGGGCGAGTTCCTGAATTGGAGTGGCACCGTCCGCATCGGCAAACAGTTGTAGTCGTCCGACGGCGGCTTGCATCCTTCGTCGTACGGCGGCCCCTTTTCCTTGGCGCAGGGGGGGCCGGAGCAACTGAATTTCTGGGGCTGAAGAAGCCGCGGTCTCAACAACGGAGGCCGTGGCATCGGTGCTGCCGTCGTCAACCACGAGGACCTCGTAGGGTTCTCCTCGGTCTTGCATGTATGAGGTGATACTTCGAAGATACGGAAGAATGCGAGCGGCCTCCTTATGGGCTGGAACAATGATCGACCATTGATATGGAGCCTGAGGCGTCTTGGAAAGGCACAGGAAACCAGCCTTGTTGTAGTGAACCGTGGCGGCGCCAGACCAGAAACCAGATGTAATACGGTAGCTGCGCAACAAACAGGATTGCAAGGGGGGGGGGCTCCGCTGGACTTGACAGATCCGCCGACGGGGAGCGAACGTAGAAAAGTGGAGAGTGCAGAGCCGGACGAACCTGCACAGCCGGAGGTGGGGGATGCGCCATCTGCTAAATCAATTCAGTCTCATGCTCAGCGCGGTATTCTTGGTTTCTTGTGCCTCCGCCATTCCGTCTGCACGGATCGGCGCGTATGTTTCTTCAGTGCACCAGGCCGTCGACGATGCGTTCACGAGGATCGGTCAGCGGCCACTACGGGCAGGGCTTCTCGTGGTGTCAGATACGGCAGAGCAAGGCGCGGCTCCGAATCTGTCGGAAGAGGCACTGGCTCGTCTCGGAGAAAGTCTACAACGGGACCTTGGCCGTGCGATTCCTGTGGCGATAAAAGAGATGATTCCAGCCGGCCATATCAGGCCGCAGCCTCATGGGGATTGGGTCCAGTTCGTTGAACTGGGCCGGCAACGCGGGCTCGACTATCTGGCCGTCGTGGTGGTCTCTAGCACCGAGCAGGAATATCCCGTGACGCTCTTTCTGGGATGGACCACGCACGCGCAGCCTGGATTTCGTCGAGATAACTGGTCGCTGCTGGAATTTGCCCTGCTGGACTTGAAAAACAATCAGACCTTGATGCAGGCCGAAGGACGGGGCTGGGCCACGCTGGATCGTCCGAGTGCGCCAGGGATCGATCAATGGTATCCGGTCGTCTACCTCCGCCCTCAGGATGAGCGGCGTATCTGGCCTCCGACCTACGAGGGCGCACCGAATACGCTTCGTGTCGTGTCTTTTGAGCAAGCGGCTAGGCGGCTGGTGTTGAAGCTCCAGAACTCGTGGCTCGGGGTATTGGAATCCGAGGCGACAGCTCGGAAAACCAGTTTGTAGCAGGCTGTGGAATAGCCGTGCGTGACAAGCGGGACGAGCGAGACGGGCATACGAGATGGGAGCCCCATCTATCCACGTCGCGCCTTTCTCGCATCTCCCGCGCGTCACGCGGCGCGGTCATACTTAATAGTCCCCTACGGGCTCTATCTTATGAGGGTCCGACGGGGACTATTAGTCTTTGAAGCCCTCGGAACGGATAGTGTACAATGTACCGTTCAGCTCATGGTATCGTGTTGGTTAACCCTGTGGAGGAACGCTGTTATGGTCACGCGGAGTAAGGGGGGGAATGTCCGAGGTCTTGTCGCAGGTATCGGTCTGGTCATGAGCACCTTCGCGTTTACTGTCCTGCCGAGTGGACCCACAGCCTTAGCTGCCGGGGTTCCAGCCGGGCTGACACAAGGATTTTCAGAGATCGTCAAGCAGGTCACGCCAGCGGTGGTGAACATTGCGGTGACTGGGGGTGGAGAAGGCGGGGGACGAGGCCGGAAATCGCCCTTACCGCCAGGTCCCTTTGGTGGACCTCCGGGTGAAGAAGCGCCAGGGGGTGAACTTCCGACTCCTCCGCCGATGCCTCCGGGTGGAGGGCATGGACGCCCTGATCAAAGCGCCGGATCCGGCGTCATTTTTGACTCGAACGGATTTATCGTGACCAACAACCACGTCGTCGAAGGCGCCACGCAGATCACCGTCACGCTCAGCGATCGACGTGAATTCAGCGCGAAAGTGGTGGGAACCGATCCGAAGACGGACTTGGCCGTGGTCAAGATCGAGGCGAAGGACCTCCCAGCCTTAAAATGGGCTGAGTATGAAAAATTGCAGGTCGGCGATCTTGTGCTGGCTGTCGGCAGTCCGTTCGGACTGAGTTCCACTGTGACCCTGGGCATCATCAGTGCCTTGGGACGTGGCAACGTCGGCATTGCAGACTATGAAGATTTCATCCAGACCGACGCTGCAATTAATCCGGGTAATTCCGGCGGGGCGTTGGTCAATGTGAGCGGCGAACTCATTGGGATCAATACGGCCATCTTCTCAAGAACCGGCGGGTCGGAGGGGATTGGATTTGCCATTCCCAGCAGTATCGCGTTGGATATCGTTGACAGTCTGCAGAAGACCGGCAAGGTCGTGCGCGGCTGGATGGGTGTCGCGATTCAAGAGATCACACCGGCCCTGGCTAAATCCTTCAAGCTTCCAGAACAGCGCAAAGGGGTACTGATCAGCGATGTGAATGAGAACGGCCCTTCCCATGCTGCGGGTATGAAGCGCGGCGATGTGGTGATTGCGTTCAATGGGAAAGAAGTCCAAAACGTGAGTCAGTTGCGAAACCTCGTCGCGCGCACGATGGTCGGCAAGGATGCGCAGGTGAAGGTGCTGCGAGATGGCAAGGAACAGACCATCGCCGTGAAGGTGGCGGAGCGACCGACGGATGAAATGTTGGCGAAGAAGGAGCCGTCAGCTCCCAAGGAACCGGTCGAGACGGTGACGCCTCCGGATAATGTCTTGGCCTCTCTCCGTGTGCAGGGGTTGGATGCGGCCACGATGAGTCAATTGAACATTCCGGCGAAGATGACGGGTGTGGTCGTGACGTCGGTCGAGGGTGGTGGACCTGCGGAAGCGGCGGGTCTGCAGCGCGGTGACGTGATTCAGGAAGTGAACCACGAAGTCGTGAAGACGCTCGAAGACTACCAGAAAGCCTCGAGTACGTTGAAAAAAGACGAGTTGGCCGTCCTGCTCCTGAGCCGGCAGGGAAATAACCTGTTTGTCGCGGTCAATCCCAAATAACACGCATGACACTGGCCGCGACCGCTCGGCATCCGAGCGGTCGCGGCCAGCCATCGGATGAACGGTTCGTATGTTCGACGGCTTGAATTCACTCAACCAGTGGCTGCAAGACACGATTTTCAAGCCGCTGGAAGATAAGAAAATGCCGGTGATGGAGCACCTTGTGGAGCTCCAGGTCCGGCTGACGCGCGCGATGATCATCACCGCCGTGGTGTTCGTCGGCACATTTTTCTATGCCGACATGTTGGTCAAGTGGCTTCGCATTCCCCTCCAGAACATGTTTGCATTGGGCTCTCTGTCGTGGGTGCCGACCGATCTGCCTACCGTTCCATTCGTCTTTCTCGCGCCGGCTGAAGCCTTGTGGCAAAGCGTCAAAGTGGCCGGGCTCTTTGCCCTCGTCGCCGTGACCCCGTACCTTCTGTTGGAAGTCTGGCAATTCGTCGTGCCGGGTCTCCATGCCCAGGAACGGCGGTTTGTCGCGCCGTTTGTGCTGTTGAGCACCGTGGCCTTTTACACAGGGGTGGGCTTTTCCTTTTTCTTCGTGCTTCCGTTTGCGCTGAATTTTTTGGTGTCCTATGGCGTCAACGCCGGCTTCGTTCCCCAGATCTCCATTGCCCAGTACGTCGGATTTTCCCTGTGGTTCCTGCTGGTGTTCGGGCTGATTTTCGAAGTGCCGCTCGCGATCACGCTCATGGCGAAGCTTGGGTGGGTCGATGCACCCTTTCTCAAGCGGTATCGCAAGTGGGCCCTGCTGGGGTCGTTCATCTTTGCCGCAATTCTTACCCCAACGCCCGATCCCTTCAACCAATGTCTCATGGCCTTGCCGATGTATGTATTCTACGAAATCGGTATTGTGAGCGCAGGATTTTTCAACAAGAAGAAGCTGGTGGCGGAAGGGTCTGGCGTGCCAGCCGTGGCCACCGCAGCGGCGGGAAACGGCAAAGCACCGTCGGCGGGACTCCCCAATGTGGGAGAGGGCGACTACGTCGGCGTGCCGAAAAGTCGACCGCGATAACGAGAGCACGCAGATCGGGCGGCACGTTTTAGAGAAGGAACACACATGGCTCGTGAATTGAATGTCATTCAACCTCCTAGCTCCGGCGGCAGCGATGCCTGCGTATACATGTGGGCCTGCGCGATCTGCGACGAGAACGAAACCTGTCAGAAGGACAAGGAGGGGCACAGTCGCTGGTTGGTAGCCAAACGGATGGAGCGGATCGAATACAAAGTGCTCATCATGAGCAACAAGGGTGGAGTCGGAAAGAGTACCTGTACGACGAACCTTGCCGTAAGCCTCGCGCTCAAAGGGTGGCATGTCGGCATTTGCGACATGGATATCCATGGCCCGAACATTCCGAAGATGGTGGGGGCCGAAGGTCAGAAGCTCAAGATCAGCAGCTCAGGCGGGATCATCCCGTTTCAGGCGTATAACCTCAAGATCGCCTCGATGTCCTTCTTGTTGCAGAATTCGGACGATCCGATCATCTGGCGCGACGCGTACAAGTATGAGTTCATCAACCAACTCTTGGGCGGTGTCGAGTGGCAGGATCTCAATTTCTTGTTTGTGGACTTGCCTCCAGGAACCGGTAATGAATCGGTGACGACCATCGATCTGCTTGGCAATGTTAGCGGCGCCGTGATCGTGACGACGCCGCAGGAAGTGGCCTTGCTGGACTCCCGCAAGTCGGTGACGTTCTGCAAAGATAGCGCGGTGCCGATCATCGGGATTGTCGAAAACATGAGCGGATTGGAGTGCCCCCATTGTCACAACCAGATCGAGGTGTTCCGCAAGGGTGGCGGGGAAGCCGCGGCGATTGATATGGGCGTGCCTTTCCTCGGGCGCATTCCGCTCGATCCCGATGTCGTGATCCAGTCTGACGCCGGTGAGCCATTTGCGATGTTCAATTCCGATACGCCCACGGCCGAGTGCTATCACGAGATTGCGAATAAGGTCGAAGCGTTCTGCAAGAAGAGTGGGTCGCTCGTGAAAAGTGCGCCTCGGCAGGCGCACTGATGAAGGAGAAACTGTGAAGGCCACAGATGCGATAGAGGGGCTCACGCAACTACAAGAAGCGCAGCGGATCGTATTGGAGGCCACGCCGACTCTGGGTTTTGAGAAAATTTCGATCCTCGACGCGCTTGGCCGTGTCCTCGGCGAGGACATCGTGGCGGAACGGGACAATCCGCCCTGGGACAACAGTGCGATGGACGGGTTTGCGGTGCGGTGGAACGATATCAAACAGGAGCATGCGATTCAGAAACCGGTGACGCTCACGGTGATTGAAGATGTGGCTGCAGGCAAGATGGCTTCCAAGTCCGTCGGCGTGGGGCAAGCGATTCGCATCATGACCGGGGCCCCGCTCCCGAAGGGGGCGGACACGGTCTTGAAGGTCGAAGACACGGAGCATACACCGGGTTCCGTTCGTGTCTTCAAGCCGGAACAACAAGGCGCCAACATTCGCCCCCAAGGAGAGGATGTCAAGAAAGGTGACTGCATCATCGCCAAGGGGACCCAGATTCGGCCTGGTGAAGCGGGGATGCTGGCGATCCTCGCCAAGTCGTTCATCTTCGCCTATCAACGACCCCGGGTGGCGATCCTTTCGACCGGTGACGAATTGGCGGATTTGGACGAGCGGTTCAACGAAGAAAAAATTATCAACTCCAATAGCTATGGGATTGCGGCAGCGGTCCAGGAGGCGGGGGGCATTCCCCTGTTGCTGGGGATTGCGCGGGATACGCCTGCGGCGCTGAAGGAAAAGATTTCACATGGACTGACGGCGGATATTTTGGTGCTGTCCGGTGGCGTGTCGATGGGCGATTACGATTTCACGAAGGCGGTCTTTCACGAACTGGGCGCAGAAATGAACTTCTGGAAGTTGGCGATCAGGCCGGGGCAGCCCCTCGCCTTCGGCAAGATTCAGGGTAAGCTGGCCTTTGGCTTGCCGGGGAATCCCGTGTCCTCCATGGTGACGTTTGAGCAGCTGGTGCGGCCGGCGATGCTTAAAATGAGCGGACACCGAAGCTACGGTCGGCCGGTTGTGCAGGCGATCTTCCAGGAGAAGTTTTCTAAACGGACGGACCGACGCCACTTTCTACGCGGTGTGCTCACGCAAGAAGGGGGTGTCTTTAACGTTCGAACGACCGGCGCTCAGGGGTCTGGGATATTGACCTCGATGGTGAAGGCCAATTGTTTGATCGACATCCCCGTCGAAGTTGAACGAGTTAACCCGGGCGATCTGGTGTCGGTACAATTGCTGAGTGGAGAAGCCTGGGCGAGCCACTCAGATTCTGTTCAGATGAGCGGGCCGCACCCCTCCTGTTGCTGAGGCAGCGGAGGAAGCGGTGAGCAGAGTAGTGTGGGTGTCCGTTCACGATCGACCCGTGACACCTAACGAAAGACCCCCTTTTTATGGCCGTACCTATTGTCTCGTTTGTCGGTCGGTCGAACAGCGGGAAAACCACGCTGATCGAGCGCGTGATTCCTGAGTTGGTCCGGGCCGGCTACAAGGTGGCAACGGTGAAGCATGCCGGGCACGGATTCGACCTCGATACGGAAGGGAAAGATAGCTGGCGCCACAAGCGAGCCGGCGCCAGCAGCGTGATGGTGCTCTCCAAGGGCAGTATGGCGATGTTTGCCGATGTGTCCGATCATATGAATGTCGAAGACGTGCGGGATCGGTTTCTCGATCACACCTATGACCTGATCATTGCCGAAGGATGGAAACACGAAGGGTATCCGAAGATTGTCATCGTCCGTGAGCAGATCGGAGAAATTCCTGTTTCCATGGAAGGACTGCTCGCGGTGGTATCGGACAAGCCTGTCGATATGCATGTGCCGCTGTTCGGCCTGGACGATGTCGTCGGCGTGGCCGCCTTGATCATGAAGCAGTTCCCAAGATCGCAGTCTCGTGTGGAGCATGGGCTGGAAACCTAAAGCGGTCGTTGTCCTTGCTCCCGTTGCTCGTACTCGCATGCGTTCAGCATCCTGCTAAGTCGCTGATCATTCATGTCCACACCTGTCCTGCATGTCCAACATCTGGTGAAACGGTTCGGCGCATTCGTCGCCGTCAACGATATTTCATTCGATATCAGGCCTGGAGAGATTCTCGGATTGCTGGGCCCGAACGGGGCTGGGAAAACCACCACGATTCAGATGCTGCTCGGGTTGGTGACGCCGACCGCCGGCTCCATTCAGATGTTCGGACTCGATCTGGCGGCTCACCGCGAAGAGATTTTACAGCAAGTGAATTTTTCTTCGACCTATGTTTCCATGCCGCAGGCGCTCACGGTCGAGGAGAACCTTTGGGTGATTGCGCGGTTGTATGGTCTGTCCCAGATCCAAGAACGGGTCGATGATATCGTGAAGCGGCTTGAGATGGAGGAGTTTCGCCATAAAGTGACGCGCAAGCTGTCTTCTGGTCAGAGCACTCGTCTCGGGCTGGCCAAGGCGTTCTTGACCGAACCGAAGATTCTGTTTCTCGATGAACCGACCGCGAGTCTCGATCCCGATATCGCGCAAAAGATTCGGAGCCTTCTCAAGGAGGAGCGACGATCGTCCGGACTCAGCGTGCTCTATACGTCGCATAATATGCACGAGATGGAAGAAATGTCGGATCGGATCATCTTCCTCCAGCGGGGAAAGATTGTGGCGGAGGGGACAGCGCAGGAGATTGTGGCGCGGTTTGGGCAGGCGGACCTAGAAGAAGTATTTGTGAAGTTGGCGCGGGAGAAGTAGGAGGTGAAGGGGAGCGTCTCTATGCTCGCGCAACGCGCGGCCTCAGAAGGCCCTCGTTAGACGCGCGCAGGAGAGACTCTTCCCTTCACCTCCAAGGCCGCTAAACTTGGGAGTGGGGGAAGGAAGAAGGATGAAGGTCCATCGAATCTATGCGTTGGTGGCGAGGCATCTGTACCTGTACCGGCGCAGCTTGCCGCGTATGATGGAAATCTTCTATTGGCCGTTTCTGGACCTCGTCATCTGGGGATTCATTACAGTCTACCTCATGAAATTCCAGGGGCAGATATCGGGGGCGGTGACGTTCTTTTTGGGAGCATTGATCCTGTGGGATATTCTGTTCCGAGCGCAGCAGGGGATTACGATTTCGTTCTTGGAGGAGATCTGGGCAAGAAACCTGATGAACTTGTTTGCCAGTCCGCTCAAGCCGAGCGAGTTCCTCGCCGCGACGATGGTCATGAGCGTCTTCAAGGTGATGGCCGTCTCTGTGGTGATGGTCGTCTGCGCGGGCCTGTTCTATTCGTACAACATCTTCGTGATTGGGATGTGGTTGGTTCCGTTTGTCTTGAATCTCGTGATGACGGGATGGATTATCGGGGTGCTGACCACGGCCCTCATCATGCGATTCGGCCAGGAAGCGGAAGTCCTGGCTTGGAGTATGGTGTTCCTGTTCCAGCCCATCTCCTGTGTGTTTTATCCGATGGAGGTGCTCCCCGGGTGGCTCCAGGCCATTGCCTGGGTGAACCCGGCTGCCCATGTATTTGAAGGGATGCGCGCAGTGCTCAACGCATCCGTCTCGCCGTTCGCTCATCTCGCATGGGCGACCGGCTTGAATCTGGTGTTTCTCGGTCTGGTCATTGCTGCCTTCCATTGGACGTTCGAGCTGTGCCGGGAACGGGGACTGCTGGTACGCATTGGGGAGTAAGCCAATAGGGAGACGGGTACTCGGATTGCCATTTTCGAGAATGCTGTGATAGCCTTGAATCGCTTTATCGCAGGGGCCTGGCGGTGAGGTGGAGCGAAACAAACAGGCCTGCAGCATCGATGTTGCCTTGCCCGAGAATCTCGTCGGAAGTCAGAGCTAAGTCGCCGCATCGTTCGCGTCTTCGGCCCGCTCCTTCCCCCGTTCCTCGCGTACAGGACAATATCATTATACTCAAAGGAGGAACCCCAGATGGGTTCGAAGATTTATGTCGGTGGGTTGCCCTACTCGGCGACTGAGCAGGAGTTGAGTGATCTGTTCGGGCGGCATGGCGCTGTCGCTTCAGCGCGGATCATTACGGATAAGTTCACGGGACAGTCACGCGGCTTCGGCTTCGTCGAGATGTCCTCGGATTTGGAAGCGCAGGCGGCCATTACCGCTCTCAACGGTGCGGAAATGGGTGGCCGGACCTTAACCGTGAATGAAGCGCGTCCCCAGGAGCCTCGTACTGGCGGTGGTGGCGGTGGATTTGGTGGGGGCGGAGGCGGTGGTCGTAGCGATGGCGGCGGTAAGCGCGATCGCTGGTAATCCGTAATTGCAAATGTGAACGGGGCTGTTATCGTCAAGATGGCAGCCCCATTTTGCGTGTTGCCGCGGGACGAGGGATGGTCGTCGTGTCTGAGGATGTGGGGGGCGTCAGTTAATCAACCCACCCATCACCGACTTTTGGAATTCCTGGCGGGCCCGCTGTCAGACTCTCGACCGAAGGCGGAGGCTCTTGAAGAGTCTGTTGTACGAGTGTCACCAAGGTTTGGTGCTCAAACGGTTTAGGGAGAAATGGGAGGCCCCCCCGGCGTATGCCGTACCCTGCCAAATCCTGGTCAATATTGCCCGACATGAAGATCACTCGCAGGTCTTTCCGCATGCGGAGCGCGCGGACGGCAAGTTCATGGCCGTGGACGTAGGGGAATTCGTTGTCGCCAGATGCAAACGAAAATTCTGGCGGGAGCATGACAAGATCAGTTAGCAGTAGATGAATGGGTCCTGGATGATTCTTGCATAGCTTCAGGGCCTCCGAGCTGTTTGTCGCAGGCAGGACGGAAAACCCTGCTTGCTCGAGGATCGTTGCACAGAGATGGACGATGGCCGTGTCATCGTCGACGGCTACGATGGTCTGTTTCGTCGATTGCGGCGAAGCGACATCTAGGTTGGACATGGCGAAGCTCCTCGCTTACGTGGAGCACACGATAGAGTCACCAGAATAGTCCCGTCCTTGCTATTCTGCTAGCAAGAAGGTGAATTGTCTTTGAAGATACAGGCGATGATCGGAAAGAGTATCACCGAACGATGCCGCGCTCGGCAGCATTCCTGTTCGCATCATGAGGAACGCCGGTGTCACTGTCAAGGTGGAGGCCTTCTCCTGAAGGGCTTATATTGCTTCTGATTGCTCCTTCAATCTGGCGAGCCGCGTCTTGTCGAGCGCCACAAATACTGACTTCTCCTGAGACACCGTCACGGCGCCCGGTGCCTGTCCCTTCGCTTTCTTGACCCACTTGCGACGGGTATAGATGATGTCGCCTTTGCCGCTTTTCTTGAGATCGCTGTATAGCAGAGCCAAGGTCGCCGCATCGCGTAAGGTTTCGGGGGGTACGTCGGCTCCTTTTTCGAGGCGCACCACCACATGTGAACCGGGAGTGTCTCGAGCATGGAGCCAGAGGTCGTCGCTCTTGGCGAGGCCGAACGTCAACTCGTCGTTCTCGCGCGCATTTTTCCCGACATAAATCATCAAACCGTCTGATGAGGTGAAGCGGCGGAACGGACCTTGACGTTGTTCCTGACGGCCCTTCTTCCCGCCTAATCGCGAGAGGGTTCGTGCGCGCATTATCAGATGCGGTTTCTCAGGCGGCTGCCAGGTTCCCTGTTCGATGGCGGTTAGTTCTCGGCACAGAGTCTCCAATTCCTTCTGTCCTTCTTCGATGCGTGGGTGCAGCTCCCGCTCTGCAGCCAGGTGCTTCCGATGCTTTCGGAAGTAGTCGGCCATATTGCCTTGGGGAGTTTTGGTCGGGTCGAGCGGGATCGTCAGGTTGGGAAGCTCTTCATCGAAATAATCCACTACGGTTACGTCGGTCTGGCCTTTGCGGATGGTCCCAAGGTTCGCCTTGATGAGTTCGCCGTAGCGCGCGTAGGCCTTATACTTCTCTGCCTTCGCGAGGTCTTCGTGCCATGCCTCAATGCGGCGGCGGAGCTTCTTGATGGATTTTCTGAGTATCCCTGCCCGGGCGTTCTGCACGGTCTCGACGACTGCAGCGGCTTCCGCCTGGTGGTAATGGGCTTCGATGGCAGCCGACAGAGGAAATGGTGACTCTTGGCTGTCCTGGCTGAATCGTGCGTGATCGGCGGCAGCTCGTTCTCGTTGTGAGTGAACGGGTGGAACATACAGCTGTCCCACGAGGTCCTTCACCCCGTTCAGGTCTCGTCGGATACGGCCTGCGTTATCGAGCACGAGGAGATTCGATGTCTTTCCCGTCAGTTCTGCGACCAATGTGCAGGGGCCTTCCTTGGCGGTCAGTGCAAGCTGAACGATCCGGTCTCCTTGAATCTGTTCGACCTCGTCGATTCGCGCGCCTTGCAGATGGGCGCGGAGAAATTGACAGAAGGGTAGAGGTGTCGGTGGATTCTGAAAGGCCGCCGTGGTGAAGTGGAGACGGGCGGTTTCGGGGTGGCATGAGATGAGGAGTCGGTGCGTCTGTCCTGGAGCGCGAATCTCCAGCACCAGCGTACGATCCATCGGCTGGTAAATTTTTTGAATCCAGCCTCCGGCCAAGGTCGGAGCAAGCTCACCCGTCACTTTCGCAATTTCTGTCGCGGTCAGTGCCACGATTCGCCTCCGATCGGTCGCTGTGTTTGAAGAGAACGCCGTAGATTCACAATGAGTGAGGGAACTTTCCCACTCAGAGCATCAGCTCGTGGACCAGATTCTTTTTGCCGCATGGGACCAAAGCGGTCACACTTATTGGCGGTTTAGGCCGAATGTTGCTCGGCCGCACTCTACGATCCACTGCTGAAACACGCAAGCAGTCGCAACAACATCCGTGGCACTGCGATTGCTCTCTCCAGAAGAGGTAAATGGCTGGTCACACGTCTGCTAGGCTTAAAAGGGGAGTGGCTATGGCGTCGTGGGTTTCAGCGTTAACAGAGGAGGGTCCCATGGAGTGCACAAGGTGTGACGGTCTCATGGTGAGTGATCACCTGATCGACATGCGCGAGAGCAGTATACCCATGTGGATGAAAGGATGGCGATGTGTGTCCTGCGGGAACATTGTCGATCCACTCATCCAGCGACATCGGATGATTCAACAGGCGGGGGCCTCGCGGTTACTTGGAAAAGAAGCAGCCATGCCGCGGCTCCGTCACGCACTCAAAGCGATTGCCTAACTACGGGATCAGTTTCGGTCGGCCCGATGATATCAACGGCGCCGATTCCTTGCCGTGATATCAAGGTCTGCTCAATATAATTTCGGTTTCCCCCCCCCAGCCGCCTGATGTCCCACGCGATTTTCTTCCTAGCTCGCATTATTCATGACGGTTCGTCGTGAAATCGCCCCAAAATGCGTTCCTCGTGAAGCGTATCTCGTATCTCGCATGTGACGATACAGACACACTTTTCCCGTCCTGCGCGTCACGCTTCCCACGCAAGCGCAGCGGACCGGCAATTGCAGCAGAAGCACTCGTGAATAATGCGGGCTAGCGTTAGCGTTCCATCTTGATCATCGAGCTGTACGTTTCAGACTCTCTGTTCAGAGGGATTGACGGAGCTTACTTACGTTGGCCTGTCGGTAGCAGTAAATAACTCGACAGGTTGGGGGACGTGTGTGAGGCTCGCTTAAGCAAACCACGTCTCTTGCGGAAACATCTCTTCATGAAACTCGACTCTATAACAGAAACCTTCGATCTGGGGACGGTCCGAGCCGGTAGCCGGCGGGATTGGGTGCGTGTCGTGACCCTCAGTCTGGTTGTGACCGGGTCCTTTCTACTGCAGGGTTGCCTCGCAGGAGCCTGGGTGGCGTTGGTGTCGGTGAATTCAATGAGGGACAGCAACGTGACCTTTGGGCCGTTCGAGCAATCATGGGTGGCAGAGCAGGACCAATCGAGCGATGCTGTCCACAATTTGAAGGTGACGAGCGTGGCAGTCCTTCCGGTTGAGGGCGATCTGGAGATGGGCGCGCGGCTTGCCACCTTGTTGCAGCAGGAAACTACGTTGCGCGTTGAGTCGCCGGTCGCCGTCGCGGCCGGAGTCACCGCAGCCGATCCGCGTTCGGCAAAAGCCGATGATGCAGATCGCAGCGCCTTGGCCAAAGAAGTCACGCGGGATCTGGGCGTCGATGCTGTTCTCGTCAGCCGAGTTGCCGCCGATTCGCCTTCTCATCCGAGCGACTGGGGGTGGAAAGCAGAGGGCTCACGACGTCTCTATCTATACCTCGTGAATCGCGACGGCCATCTGCTCTGGAAGGATGAACTGCCCTTCACGCTGGTAAATGGTTCCACATCGCCGCAGGAAGCATCCGTGCAGACCGATCTCAGCGATCACGTGATGCAGCATGTCAAAGAACTGCGCCTTGATGAACTTGGCTACCTACCGAAGAAAACCTTGTACAGGATCCCGAAAAAAATAGGTATTCTCACCCGCTAGACCCCGGCGGCTACTTCACCCGCCTGCCCTGAGTCTGCCAAGACAGCCTCTTTGCCCAAGGACGCGCCTTTTCTTATGCAGCGTTCTCGACATCTTTGAAGCGTGAATCGCATCTCGTGAACATGCCGTAGTTGATTCTGCAACGAGAGCCGAACGACGCTTCACGAATGACGTGCGAAGAGACGGCCTTGTTGAGCATCCTGCGGAAGTTTCCTACTGTTATGCCACACATGCGGACCCTCGAAATTCTCACGTACCAAAATAGTTTCTCCATAGCCTGTTAGCCCTTCTTGCAGCGGTTCCCTTCCTCCGGTACAGTCTAACTCCTTCATCCATCTCGGAGCCTGTGTTCTCTATGCCGTTGCTCGATGTGCCATTGCTGGCTCGTCTTCAGGAAGAGTTTCGCCTGTCGATGAAACGGCTCCTGGGCGATCTCTGCCTGGATTTGGAAAGCCAATATGCAGACGTCGCGAAATCGTTGACCTTGCCTGTGGCCTACTTCCGGTTTCTCGGGCAAGCGATCGAACGGGATGCGTACGCCCACGGGAAAGTGGTCGGCTGGATCGAAGCACTGAACGACCTGGTCTACTTCATCGATCTGCTGCAACAGATTCGAGAAGAGCAGAATCCTCGTGATTTTGCGGCGCAGTTGTTTGCCGAGTGCGAAGAGAAATTCTTCGAAAACAGTTATCTGGACGATCTGTTTCCACGCGGGCTCTCGCAGGCATCTGGACTCGAACGGCGACTCAACCAACTCTGTGCCCGCCTCACGCAGGAGCTGACACAGGAATCGCTCTGTCTCGTGCCGGGACTTCCGATGTTGTGGTGCGCCTCTCGCAAGATTCCGTCCTGGACCATAGACGTACATCTCGGCCATAACGTCGAACGGGCAGAGATGTTGGGAACGATGGCCGTTGGGATAGAGGGCGCTAACTACGAGGCTCCTCCCTCGGTGAAGAGAGCCCTCAAACAAGCATCTGGCCAGGCAACCATTCTAGTTCGACCGCAAGAGCTGTCCCTGAAGATCGGACGAGCCCTGACGCCTCTGTGCATGAGGAGAGGTAGTCGGTTGGAGTGGAGTTGGACGCACCGGCCGCCTACCGTGGCAATGGAGACTCGATCCGGGGCCGTCACAGTCGGATCGACGCTCGTTTACGGGAGGGATCGCCAAACTCGTACGGTGGCCTCCACTTCAGCTGATCAGGTCGCGCGAATCGGGCGCGCATGGACCATCATTCAAGAGGCCTGGCCTGAAGGGCACGAGGTTCTCGCGCTCTTGACCGCTCGGATTATTCCGCTCAAGGCAAAGGGCGTCGTCAGCTTCAGTTATCGCCATCGACCAGGGCTATCCTTCATCAACTGCTTCGACCGGGACAGCCTCGATCTGATCGACGATGTGATCCACGAGAATAGCCATCACCAATTAAATCTATTATTGCGCAAACAGATTCTCTATCACGGGGATCGCAACCAGCAGATTTTCTATTCCCCCTGGCGCCGCAGCCTGCGTCCGCTCAGAGGCATTCTCCATGCGGCCTTTACGTTTACGATGGGAGCGATGCTCTTCGAACGACTATCGACATGGGCATCTGAGCGGGGTGGATTGGGTCGATGGACACGAGCAGGGCTGACCCAGCGCGATCTGCAGCGAGCCCGGTTTCGGTGCCTTGAGGAAGTGGAGTCAGTCCGCTACTCGATCCAGGATTTGGAGTACGCCGACTGGCATCTCAAGTGGCTCACTGGCTCAGGTCAGCGGCTGGTCAAGCAGTTGGCAGAAACGATCGAGCAGGTCGAGCACAACATCGCGTCCTACAGAAAATCCGTCCTCGCCTCCAAATTCGGCCCAGCCCTCCGCCGCCATGTGAAAGAACTCCAGCAAGCCCGCCAAACCTACGGGCCAGTGAGACTTGGGAAGGTGTAATCGCTGAGTCTTTACCGTGCGTTGTGTTCACATGAGGGCTGCGGTATCATGGCACCCATGAAGGGCAACGTTCTCAAGGCCAATAAATCGGCAGTTCGTAAACAGAAGAAAGGCTCTTCTTCTGACACGGCTGTCATGCGGCGTAAGGTGAAACAGACCTTTGCGGATCAAGTCGAAGCCTTCATCAAGCGGTATCGCCCTGCCTTAGAAGCCCTCGCAAAGCGGTGATCTACCTCAGTGCCGAGCAAGTCCTGTTTCTTCACGATCGATTGATCGAAGAGACTGGCGGGGAGCATGGTGTGCGTGATCTCGGCGGGTTGGAATCCGCCCTCGCACGGCCACAGGCTGCATTTGGCGACACAGAGTTCTATCCCGACATCTTCACCAAAGCTGCGGTATTGATGGACGGCCTGACGAGGAATCACGCCTTCATCGATGGCAACAAGCGGATCAGCATTTCCACCGCCGTTCTATTTCTTCAGGCAAACGGCTATCGCCTGACTGCAACAAATCCTGAACTAGAACAATTTGCGATTTACGTAACGACCATGAAGCCAAGCATCGATGAGATTGCCGGCTGGTTCCGCACTAAGACAGTTCGGACAAAGTCGCGTTGATCCCGGCCGCCATGTCGACGAACTCCAGCAAGCCCGCCGAACCTACGGGCCAGTGCGACTAGGGAAGGTGTGATTATGATCAAAGCTCCTGAAGTCTTTCCTGGATGTGACTTGAAAACGTAGATATTGTCAGATGCTCTCTCCCTGACGGAGAAAGGCTAATCACGATATGGCGACGTTACATCAATACTTCGAAACAGATTTCAGTCATACGGCCAGGATGCATATGAAGCTTTCTGTCGAGGGAAGCGAATTGGACGGTATCGTTCTATACGATTTTTCCGGGTATTCGGCGTTCCTGACATGTTATGTGCCAGGCAAGGAGAACAACCTAACATTTTTTCTGTCTCTCTTGAATAATCTTAAATATGGAAATACTCCTCTGCAATTCGCCGGCGGAGTTACTCTTTCATCGACCAAGGAATTTTTTGGCGAATTGAGAACAAAGAAGATTTTGAGATCTTAGCTCGTTTCCACGGTGATCCTACGTGGACATCAACCAAGAGCATTAGATCCTCCAGGAGAGTCTTTATATATTCTGAATCGAGATTGACACCGGAAGAAGTTTTGGCTCTGAAACAGGAAGGGACAAAACTAGGTCACGATGTTCAATTCCGATCCGATGAATATGTGGAGGCGAGAATTCGAAGGGAGACTCCGCTGGCTTTTATCAGTCATGATTCTCGTGACAAAGATGCCGTTGCCCGCAAGATAGCCATCAATCTGCAGAGAATATTGTGCCCTGTTTGGTACGATGAATTTTCCCTGAAGGTAGGAGACAATCTTCGGGAAAGCATTGAGAAGGGCCTGAAGGAGTGTAAGAAGTGTATCTTGATCTTGAGCCAGAATTTCATCGCAAACAATGGTTGGACCAAGAAAGAGTTTGATTCAATCTTCACTCGCGAAATAGTTGAAGAGAAGAAACTCGTTCTGCCTGTTTGGTACAAGGTAACCAAGGAGCTTGTGTACGACTATAGCCCGAGCCTATTGAACGTGAAGGGGGCGGACTGGGAGATGCTCGGTGAAGATGAGGTCTGTAGGCAGCTGCATCGGGTTATCATGGAATGACAGTCTGGTCTCTGTAGGCTGCTCAAAAAGGCCATCCAGCAAGGCCGCAAGGAGTGGGGCGACTGAGGCGTACCCGATAGGGTACGTCGCAAGGATACACACGACTGAGAACGCCGCTGGGGGCCTTTTTCAGCAGCCGTCAAGGTTCGACGGTGACGTCCACAAAAGCCGGCACACTATCCGCCCCCTTCTTGTCCGTCACCCTCAGCTTGAACCGATAGGTTCGTTTCTCTGACACGGTCGGCGCGAGAAACGAGGCTTCGGCGTTATCCACGTCCAGCAGCGCGATCTTGCTGCCTCGTATCTGACTCCACGCATAGTACAGGGCTTCGCCTTCGGCATCGCGGCTTTTCAATCCGCTCAGCTTCACTTTTGTCCCAGCCTTCACGGTCATGTTCGCTCCGGCGTCTGCCACTGGCGGTTCGTTGGGCTCGTCGTTCACTGTCACCCCGACATCGAGTGAGACTTGCTTGCCGCGGTTCGTGACCGTGAGGACAGTTTTGCCGTTGCCGACGATCTGTAAGAGGCCATGGGGCAACACCCGAATGACTTTGGGATTTGATGATTGATAGGCCGTACCGGAGGCAGGGGAACTGATGCGTCGAGTCACGCCATCGGTGAACTCACCTACCACGGGCAACTCGAAAACCTTGCCCAGGGAATCGACGTGACCAAATGCGGAGGATTGACCCGTTCGCCCGAGTTGCAGGGGTTTGTCGGTTTCGAACTCAATGGTCGCGAGAGCGGCGGCTGGTTCTACGTTCACCAGGATTTCATCGAAGACGGAGCGGGTGCCCAATCGCCCCCGTGAAATTTCGGCGACCGCTAGCAAGCGCATCGGCCCGATGCCGTCTTGCGGGACCCGCAGCGGGCCGCCGAAGGCCGGATCATGATCGGATAATCCGATCAGCGCCACCGGTGCAACGATCGATCCCGTGGCTGTGGTGTCCTCCTGTCCTACCAGGGTGTCATCCTGTCCGCCATACCAATAGTAGCGGACCTGGACGATGCCGGAATCTTTGCCGAGGTCCACACGGGCGGTGACAGTTGTGCCTGATGTCAACTTCGCCCCTTCCGCCGGTTCGACGATCGTAAATGCGTGGGCCGGCTGCGCCAGAAGCGCAAGGCAAAAGGCAAAAGTGCAAAGGCAAAAGTTAAGTCCCAACTTTCTACTTTCTCCTTTTAACTTTGTACTTTCCACGGTCACCTCTTCAGGTGAAAGGGCACATCGGTCAGGATGACACGATCTTTGAATAGGAGCGCGGCCTTGAGCCTGAGGGCTCGCTGATTATGCAGAATATTTTGCCACCACTGAGCCGGAAGAATCTCGGGAATCACGACGGTGACCCAGGTGTCCGACTCCTTTTCCAAGATCTCCTCGACGTAGTCGAGGAGGGAATTCAGGATGGATCGATAGGGCGAGGGCAAGACGACGAGGTTGACGCCGCATCCCCATTGGGCCCACTGCATTTCGAGTCGGGCCGTGTTTCCCGGGTCTACGTCGACTACCACCGCCCGAATTTCTCCTGGCCGGCTTCGGGCATAGTCGACCGCGCGGAGGACGGCACGGTTCACCCCGCTGATCGGAATGATGACGATATTACGCCGAGGCATCGGAGGGCGGCTTCCTCGTCGCTCGAGTACGATCTGGTCGGAAACGGCATTATAGTGCGCGTGTATGCCTCGGAACATCATGATCAGGATTGGGATCAGCACGATGACGATCCAGGCACCGTGCATAAACTTGGTGCTGGCAATGATCGCGGTCGCAATGGCGGTGGCGACCGCACCGATGCCATTAATGAAAATTTTCTTCCGCCAATGAGGTCCGCGCTTGCCCAACCAGCGACGGACCATGCCGGCCTGCGAGAGGGTGAATGAGAGAAACACGCCGACGGCATAGAGCGGAATAAGTGCATGGGTGTCACCGCCGAATATGACAATGAGGAAGCACGAGAAGACTCCCAGGATGAGAATGCCATTGGAGAATACCAGGCGGTCGCCCATGAGCTCCATCTGGTGGGGCATGTAACCGTCGCGGGCCAACAACGATGCGAGGCGTGGAAATCCGGCGAAGGAGCTGTTCGCCGCGAGGACCAAGATCAACATCGTGGAACCTTGTATCAGATAGTAGAGGACTCCTTCGCCGAAGATGGCGCGTGCAACCTGCGAGACAACGGTTTCATTGTCTTTCGGCAGGACGCCCAAGTGATACGCCATCGTACTGATGCCGAGGAAGAGTGTGCCCAGGACGAGCGCCATCGTGATCATCGTAATGACGGCGTTCTTCGGTTCCGGGGGGCGAAACGCCTGCACGCCGTTCGAGATGACTTCCACGCCGGTGAGTGCCGTACAGCCCGATGAGAAGGCACGGAGCAGGAGAAACAACGACACCGATTCAACCGTGGTTTGAGCGGCCACGCTCTGAGAGACCACGGGGGTAAGTTGTCCAAACAGGAGTTGAAATGTTCCAACGGCCAACATGAGGAGCATGCTCCCAATGAACATGTAGGTTGGGACGGCAAATACTTTCCCCGACTCCCGAACACCGCGCAGGTTGACCAGGAGAACGATCACGATGGCAAACACGCCGAGCACCGTGCGGTATGGAAAAAGAGAGGGAATGGCGGAGGTGATCGCGGCGATGCCAGCTGCCACGCTGACCGCGACGGTCAGAACATAATCGATCATCAACGAGGCCGCTGCGGTCAGTCCTGGCCATTCACCCAGGTTGGATTTCGACACGATGTAGGCGCCGCCGCCTCCCGGATATTCGAAAATGATCTGGGAGTAGGAGCGTGTCAAAATCGCAAGCAGGAGGATGATCATGAGGCTGATCGGAATCGAGAAATGCGCAAAGGCCAGACTGGATGGAATGAGGACCAGGAGGATTTCCTCCGTGGCGTACGCGACCGAAGACAGGGGATCGGAGGCGAAAACGGCCAGGGCCAGGCGTTTCGGTAGTCGTTGGTGGGCGACTTGAGCCGTCTTCAGGGGATTCCCAACGAGCCAACGCTTCAGAAACATAGAGATCATTATCGCACATAAGTGGAGGCGTGCACATTGAAAGAAGATGTCCCAGCCCCCTTATTCATGAACGCTTCTGCTGC
>PLBR01000151.1:0-39588 GCA_003135435.1 Nitrospira sp. | reverse complement strand
ACGAACCGTCATGAATAATGCGGGCTAGACGTCAGAGGCCGAAAGCCGCACTCATCTATACGGCGTAGGACTCCACATGAGAGGAAATGGAGTCGTGTCAGTAGTCGTAAGGGATTTGTGACGGTTGCGGTACTCTGAACCGTTATCATTGTGGAATTTTCGAATGGTGAACGGAAATGCCGCCAGCATCGCCTTCAGCACTGGCACAAGAAACCGTTCGCTGATCTTCTCCACGGCACAGCTGCGCTGGAACTGCGTCATCTCATCCACTGCATTGACGAGATACACCTCCTTGCTGCCGTCCATGTATGCCGGCTTGCAATATATTTTATGGAGTTGGAAGTACCGCGTCACCCAGCTGAAGATCGTCGCCTAATCCCATGTACACACCTATTGACAAGAACTCATGAAAATAGATAGAAGCTTGCTGGTTAAGCTAAAAATCAGAACCGGATTTGCTCGAGCTGAACAGTACTGCTTGGGTATGCATGTACTGTGGTGGGCCTATGAACTTTCGGTGGAGGATCAGGAAAAGATGGACTGGCCTCCAGACATCCTTCCTATGAGAATTGGCCTATGCCAGAGTTTTTAGTATCGGACATTGAGTCAGTCTTGGGTACAAGCGTGTTTACTGATTAATATAGAGAGGAGGCTGAAGGGTATGGGTGCATCAACGAAATGGGTACGATCAGGAATGGTAGGGCTTGCATCCTGCCTGGCATTGGCCGGGACGATGCCGGCATTCGCGGCAATGTCGCATGACGCGCATGTTGAAGTGGATCCCGCTATCGATGTGGCGACACCGGTGAATGCGCAGGCGGGTCCGATGCTGATGGACAAGATGTCGAAGGCTATCGAGCAAATCGAGCGACAGGTGCAGAGCAAAGGGCCGTTCCAGGGTGCCGGAGCCCATGCGATGCAGCAGGGTGTGCTGCTCGTGGCCGAAGACCCGGATAAGGTGAAGGTCACGCAAGGTGCTCGCTGTCCGGCGCAAGCTCCCGTCCGCGCCTATGACATCACAACAATCAATGTTGAAATCACGGTCAACCGGTTTGGGGATTTCTACCCCGGCTACATGTACGTGTTGACGGAGAATGTGGCAGGTGTGCGGGAGGAAGAAGCGAAAAACTTGGCCGCGCGCGACAGTGACGACCCGACGTTTGCCGGCGGCGCAGTGTCAAACGGTTTGCAGGGCGATCTGATCCAGCCGTTGGTCATTCGGGCGAACCAAGGGGATTGTCTCCGGATCACATTACGAAATGAGATTGCTGACGAACCGACCAACATGATCGTGAACGGATCGCAGATGCTCGTCGCCAGCACGGGTAAGCCGTCGACCGCCAATAATCCCGATGCATTGGTACCATCAGGAAAGACCGGCGAATACGAATGGTACATCCCCGTCGATCTTCAGGTCGGCGGGCGCGCGTTCCACAGCCATGCGACCAGGGATCAGTATTCCAGGGGCATGTTGGGGTCCATCGTCGTTGAGCTACGTGGTTCCCGCTTTCTCAGCCCGTTTACGGCCGAGGAAATGAAGAGCGGTTGGGAAGCCATGATCGATCTCGCGAACGGCTCAGACTTCCGAGAATTTGTCATTTTCTATCATGAAGCGGGAGACGAGACGTTTCGGCTGTTGAACCGCAAGGGCGACATGTTGCCGCAGCGCGATCCGCATACGGACACCTATCGTCCGGCGGCTCGCTTGCTCAACTATCGCAGCGAACCACATGGCACGAGACTTGAGCAGCAGGAGCACCTTGTCGGGTTTTCCGACGAGTCGCAGGGCTATGGATCCTACACGTTTGGCGATCCCGCAACCACGGTTCCCCGCTCATACTTGGGGGATCCGGCTACGTTCCGGATGATCGGTGGGTCTGAGATCGTGCACTCGCACCATCTGCATGGCGGTTCGATCCGCTGGGCCAGACAGCCGGGCACCAGCAGGATCGATCCGACCTTGTCCAAGAACGGGCCCGTAAAGTTTCCGCCCATCAGCGATCCTTCCGATCGGTTGGACGTACAGTCTATCGGTCCGTCGGAGATTTACGATGAGGTGACTGAAGGTGGGTCCGGTGGATTGCAGGCCTTGGCAGGTGAGTTCGTATTTCACTGCCACATTCCGCAGCACTATGTGACGGGAATGTGGGGATTCTGGCGTGTATACAACACGTTGCAGTCGACCGGGTTCCAAACCGACGTCATGAAGCCTCTGGTCGAGCTGCCCGATCGCAAGGGGAAGATCAAGCTCGCGGTCAGCTCGGACAAGCTGGTCGGTACCACGGTGGATTGGTACGGTGGGAAGAAGTACGAGGTCACCAAGGATAAGACGGATTGGAAAGCCAATCCGGTGAAGGTCTCGATCAAGGATTGGGTCGAATACATGCTGCCGCCGCAAGGTTTGTCAGGCAAGACAGAAGATCAAGTGAAGCAGGCCCAGGCGAATGACGCAACGGTAGTAAATTGGAAGTGGGAGGGCGCGCTGGCGCTCAACGAGCCGGAGACGCCGCACAAGTGGGCGGACTATGAATCTCCGACCCCTCTGAAGCGTCCGGCCATTACGTTCGATCCACAAACCGGGAAACTGGCGTTCCCCTGGCTGCGTCCACATCTTGGGAAGCGGCCGCCCTTCGCACCGAATCATGGTGGAGCGCCATGGTTAGAACCGTTCCATGTGCGTGAAGATGGAACGAAGAGTACGGAGCAGGCCAGGCCGGGTGAACAAGGACCTTGGAGTTTGTGTCCGGAAAATTCCCCGCGGAAGTTCTACACGACTCATGCCATTACGCTGCCGATTACGCTCAAGCCGGCGACGGCTAACTCCGCGGCGATTGTCGACCCGATCGGGATGATTTTTGTGTTGCACGAGGAAGAGGCCGAAGTTCGCAAGAATCCCAAAAGGCAGCTTCCGTTGGTCATTCGCGGAAACGTATATGATTGCGTCGACATCATTTACAAGAACGAAATACCGGACGATGCGCGGACGGGATGGGCGAATAAGGTCAATCTCCATCCGCACTTCTTCCAATTCGATACCAGCGCGTCCGATGGCCCGACGATCGGATTTTCGTACGACATGTCGTTGCGGGCATTCACCATGCTGAAGGATCCTGAGCCCACTAAAGGGATGCCCCTGCCGGGAAACACGGTGCAGACAGGGGATTCGAAAGCCGGCGCGCGTAGCATTACGGTGGCCGATGCGTCGAAGTTCCATCCGAACATAGAACTGGGCGTAGGGATGGACGATCCAAAATACTTCGAAGTGGTACGGATCAAGACCATTGCCGGAAAGACCATCACGTTCGATGCGCCGTTGAAATACGCGCATAAGAAGAACGATATCGCCAGCGTCGAATTCATTCGTGAGCGCTGGTATGTCGATGCCGATTTCGGCACAGTGTATTGGCACGACCATGTCTTCGGAACCGATACCTGGGGACACGGGCTGTTCTCCGCGTTTATTACCGAGCCGCCGCGCTCGACCTATCACGATCCGGTCACAGGGAAAGAAATCCGGAGCGGTCCCATTGCGGATATCCATACTTTAGAGCCGGTATCTGCCCATATCCGTGGCAGTTTCCGCGAAGTCATGATGCATATCATGGACAGCAATGCGCGGACGGCGGAACTGATCACCGCCGATAATCCACAGGCGAAAATCGGGGCGACCACCGTTGAAGGGCCGCCGTCTCATCAGTTCCCGGAACGTATCAATAAGTCGCCGATGTGGTTTCTGAACGGCGGCGAAGCCACCACCGGAAGCGGCTACAGCATGCGCGTGGAGCCGTTGAGTGTGCGTCTCGCCCATAATCCGGACCCGTCGAAACTCTTTGTGTCCGGTATTCACGGCGATCCAGGCACTCCGTTGTTGCGGGCTTATCTCGGCGATCCGATTCTGGTGCGTGCCCTGGTAGGGTCTGCAAACGAAGTGCATACCTGGCACGTGACGGGCCATTGGTTCCCAATGGAACGGTACTCGACGACCGCCATGCCGCGGAGCACGATTCACCTGGCGATCGGAGAGCGGTACGATCCGGCGATTCCGGCCGCGGGGGGACCGCAAAAACAAGCCGGCGACTATCTCTATTATAGTGGCCGCGCCTCCCACTTCGCGGAGGGCAGTTGGGGACTTTTCCGAGTCTTCGACGAACTGCAAGGGGATCTGAAGCCCTTGCCGAGCCGTGAGCAGATTCAAAAGTCCGCTCCGTCGATCTGTCCGGCAGATGCTCCCGTGAAGAGCTTCAACGTGTCGGCGATCGACCAGAACATCCGGTACCACGAAGGTGCGCCGGGAACAATGGAAGTCGATTTGGAACGGAAAATGGTATTTGGGAACGAGCAGGGCAAGATGTACGTGCTTGATGGTGATCGTGGCAAGGTCAAGGCAGGCGAACTCAGGCCGAGCCCGCTGACCCTACACGTGAACGTCGGCGATTGCATGAAGATCAATCTGAAGAATGAGATGGCCAAGGAGCGGGCGGGATTCCACGTCGATATGATGGCGTTCGATCCGAAAGATTCGTTCGGCGCCAATGTCGGCAACAACCCTGGCGATCAAACGATCGCTCCGGGGCAGAGCAAAACATACACCTATTATGCTCACCAGGAGTATGGAGAACTGGCAGCCCTCATTCAAGATTGGGGGAACGTGGTCGAGAATCCACGCAACGGTCTGTTCGGCTCGGTCATTATCGGTCCAAAGGGATCGCACTACCGCGATCCGATAACAGGCACCGATGTCACGATGAAGAGCAGCTGGCGTGCCGATGTGCTGGTGGATCGGACGATCCCAGGGAACGAAAACAGGAAGAACTACCGGTCCTTCTCGTTGATGTTCCAGGACGAGGATAACAACATAGGCGTAAGCTTCATGCCCTACCTCCAACAGGTAGCCGGCATCACGGCCGTGAATTATCAGTCGGAACCGACCGCCTGGCGGATAGAAAAGGGCTGTGATGTCTCGGAGATCTTCAGCTGCGCAAAAGCCGGGGATACACCCTCGACGCCGCTGCTGCAAGCACATGTCGGAGATCCGGTGGCCATCCACGTACTGGGCGCGTTCAGCGAGCAGGTTCAGCTGTTCACCGTCGACGGCCACGAGTGGCCGCATGAGCCGTATTCGCAGGGTGCCGACCAGGTCAGCACCATGGAGTTTGGCGGTTCCGAAGTGATCAACGCCTATCTTACAGGCGGCGCTGGAGGTCCGAATAAGATCGTCGGCGACTATATATGGAAAAACCAACGTCCGGCGTATGCCAACGCAGGGCAGTGGGGCCTTTTCAAGGTGCTGCCGATTGACGATCAGCGGATTCTCCCGTTGATGCCACAAGTTCCATCGCGCAAGCTGGCGGAGCAGGAGAATGATGGCGGGGCTGCTTCGCTGACGTCGACGGTTGGACGGTAAGCACGACGATGATGGCGTCTCGTTGAAGGAACGAAGGCGCCGCCGTGACGAGTACGGGGCCGTTACAATTATCCGGTGACCACGGGGGAGCATTCATGCTCCCCCGTCCATTTTTCTTTAATATTATGAATATTATGATGGTGAACATGATGGTGTATGCCTGTCGCGTTATGTCTTCGATCTGTCGCTCGATCGTTCTGAGCCTGTTCCTGAGCGGCTCGATCGCAGCCTGGGCGTATGAAGAAACGACGGTATCGAACGGTGGCACGGTCACTGGGACCGTGCAGTTTTCCGGCGAACTTCCGCTGCCCACGTCCTTCGAGCTTCGCCGATCTCCTGACCCGATCTATTGCGGAGCGTTGTCCGACGGGTCCGGGTACCGGCTGCTTCGAACAGTCGCGGTCGGAAGTCAGCAAGGTTTGAAAGATGTGATCGTGACGGTCGAAGGCATTGAGAAAGGCAAACCGTTTGGATTTACGGAAACGAAACTGGAGGCGAATGTTTGTCAGTTTGTCCCGTTCGTATCGGTCATGCGGGAACATCACCCATTGACAGTGACAAATCTGGACCCGGTATCGCATGATTTGCAGATCTATGAACGGGACGACGATCATGTGTTCCTCATGTTCCACCGACCGGCGCTTACCAAGTCCGGGACAAGCGATGTCGTCCGATTTACAGGGAGCCGCCGCGACATCAGCATGCAATGCGGCATGCATCCCTTCATGCAGGGACATGGACTTGCCGTCGCAAATCCGTATTACGGGATCACCGGTCTGGAGGGGACTTTTGAGATCAAGGATCTGCCGGTCGGCACGTACCGGATCAAGGCCTGGCATGCGACCCTGGGAGAGAAAGTACAAGACGTGACTGTGTCTGCGAACGGCACCACATCGTTGGGATTCAGCTTTGAGGCAAAATAGCCATGGTGCTTTCTCGATACCTTCAAACGGTGATTGTCGCTGTGTGTGCCAGTGTGATGGTAGCTCACGCGGTCGCTGCCGAAGTCGTATCGGCGCCCACGGTCAGCCGTGTCGAAGTCGTACTGGCGAGCCAGTACAAGAACCAGGTTGCCACATTGACGGAAGAATTTTCCCAAGCGGGGATGCCCAACGTCCACTTTCAATTTTTCAGACAGGGGCAGCCTCCACAAAATATCGGTCTAGGCCGAGAAGTTCCGGCTGACAAGGCGCGAGAAGTCATTCGGCTGGCGCTGAAATACAATCTGGGCGTAGGTATCTTGCTGCCGGAGCGACTCTTTCCTCCACGATTTGTGACGATCGCATCGTCGAACTACGACGACACGGTCGAATATCCCATTGATCAGGCCGCTCTCGCCAGACTCCAGAATGAAAATCTCACGACGGAGGAGTTTCACCGTCTCTACCAGGGACTGACATCTTCCCGGGTAGAACCGAAGGGCCGATATTAAAAGGGGGATGTGAGGCTACTTCTGACGATCAGGGGCCGAAATATGCTGATAGCCATGCTGGTAGGCCTAGGCACCCTGTGGCTTCCCTTTGTCTCGGATGAGAGCACGGCACCCGCATCAGAGCCATCCAGTACTAGTCTGCAAGAGCAGGGCGACGGTCTGATGAAGAACGTCGAAGACATGGTGGCGCATGGTGGAATGGGGGATGCGAAGGCCATCGTCCATCATTGCGGAGAGGCAACGCGTTACGCCGAGACCATCATCAAGCAGCTCTCAATGGCAGATCCCCATCGGGGCGATGCCATGGCTTCCCTCAATGAAGTGATCCGGCAGTGCAGCCGTGTGTCGGAAATCGGCATCCACGCCGATCCGGGACAGCTTCTCAATCCCGCTACCAAAGCTCGCTCTGCTGCGCAGGAGTCGATGAAATTGCTTGGGTTGACCAAGGCAAAGAAAAGCTAGACCATCCGTCACTGCACGCCTCTTCCCAATCCTTTACCTCCTTTTCAAGGGTAGCCTGGTTGATCCTCTAGTGCGCGCGTCCAACGAGGGCCTTCTGAGGCCGCGCGTTACGCGAGCACAGGAGATCAAACAGTTCCCATCCCCTCTCTATTCTTTTACTGTCATCTTCATTTCAATCGGCTTCAGAGGATTGTCGCAGTCGTCGCGCGCGGCGGCGACGATCTTGTCCACCACCTCCATGCCCCGAAAGACCTCGCCAAAGACGGTATAGGTTCGGTCCAGCCCGCTGCAGTCCGCGACACAGATATAGAACTGTGAGCCGTTATCGTTGGGGTCCCGCGTGCTGTTGCTCTCCCGTGGCACCTTGGCCATCGCAATGGCGCCCCGTTTATGCGGCCGATCGCTGGTTTCTGGATTGAGCCAGTAGCCCGGACTGCCCGAACCGTGCAGGGAACGGTCTGAATTCTTGCTCGGCGGATCGCCGCCCTGAATGATGAATCCGGGAACGACGCGATGAAGGTGGTTCCATCATAGAACCCCATCTTGGCGAGCTTGAGGAAGTTCTCGACGTGACGCGTTGCGTCGTCCGGGTAGAACCGAATCTTGATCTCGCCGAGCGGCGTCGTAATGGTGACGCGAGGATCGATTTTTTGAAATTGCATAGTCATCCCATAAACTCGCCAGCATTGTTCATGAGCGCTTCTGCTGCATTCGCCGATCCCCTGCTACGACGAACCATCGGCCAGCGGGTTCGCCCCTCGGCTCCCCACCATACTGCACGAGTACGCATTGGGGCCTCATGGCTCTGCGCGCAGGTCTCGCCACGGGGCTCAGCGATTTCTCGACGAACCGTCATGAATCATGCGGGCTAGACGTCAGGGGGCGAAAGCCGTACTCGTCTATGCAGCGTGGATCTCTGCATGAGAGGACATGCAAGTCGTATCAGCAGCCGCAAGGGGTCATGGGGGATTGACAGCCTATGTATAGAAGTTCAGCATACTTCCACTGCGTATTGAAGATGACCCACCCCTTCGTGTCGTGGGGGGTGGGTGTGAGCGCAAATCTTTTTTTGACCTATTAAGTTTCGCTTGGGTTGTTGGATGTTTCACTTACCATTTCAAGGAGGCCGATCCATGTTTTTCCACAAACTACGGGTCAGTGTGCCTACCCGCATGCTTGGCGCGATAGCAGCTGTGGCCCTGCTCGGGGTCCCGCTCGCATCCGCTGAGAATCCCTCACAGGCTGAGCAGAGGTCGTCGCCGCACGTCGCGATGAGCCATCAGTTGCCTGGTTGGGCAGAGAAACTCAAAGGTCAGACGATCGTCGAAGATGCGATGGGCGGCAAGGCCGAGCGTTCTGCGATGGTTGAACTGCAGCATCAGCGGATCATGGAGCATATGGCCCAGGATCCTCAGGTGCAGGGTGTCAACACCGGGATGTACAACACCTCCTCCATGATGCACCAGTATGGAGCAGGCGGGCAGGACATGCTCCTTGTGTCCGATCCTCGCGTGGAACCGGTGGCGCTGACAGGCGGCGGGAAGTGTCCGGCCACGGCCCCGGTGAAGCAGTACAACGTGTCCACGATCAATGTCGAGATCACACTCAACCAGTGGCTCGACTTCTATCCAGGCTACATGTACGTGCTGGATGAAAATCTGGATAAGGTGCGCGCAGAAGAAACCAAAAACAAGGAAGCCCGCGACAAGGAAGGGTTCGATCCAGGCGCCGTGATTCCTGGCGTGCAGGCCCAGTGGATCCAACCCCTCGTCTTCCGTGCCAACCAGGGTGACTGCGTCAAGCTCAAGCTCTCGAACAAGCTGGAAGAGGGAGGCGGACCGGTCAGTCTGCATATCCATGGATCAAGCATGGTGGTGAGCGCCACCGGAGCCCCGGCGACGACGACCAACTCTGATTCTGTCGTCGAAGAAAAGAAAACCGGCGAGTTCGAGTGGTACATCCATCCGAACACCCAGGAAGGTGTCCGCCAATTCCATACCTATAGCCAAGACCGTGAGCTGACAGTGATGGGATTGTTCGGCGCGTTCGTCGTCGAGCCCCGCGGATCGAGCTACCTTGAGCCGCTCGGTACCGGCGATCCCACGCCGGCATCCAGCGGGTGGCAGACGATCATTAAGAACGGTACCGGTCCGGACTTCCGCGAGTTTGTGCTGATCTATCACGAAGTCGGCGACGAAGCGTTCCGCCCGTTGAACAAGAAGGGAGACTTTCTCCCGCAGCGCGATCCGTTGACCGACGCCTATCGTCCGGGTGGCCGTGCAATCAACTATCGCAGCGAGCCGTTCGGCATCAACAACATGCACGTGCAGCACGAGTATTTCGGGTTCGAAGACGAGTCGATGGGCTATAGCTCCTATACATTCGGCGATCCCTCCCCGACGATTCCCCGTTCCTATATGGGCGATCCGGCCAAGTTCCGCTTGGTGCACGGTGGATCGGAAGTCTTCCACTCGCACCATCCGCATGGCGGGACCATTCGGTGGCCGCGCAGCCCGCGGGCGATCGACGATATGAACCTCTGGGCGACCGCGGGGAACGGCCCGGTCAAGTATCCCGTGATTCGTGCGAAGACAGACCGGGTCGACGTCGAAGTCATCGGTCCTTCCGAAGCACTCGACCTGGAGACGGAGTGCGGCTCCGGTCTCTGTCAGCAGTTGGCTGGTGATTTCCTCTTCCACTGCCACGTCGCGCACCATTATGTGGCGGGTATGTGGGGCTACTGGCGCGTATACAACACGATTCAGCAGGGAGACTTGCGGAACGACGTGATGCCGGATCTGCGTGAGTTGCCGGATCGCCAGGGCCGGATCAAGACTCCGATTTCGTCAGACAAGTTGATCGGTCAGACCGTCGACTGGTTTGGCAAGCAATTCACGATTACCGACAAAGGCAAGAGCAATTGGACCACCAACCCTGCCACCATCACGGTCAAGGATTGGGTGGCGATGCAGATGCCTACGATGGGCAAGCCTGGCCACAAAGATGATGAGAAGGGTCAGCTTGTGTCCTACGATGCGACGGTGTTGGACTGGGCTTGGGAGGGCAATCGTGCGATGAGCGAGAAGGAAAGTACGACGGACAATCCCAAGTACAAGTCCACCCATCCTGGTCAGCGGCATCCGATCATGTTTGAGCCGTTGACCGGCAAGGTGGCCTGGCCTCACCTGACGCCGCACTTTGGCAAGCGGGCCATGTTCTCCCCGAACCACGTGGGCGCACCCTGGCTGGAGATGATCCGCCGGGACGACAATGGTGAAGAAAGCCTGGAGAATTCCAAGCCGGGAGAGAATGGCGTCTGGAGCCTCTGTCCCGAGAATGCAGGGCGCAAGAGCTTCAACGTGCATTTCATTAAATTGCCGATCAAGATCGCCAAGGCGCAGGGCAAGGAGCCGGCGGTGGTCGATCCGAACGGATTGATCTATGTGCTCCATGAAGAAGAGGCGGCGATCCGGGCCAACGACGATCTGAAGTATCCGTTGGTCGTGCGCGGCAACATCTATGATTGCCTAGATTGGACGCTGACCAGCGAGTGGGACGACGACGACTACACGAACTTCCAGTCGTCGAAGATCAATACCCACTGGCATTTTCTCCAGTTCGATAACCAGGCGTCTGACGGCGTGATCACCGGCTTCTCTTACGAACAGTCGGTCCGCCCGTTCACGATGTTGAAGAAGGAAAGCAAGAAGGGGCTGCCGGCTCCAATGAATACGGTGCTGACCGCGCCGGCGAAAGTGGGTGCAGCCTCGCTCATGGTGAAGAATGCAGGTCAATACCATGTCGGTACGCTGATCTTGGTCGGCGCCGATAACGTCAAGGGCAATGAAATCGCTCGGATCAAGGATATCAAGGGCAGTACGATCGTCTTGACGAAGGGTCTCAAGAGCGATCACCCAGCGAACGACATCGTGACGGTGGAGTTCGTTCGGCAGCGGTTCTGGGTCGATGCGGATGTGGGAACCGTGTTCTGGCACGACCACGCCTTCGGTGCGACCACGTGGCCGCATGGCGGATTCGGGACGTTCATCGCTGAACCGGTTGGATCGACCTATCATGATGCGAAGACGGGGAAGGCAATACGGAGCGGTCCGATTGCGGACATTCGCACGGTCGAGCCGGTCGGTTATGGGGTGAACAACAGCTTCCGTGAGTTGATGGTGCAAGTGCACGATACCGTGCCGCACACCGTCAACATTGTGACCGCGGGCAATCCGCCAGGGCAGCCGATTGAAGTGGCACTTGAAGCGGGTAAGACCGTGTCGTTCATGATGCCGGATAAGCTTTATATGACGCCGATGCCGTTCTTGAACGGTGGGACCCATACCACGGGGAGCGGCCTGAACTTCAGGGCCGGTCCGATCGCCCAGCGGTTGGCCACCAATCCTGATGTGTCGCAGGCGTTCAACAGCCAGATCCATGGCGATCCGTACACGCCGCTCCTGAGGGCCTATGTGGGAGACACGATGGTGTTCCGTCTCCTCCACACCCTCATGAACGAGACGATGACCTGGACCCTCTCCGGCCATACCTTCCTGAGTGAACGGTATGCCGGCGATGCGAATCGGAAGAATTCGATGCACATCGGGATTGCGGAGCGCTACGACCTCGTGGTGCCGCAGGCCGGTGGACCGCGGTTGCAAGCGGGTGACTACATCCACTTCAACGGACGGTCCTCGAAGTTCTCTGAAGGGGCTTGGGGCATCATCCGCGTCTATGACAAAGAGCAGGCCGATCTGAAGAAGTTGCCGGCCGGGTTCTCCGTCAAGGGCGAGATTCCCAAGGCGTTGCCGGTCTGTCCGGCTGACGCTCCGGTGAAGAGCTTCAATGTCGTGGCCTTGGATTATCCGTCGATGAAGTTCAACGCGAAGGCGCCTGAGTCCATCGAGGTGGACTTTGAGCGGAAGATCCAAATCAGCAACCCCGAGGCCAAGATCTACGCCTTGGAGGAAGATACCGCGAAGGTGGCAAGTGGTGCGCACCCCATGCCGCTCACGCTTCGTGTGAATGTCGGCGATTGCGTCAAGGTCAACCTGAAGAACAAGATGAAGGAGAGCAAGGCCTCCTTCTCCGCAATTGGTTTGGCCTTCGATCCAAAGGATTCGATGGGCGCCAACGTCGGTAACAACCCAGGCGATCAGACGATCGCTCCTGGTGCCGAGCGGACCTATACCTACTACGCGGATCCGTTCAATGGTGAAACCACGTCGCTGGTGTGGGATTGGGGCAACGTGATGACGAATCCGCGCAACGGGTTATTCGGAGCGGTTGTGGTGGGTCCGAAGGGATCCAAATATCGGGATTCGAAGACCGGGGCTGATTTAACGAACAAGAACGCCTGGGCGGCCGACGTGATCATCGATCGGTCGGTGCCGGGGAACGAACTGCGACCGAACTATCGTGACGTGGCGTTGTTCTTCCAGGACGAAGACAACATCATCGGCACGAGTTTTATGCCGTATGTGCAGAATGTGGCGGGTCTGACCGGTGTCAACTATCGGTCGGAACCATACAAGTATCGTGAGGAGCAGGGTTGCTCGCTGGGCAAGATGTTCCAGCCTTGCAAAGCGGATAAGCCTGAAGATCCAGCCACTCCGCTCATTGAAGCGCATGCGGGTGATCCGGTCCGTATCCATGTGATCGGGGCGAGCAACGAGCAGAACGGGATGTTCAGCGTCGAGAAGCATGAGTGGCCAATTGAGCCTTTCATGCGCGGCGCAGATCTGATCAGCGTGGTCGAGTTCGCCGGGTCGGAGACCCTCGATGCGTTCTTGCCATCGGCCGGCGGTCCATACCGTCTGCCGGGCGACTATGTGTATAGCAACCAGCGGTTGCCGTACTCCCAGTCCGGGGAGTGGGGCTATGTGCGTGTGTTGCCGTCCGGCGATACTCGCCTGCTGCCGTTGCACGGAGCGGGTGCTGGGATGAAGAGTGCGTCGGTTGAACAACCGGTGCAGGTCATTCCGGTCGCAGCGAAGTAAGACCGCAACTCCTGCTGTTGGTAGGAGGTAGATGAATCAGGAGAAGGGGGAGGCCAACGGCTTCCCCCTTTTTCTTTGGTGCATCCTTTTGGTACGATGGTCGAGTGCCCAGTTCGATCACACTAAGGAATCGTGGAGGACTCATGAGGGCGCTGTTGCTCGTATTGTGCGGATGGCTGATGCTGGGCCTTTCTGTCGCCTGGGCGTATGAAGAAATTCAGGTCACGGACGGCGGCACGATCACCGGCAAGGTAACGATCACGGAAGGGAAGCCGATCCCCAAAGGGTTCAACCTGATCACGTTTCCCGATCCCGTCTATTGCGGGAGGATTTCAACGGGGACGGGCTGGCGCATCCTGCACGAGTTTACCCTCGCGCAGGATGGCGGGTTACAAGATGCCGTGGTGCTGCTGACGGATGCGACCAAAGGAAAGCCGTTTACGTTCGAGCCGCCAACGATTGAAGCGAAGGACTGCCGGTTTCTTCCGTTTGTCAGCGTGGTCAGAGATCGATCGGAGGTGAATGTCGTGAACATGGATCCCGTGTTTCATGATATTCAGGCTTATGAAACCTCTCATCTCGGTCCCCGGGTGTTGTTTAACACACCGTTGCCCATGAACCCGCATCATAAGCACAATGTCGGGGCCGACAGCCACGAACATCTGGCGGGTCAGCCGATGAAGGAAGTCATTCGTATGACGAAAGACCGCCGGATTTTTGTCATGCAATGCGGATTCCATGCCTATATGGAAAGCTGGGGGTTGGCCGTCGATAATCCATATTTTGCCATCACGCAGGCCGATGGGACCTTCTCGCTTCGTGACGTGCCTCCCGGGGACTACACCTTGGTAGCGTGGCATCCTGGCGTGGGTACGATGACGGAACAGAAAGTGACGGTTCAAGCCAAGCAGATGGTCAAAGCCGATTTTGTCTTCGAGTCCCCCAAGGGACGGCGTTCCGCCCATGAGATCGAGGAGAACCCGCACTATGGAATGGGCTCACTGGGTAAACTCATCGATATCAAGCCGACCCTGGAATTGCAGAAGCCGTGAGGCGTCGAACGTGAAAGGTAAAACGATGAGAAGGTGGATCGGACACTTCATGGTGGCGGCAGGAATGTTCGCGGCCGTGACGGTTGGTGCGTGGCCGTCGTTCGCCTACGACGTGATTGTTGTTCAGCATGGCGGGACGGTTGAAGGTACGATCAGTCTCGATGGCGTGGTGCCTGAGCCCAAAGGCTTCAACCTCATCACGTTTCCCGATCCAGCCTATTGTGGGCGTATTTCCAATGGACGAGGTTGGCGACTCCTTCGTGATTTCGTGGTGAATCAACATGGTGGGTTGAAGGATGCCCTCGTCTTGTTGGAAGGCGTTGACGCGGGCAAATCATTCGAGCTGTCCGTCCCTCTGATCGAAGCACGGGATTGCCAGTTTGCCCCCTTCATGACCATCGTTCGGAACGGCCATGCGGTGGAAGTCATCAACATGGATCCGGTCATGCACGATATCCAAGGCTACGAGACCTCGATCGAAGCCGGCAACCGCGTGTTGTTCAATACGCCCTTGGTCATGAATCATCAGCACCACCGGGGCGACATCCATGCGATGCACAACCATGCACCGGGCAAGTCGTTGGTCGGCCCGCTCTATTTGAACAAAGGGCGGCGGACGTTCTATATGCAATGCGGCTTCCACGCCTACATGGAAAGTTGGGCGATGGCCGTCAACAATCCCTACTACGCGCTGACCGATGGGAACGGGGCGTTCACCATCGAGAATATTCCGCCCGGCACCTATCAGTTGGTGGTGTGGCATCCTCAGACCGGCCCTGGCATTACCAAGATGGTCATGATCCAGCCGGACGGTAAGCTGGTCGCACATCTCTCCCTCCTCGCTCCGAAGGGGAACCGATCCGCCTTCAAGGTAATGGACAATCCCCGCTTCGGCCCAGACACGCTGGGGTACGCAGTCGACATCCAGCCACTCGTAGAGCATCAGCACTAACAGGATGCTGAAAAAGGAGGTGGGGTAGCTGGGACGATCCCCGTGCTCGCGCAACGCGCGGCTTGAGAAAGCCCTCGTTGGACGCGCGCAGTTGGGATCATCCCAGCCACCCCTTATAAAGTTATAGTTCGCTGCAGTAGTGTCCGGTTGAAAACGGGTGTACTTCGCTGAGTGCCATTGGCAGAGCGCCTTTTCGCGGTTTTAATGGTGGTCACGATTTCAACGCGAGACAAAAAACGACCTCCTTACGAATCAATGGGTTGTGACTAATAAACAACCATTTCTGTCTCAACCGGACACTACTGAGTTCGCTGCGGTCTTGCTTGGGACAAGGCGCGTCCCTGGGCGAAGAGGCTGTCTTGGCAGACTCAGGGCGGGCGGGTGAAATAACCGCCGGGGTTGGGCGGGTGAGAAGTCTGGCCTTTTTGCGCATCCTGGGTAAGTGTTCTGCTCTTGCCCCAGACATACAGGTATCGAAGTTCTGCTATGCCGAAATGGTTTTTCTGCAGCCTGCTGAACCTCCATGTCCTTTATCACTGGTGAGAAGGCCTGTACGTTGGGGCTTTGCCTCGGGCTTGTCCTGTGGCTGGGGCAGGAGGGGATGCCTTGTTATGCGGCGGCTGATGACGCTGCCATTCCCTCGGCGGAGTTTTCCGGTTCGCTGGTCAAGACCGTCAAGGGGCGGCGTTATCAAGCCCAAGTATTTGCGAAGGGAGACCGTTTACGGCTGGAGTACAAGTATGCCATTCGAACCGAGCTCGGGTATGCGGCGATCGAAATCATCCGGTTGGATAAATCGGAGACCTGGTATCTGCTGGCGCAACAGAAGGAACTCTTGGTGACGGGGCTGGACCCCGATGATCTGCTCCCGATTCGCCCCGCATTACCGGGGGAGCGTGACCGAGCCCTGGTTGGCGACGCGACGGCGGCTGGTCGTCCAACCCAACTCTTCGAAGTTCAGACAGACCATCATGGTCGAGTCGAGCGGTTCTACGAATGGGTGGATCTGGATACAGGAGTGGTGTTGAAGCTCGTCAGCCGGGATCGGGAGTGGTCGTTTGAGTATGAATGGTTCAGACTGTCGCCTCAGCCGACCTACTATTTTGAAGAGCCACCAGGATACAAAAAGCGTATGACGTCGACTGTGCCAAGGACGGGGGTAGGGAGACGATGAGTGAACTGATGATGCGCAGGCGTTTGTGTCGTTGGAATCTGTTGGCCGCAGTTGCGGTGGCTTGGTTCTATCTGTTGAGTGGAGCGGATCAGTTGCTGTTGGCTGCCGGGACCTCATCTGTCCCCAAAGATGCGCAAGAGGCGTTCGACAAGCAACAGTACGCACAGGTGCTTGAGAAGTTGGCCAAGCTGGAGCAGGAGCAGAGTGCCGCTCCAGACGTTCGCAGGCTTAAAATCCGCTCCTTTCTCAAGCTTGGCAACCCCAAGGACGCACTCGGCGAGTACGACAAACTGGAACTCGCGCTCACGCAAGATGAGGTGCCCCTCCTCCGAGAGGTGGCGCTGGGGTTCATCCTCGTCATGGTGAAGGACATGCGTGAACAAATGCGCGGGGCGGCCTATACGGCGCTCAAAGAGGTGGATTCGGACGAGGTCGTTCCTTATTTCGAAGATGGTTTGAGCGACGGGTCCGGACCGGTCCGGGTTCTCGCAGTCGAGGGGCTCGGTCGATCTGAGGCGGGGCGGAAATCAACGAAATTGCGCGCGGCGATCGAGGATCAAGCAGGGTTGGTGAAGGCGCGCGTGGTAAAAGCGCTCGGCCGAACGGGAGATCCCGGAGTCCTTTCGTTAGTCGAATCGGCTACGAAGGACGAGCTCTCTACGGTTCGTATCGCGGCGTATGGCGCCTTGATCAGGCTCGGTAAGAAGGAGGTTTGGACCCAATTGCAGCAGGCCGCAGAGTCGCTGAATCCTGAGGATCGAGCCGACGCAATTCGCACGATAGCCGAATTGAAAGACCAGCGTGGCGCTCCCATCATGACGGAGTCGTTGAGCTTCAAGCAGCCCTCTGTTCGTGGGGCTGCGGCCAGGGGGCTGGGGCATCTCGGACGAAATGAGGCGCGGGAACAAATTGAGCAGTTACTGAAAGATCCTGTGCCTGCCGTTCGCGAATCCGCGGCAGGGGGGCTCGCAGAGCTGGGAGGACCGGAGTCGGTGCCGGCACTCACGCAGGCGCTCAGTGACGGCAACTTTACCGTTCGTGCCTCAGCGATTGCCGCGTTACTCCAGCTTGGCCGGCCCTACTCGACGGTGGCCGCCACCGCGCAATCGCTGGCCCAACAGAACGATACGGCTATACGTGCTTCTGCGGCCTATGCCCTTGGGAAGGCGACCAAGGCCAACGCACCAGGAGCAATCTCTCTTTTGACCAGCCTGACGGCTGACCCGCTTCCCGGTCCGAAGATTGTGGCGCTTCGATCCCTCGGTCATGTGGGGGATCGTGAACTTGCTCCCCTCATGAAGGAAGCCCTTCACGACACGAATGATGCTGTGAGGGCCACTGCGGCAGGGGCGCTGCTGCACCTTCTTCAACAGAAGAAATAGGCCTCTGCAGGATGCTGAAAAAGTCCGGCAGCCTGTCTTGCTCATGTGGTCTGTTCGGTCTGTCTCGTCTATCTGGTCTGTCTCGATTATTTGGTTGAACCAGACCAACCAGATAGACCAGATCAACGAGATGAACCAGAGAGACCAGATAACCAGACAGCCCAGGATTGTCCCGGACATGCGGGCCAAGCAAAGTTCTCGCGTGCCGATATAGTTTTCCCGCAGCCTGTTAGCTCTGCATTGATACCCCCTTTTTTCAGATTGACAGGGTAGGGTAGACTTTTGTATATAGAATCTTTCTGAGACTAGCCTCGCCAACGCGAATCTCAATTGCGATCGAGTCACCAGGGAGGAATACGTTCCCGTTTCCCCTCATGGCTGGTGGTAGGAGATAAGGGAACGAGAGCATACAATACACTGAGCGGTTAGTTATTTGTTCACCACAAGGAGTCATAAGGAGGTAGTCACATGAGACAGGGTGTGTTATCAGCGGTATTGGGCGTGGCAGCCGTCGCGTTTGTCGCGGCGCCTCTCACCTCGTATGCAGGCGGAACGATTGCCGGCAAGGTGACCTATGCGGGCAAGGCCGAGCAGAAGGAATTTTTATTCTCGAAGTTCCCCAATCCTAAGTTCTGTCCCAAGAACCCACACAAGGAATTGATGGATGGGGACAAACGATTCCTGAAGCAGATTGAAGTCGGCAAGGATGGCGGCCTCAAGAACGCGGTGGTCGCGGTGATCGATGTCGAAGATAAGGCGTTCGTTGATGGGTATCAGGGCACTGAGGTGGTTGCAGAATTCTGCGAGTTCCTCCCCTTCAGCGGTATCGTGGTCAACACCAAGAACTTCCACGTCGAAAATCATGATGCCGATGCCGATGACCCAAAGTCGGTGCTAGGCGTGTTGCACAACCCCCACAGCTTCACTGTGAAGGGCACCAGCTCGGCCACCGGTTTCAACATCGGTTTGGCGAAGAAGGGTGACAAGCTCGATAAGCAGGTGATGTTCCGTGGCGGTGCAGAGAAGGATGGTTTTTATCGCTTGCAGTGCGACCAGCATGAGTTCATGCAGGGCTTCTTTCTCCCGGTGTCGAGTCCGCACTTCGCGGTCGTGAAGGAAGATGGCTCCTTCGAGATCAAGGATGTTCCTCCTGGCAAGCACAAAGTTGTGGCCTGGCATCCGTTTGCCGCCAAGGGTAAGAAAGTGGAGTTTGAGGTTGAAGTGGCTGACGGCGCGACTGCCACTCTCAAGGCCGAAATCAAGTAAGCCAACGGTTCATATTGGCGAGGTAACTCGCAATCGAAGGGCAGCGGAGCAATCCGCTGCCCTTTGTGTTTGGTGCCGCCTGCCGCGCCGAGTCAGCTATCTTGCCTTTCAGTTTCCGATCTAGGTAAGATGGTGAGTTTCAAAGCTATTTTCTTGAGGGGCGTGGTGTGTCACGAGAACTCTCGCTCGCAGAAGTCTTCCAGCTGGGGTACTACTGGGAGACCAAGATCCTACTCACGGCCGTCAGGCTGGATGTGTTTTCTGCCTTGGATGGGAGGCGAAAAACCCTCCACGACGTGGCCGGTCGTCTCGGCGTCCATGAGCAGACGCTGGGACTACTGTTGAATGCCCTTGTCGCGATGCGACTATTGGAGAAGGATGGGGATTCCTATGGGAATTCGACGGCCGCGGCCACCCATCTGGTTCGCAACTCTGTCCAATATGTCGGGCATCTCCTTCTGCTTCACGATGCAGAATGGGACAACTGGGGCAAACTGGAGCAGACGATTCGCACGGGACAGCGGTCGGTCGACCGGCACGTCTTTGAGACCGATCCTGATTTAGGCAGCAACGTGTTGGCGGTACTCCATCGGATCGGACAGCAGAGCGGGCCAGACTTTGCCAAGCGGCTGCAGCTGAATGGGCCGGTTCGGCTCCTGGATTTGGGAGGCGGAGCCGGGACGAACGCGATTGCGTTCTGCCAGGCCTATCCAGAGCTGACTGCCACGGTGTTCGATTTGCCTGCGACGCTCCGACTGACGGAGCGAACGGTGAAAGAGGCTGGTTTGGAATCGAGGATTGCGTTATTCCCTGGCAATTTTAACAAGGATGGCCTCGGCGGACCCTACGATGTCGCCCTGATGTCTGACATCCTGCACTATCAAGATTTTTCGACGAATGCGGCATTGGTGAAGAGGGTCTGGGCTCATTTGGCGCCCGGCGGCCGGTTGGTCATCAAGGATCGATTCTTAAATGAGGCAGGAACCGGTCCGGCCTGGACCACCGCGTTTGCGGTCCACATTCTGGTGAACACGGAACGAGGCGGCTGCTATAAGACGGCAGATGCGATCCAATGGATGAGGGAAGCCAGCTTTCCAGCCGTGACAGAGTTGGAACCGTCAGCGGTCGTGCAGGGCGTGAAAGCTCGTGAAGTGTGAAGCGTCTCTTGTTATTCGCGCGAGAATCGCGAGACTTGCGAGAAAAGTGGGACTGGTCGGAAGTTTCATCTGCGGCGTCTCGCCTGACTCGCTCACGCTTCACGATCGGCGAGGAAACTCATGCTTGAATGGCTGAAAGAGCCGGGTTTTTTTGGAACCCACGCCACGGTCGGGGCGGACATGAGTCAGCTCATGGCGACGGTCTTTACGGGGCTCTTCGTGATCGGCTGGATTCAGGCGCGGAGACGTCGGGCGGATACCCATCATTGGATGATGCTTAGCGGAATGATCGCCATGTTGGCGTTCTTCATGAGCTACTATTTATTTCGTCAATTGGGCGTGTTGGCTTTTGAAGGGAAAGAGGGGTTCGGTGGATCTGAAGCACTCTACCGTAATGTGTTCATCCCTATCCTCATTATTCATATCATTCTTGTGGTCATTGGGTTGGTCATGGCGGTCTACATGATTGTGCTGGGGTTCCGTGCCCAATTGATCGAGCAAGGGCGACGGATCCTGAGCGAGCGCGTCCTTCAGACGACCTGGGGGAAGATCGGTATGATCTTCGGTGGCCTCTGCGTGCCGGTGGCGGTGTACTTGCTGTATCTGGTGGCGGCAGATCGTTTTCGGATGGGGCGGCTCATTGTGTGGGCCGGATTTCTCGCCCTTATTGCAATTGTGTTCGCCGTGGAAATGACGATCCAGCGTATTTGGCCGGACGGCGGGCACCGTCACCGAGCACTGGGACGCTTTACGATGGCCATCTACTGCATTCTGTTTGTGACCGGAACCACCACGTACACGATGCTGTATCTCTTGTATCCAGGGAAGATCGGATAAGTGATGGGTGATCTGTGATGAGTGATCGGTACGCTATGCGGAGATGGCGGACAATCACGCGCTCCGAGACGTTTCACGTTTCACGTTTCACGCCTCACGGTGTTTCAGCATGCTGACCTGTGGCTGTGGTCGCTGGATGCATACCGAGGGGATAGAAGAACGTTCGTACGACGATGGAACGCCCCAGTGGTTCATTCGGACGGAATGTCGCGGCTGTGGCCTAAAAGTAGGGGTCGATGTCCCTGCCGATCAACTCAGTGGGTTAGTCGATCGGGTGATGTGGACCGATGATGCGATCCATCGGCTTGATCGCATGCCTCCGTACCTTGCCCCGCTCGTGCGCGGTGAGGTGGAGCAAGACGTGCGGGTGAGAGGAGAACGGGTCATCGCCTACGACACGTTGCTCCGTCCAAGAACCGGCGAACGCATCGAGTGGGAACCTGAAGCGGTGCGTCGATTGGACAAGGTGCCGGCGCCGGTGCGTGCCATGGCACGCATAGAATTGGAGCGGACTGCGGCCGATCGCGGCGAGACGCGCATCACCGTCGCGCTGATGGAAGAAGTGAAGGCGCGCTATTTCGGGATGGGCGCTCAGAAGACGTAAAAGGTGAAACGTGAAACGTAAAACGAAAAGAGACTGTTTCGTTTCACATTTCACATTTCACGTTTCACTCCTCACGTTTCACGTTTAACGAGCGGATCATGTTGCATCGAATGGCGTTACGAGTGTTGCCCAGCCTCAGTCTGGCCGTCACAGAAGACGCTATGCGCAAGCAGAAGCGGATAGTCATGTTTGTGCCTGGGTTGGTGGCGTTTGCTGTCTATCGGGTGTCCAAGCTTCTGTTGCCGTTGTCGGAACCGATCGTGTTACTGATGGTCAGCGGTCTTGTCGCGTTGCTGACGGCGCTGTTAGCCTATCGTGTCGGTCGCGCCACCGCGTGGGGGAGGATCCTCCAAGAGGATGGAAGCCGTTTGCTGATATGGCTCGGCGGCTGGATCGGGTTTGTGTATGGGGTCCAGTTGTCTCTGCTGGCCTTGGCGCTGCTCTGGCTCGTCGGGTATGACTATCTCAAACATCCGGATGGGCCGGCCATGATGGCCATCATTATTTCCTGCACGTCTGTCGCGCGCGATGCCTTCGAGATTGGTCACGTGCGGAAAGTGTCCCTCATGGGCCGTCCATTTCCGACGTTTCCCGATGGGGCGGCCCTTCGCACGATGGTGGGCCATCATGCGATGGAACTTGCCCCCTGGGTCGCAGTTGGTGTGGTCGTCGGTGCACTGGGCGCGTCGCTGGGGCATCTCGTCGAGGCGAATCAGGGCGCGGCCCTGGTTCAGCTGTCCGCTGTGTCGGTGCTGGGGGGCGGGGTTGCTCTCTGTGCCTACTTAGGTGGGCTTCGCCCACAAGCGTCATGGATCCAAGGGCTGCTGCAGACGAAGGCGAGCGAATTGCTCAAATATTGGTGGTGGCCTGGATTCGCCATTGCCGCGACGTATTATCTGGTGGCGGCGGGATGTGTGATTTTCCTCTTGAGAGAGCCTGGAATTCCCATTTCCTATGCCATGGCCGGTGGCGGATTCGTGACAGGCATGATGGCGCTGTATTGTTACTATCTCGGGTTTCGGCGGCATGTAGAAGAACAACAGGGACACACGATGTCGAGTGCCTTGCTCCGATGTCCCTTCGTCATGGGAATTCTCGGTAAGTCGACGGGTGCAGGCGTTTCAATGCAGGCTGGTTCTGGCTCGAAGGTCTAACAGGATGCTCAAAAAGTCCGCCAGCCTGTCTTGTTCATCTGGTCTGCTCGGTCTGTCTGGTTTGTTTGCTTGTATGAGACCAATCAGATGGACCAGACAGACAGGGTTTGTCCCAGACGTGCAAATTATCGATGTTCTTGTGCGCCAACATAGTTTTTCTGTAGCCCACTAAGAAGTATGGTGATGACGAAAAAAGCGTCCAGGGTGGTCGGGTATTCTGTCCTGCTATTGGTTGTTTTCGCGGCCTTGGGGATTGGCTGGGGTCTTCAGAGCCAATCCTTTGCCGAGGACGCCACCGATCTATATTTCAAGACACCAGGAACTCCCCAGGGGCCGCCGGCTCCTTCTCCTCAGGAGACCGTCTACCCGCACATCGGGTCGTTAGACAGTCGATTGCTCGTGTGGTTTGTCACGCAGCTACACACCTATTTCGGAGGGCTTGTTCTTGCGTTGCCGATTTTTTGTGTGTTGCTGGAGTTTTTGGGGCTCAGCAGCAGAAAGCCCACGCTCGCACTTCGCTATGATGGCCTCGCGCGTGATTTGGCAAAAGTCGCCCTCCTAGCTCTGTCGGTGACGGCGGTGGTCGGGAGCCTCATGCTGGGGATATTTCTCTATTTCTATCCCAGCTTCATGAGGTACATGGGCGGGACGTTCAAGACCTTTATGCCGGTCTATGCGATCGTGTTTCTCGGAGAATCGCTGCTGCTCGTCATCTATTACTATAGTTGGAACCGGCTGGCTGAGCAGACTTCGAAGTGGGTTCACGCATCGATCGGCCTGTTGTCTAACCTGTTTGGGACGGCACTACTGCTCTTGGCAAACGCCTGGTCGGCCTTCATGATGGCTCCGGCCGGTGTCGATGCGCAAGGGCGGTTTTTGGGGAACGGATGGCATTTGCTCCATTCGGCTCTGTGGAATCCATTGAATGTCCATCGCTTCCTGGCAAACATTATGTCCGGTGGCGCGGTGGTGATGGCATATGCGTGCTATCGATTTTTCACCAGCAAGACCGAAAAAGAGAGCGCTTATTTCGACTGGGTTGGGCATATCTTTTTATTTGTCACGGTCTGCGCGTTGTTACCGATGCCCTTTGCCGGCTACTGGTTGATGCGATCGGTCTACGGATTCAGCCAGAGTATGGGTGTGACGATGATGGGTGGATTACTCACCTGGCTTTTCGTCGTGCAGGCCATCTTGATCGGCGTCCTCTTCCTCGGAGTAAACTTTTATCTCTGGCAGAGTATGGCGCGCCTTCGTGGAGGGGAACGGTATCAGCCCTATTACCAAGTGCTGCTTTCGGTGTTCGTGGTGGCCCTGTTTGTTTGGTTGACACCACACACCGTCTGGATGTCGGCCGGTGAAGTAAAGGCGATGGGCGGAGCATCGCATCCCGTGGTCGGCAACTACGGAGTGATGTCGGCGAAAAACGGCGCGGTCAACATCATGATTCTTGTGACCACCATGAGTTTCATGTATTACCGTCGCGCCAATCGAACGATGGTCGTGTCCTGGATCAAGAGAGGGAACATCCTCATCGGCGCGCTGTTCTTCCTAGGGGCGCTCAATATTATCTGGCTCTCAGTGTACGGGTACTATCTGCCGGCGAAGCTCCGCGTCGGGCTGTCGTCGCCGCAGGCGGCAACCACGTTGACGGTCCTTGTGGTCGGTGTGGTCATCAATCGCATCATGCTCAAAGGGGCGGTCGTTCATGGGCCGGTCCAGTGGGGAAAGATTTCCCTCAGGGGCATGGCTGGTTTGTTCGGATTGGCTGCGGCATTCACGTGGGTTATGGGTCTCATGGGATACATCCGTTCATCCGGACGGTTGGCGTGGCATGTGAGTGAGTTGATGGCCGATGTCTCTCCCTGGGCCTTTACACCGGACTTCGCGTTCGCTGCGAAGATGGTGACGCTTAATATGATGGTGTTCTGGGGCGCGGTGCTCACCCTATTCTGGATGTGTCAGCGTGAGCAGTTGCCTGTGATGGGGGAAGAGTTGGCCAAGGGAAACGCAACGGCACTGGCGCCACCGTCGTCGCAAGAGGCATGAAAACCGAAAGGGGTAGTAGTATGAGGCGAGGGGTGATGATCCGGAGATGTCTCGCGGTCGGGCTGGTGGTGTGTGGGAGCTTCGTGATGCAGGGTGCGGTCTCGGCCCAAAGCCAATCCTTGATCCTGGAGGATTTTCAGGCAAAAGAAGCGGACGGATTTCCCTCGAATTGGGATAATGAAAGTCAACGAAGTGAGTCCAAGGGGCGGGATGCGTATAAGGTCCAGACAGAGAACGGTGTGAATTTTCTGGCAGCGAAGGATGCGGGACAGAGGATCAAGAAAAAGAAGATTGATTGGGACCCGAAGGCCTTTCCAGTCCTCACTTGGCGTTGGCGCCTGCAAAAAGCCACGACCGAAAATGAGCCTATTGCGGCAATCTATGCCTCGTTGGATACCGACCTGATGTTCATTCCTGTGTTTACGAAGTATGTCTGGAGTGCCACCAAGCCCGAGGGCACGCTGACCGAAGGGGGCATGTTCAGCGGCTCGGAGATCGTGGTGCAAAGCGGCACGAAGGATGTCGGTCAGTGGTTCGAAGAACGTGTGAACGTCTATGAAGATTTCAAACGAATTCACCAGCATGAACCAGCTGCCAAAGCCTGGGGCATTTCGATCATCGCAGGGCCGGGCGTAGAAATCGATTTTGGTTCGATGGTCGCGCGCGCAGGACGCTAGAAAAATGGACTATGGACTGTTGTTAGCATGATCGAGTCTGGCACGGAACAAGCTGTGTCCCTAAAGGTGTTCGATATCCTGTTCGGCGTGGCCGTGATGGGAACGGTCGGGACGCTCATCGGGATCATTATGGGCGGCGGCATCATGCCGCTTGCGAGTGTGACAGGGCTGGTGCTCGGTGGAGTCATTGGGTTTATGGGTGGGCGACGTTTCCTGGTGAGTATTTTGATGGGAACGCTGTTGGGCGGGGCGCTTGCCTGGGTTATTGCCGGTCCGGAGAGAATATCCGTGGGCGCGGGAGCCGGCGCCGCCATGGGTGGGTTTCTCGGTGTGCAGATCTCGATGTTGCTGGATATGCGCGCGGCAAAGAAAGCTGCAACTAAGCCGGCTGATCCCTCCATGTCACGCACAATCGAAGGAGCATGAGACGCGATGGAAAATAGAGGAGTACTTATCGGCTCGATCGTGTTTGTCTTTGGGTCGTTCATCCTGATGATTAGCTTGCTGGTCTATGAGTCCTACAAGTCGAAGCAGATGAAAGCACTGGCATTGTCGATCAAGACCGAGACTCGCCCGGCTCCGAGCAGCGCACCCTCGCTGGATTACTCTATGTACAAAACGAAAATAGGTGATGAAGGCCGAGAAATGGTGCAGGTTCCCGATGGCCCGTTCATCATGGGCAGCAAAGATGGCGACCCGGATGAGACGCCAGAGCGTCAAGTGTTTCTCAAGGCGTTCTATCTCGACAAGAAAGAAGTGTCGCAAGAAGAATATGCCCGGTTCGCCAAAATGACGAAGCGTCCGCTGCCCAAGATCGAAGTGTTTGAAGACGATCAATCCAAGCTGCTGAGGCCCGAGTTTGCGGCGATGAGCATGACATGGGAGGAGGCGGGGGCCTATTGCAAATGGGCGGGAAAGCGCCTTCCCACGGAAGCGGAATGGGAAAAAGCCGGCCGTGGTGAAGGAAAGCGGAAGTACGCGTGGGGCGACACCTTCATGAACGGCCGTGCCAATGCCAATGTGGATGGGAGTGAAGACGGGTATCGGTATCTCGCTCCTCCTGGATCGTTCGAGACCGGGCTAAGTCCCTACGGAATCTATGACATGACGGGGAACGTCGCGGAATGGGTCGCGGATTCATACGATGAACACTACTATCAGAAAGCGCCCTATCGCGATCCGAAAGGGCCGGACACCGGCGATTTGAAAGTCGTTCGCGGAGGGTCGTGGCGAGAGACCGAGCATAACGTTCGGCTATCCAAGCGATTTGCTGCGAAGCATTGGCGGACGGATATTACGATCGGGTTTCGCTGTGCGAGCGATATGGAGGTTGGCGACAGCCCCGCGGCGTCACAATAGACATGCTCGAAACCAAATTCAAGGTGCTGTTTCTTCTAGCCATCCTTGCGTTTGCTGCAATTCCTATCATGGGAATCCTCCGTGGCACCACGCTGACTCCGTTTGAAGAGTCTCCTGCTGATTCCACGGATTCAACCCCATCAGGTCCGCTCGATCCCTCTCAGGTTTCTCGTGAAGAGCCAGTCCGGGAAGAAATGGTCTCGATTCCGGCAGGACCCTTCATCCGTGGGACCGATCATGGCGGATTCGATGAACAGCCGCAGCGCACGCTGGCGCTGGATGCGTTTGCCATTGATCGGTACGAAGTGACCAACTTCCAATACCAGGAATTTGTCGATGCGACGGGGCATCGTAAGTCGGGTCCTCCTGCTCGTTACGCCAAGAACATGAGCAAGATGCAAGGCATCAATCAGCCTGTGGTCTATGTGTCATGGGAGGATGCGGAGGCCTATTGCCATTGGAAAGGGAAGCGGCTTCCAACTGAGGCGGAGTGGGAGAAGGCCATGCGAGGAACGGATGGCCGTCTCTGGCCCTGGGGTAATGTGGAACAGCCCAACGGAGCGAATTGGGCCAGGGTGCAGGATGGTCATGATGTTTCCGCATATGTCGGTACGGTTTTGACGGATAAGAGCCCGTACGGTGTCATGGATGGGGCAGGAAATGTGATGGAGTGGGTGGCCGATTGGTATGGAGAAGCCTACTTCGCGGAGGCCCCAGAACGGAACCCGCCGAGCCCAGATCACGGCGTATTTCGGGTGCTTCGTGGGGGGGGATATGCGACCACGGGAGCCGATATTCGCATCACCAGCCGGAGCAAGATGGTTCCGGACTTTCGCGATGAAACGATCGGGTTTCGCTGTGCGGTTTCTGGTACGAAGTTAGAGAAGAGCTGAGGGGGAAAACCATGAGAAATCTACAGGAAATCAAAGTAGTAGAGAATGAGGAACACGGCCAAAAGTATATTGACAACCATACCGACCAAAACTATAATGTCGAACACTTTCGATTTTCTTTGCATCGAGTTTCCCCTGACTTTTCGCGTGCGGCAAGGAATTTTGAATAACATACGGATATCTGAGTGTCAAGAAATTCGCTGCTCTGATTCGGCACTTATTATTTTTATCAGGAGAAGGATGACGCGATGGCTACGGCAACAGCGGACAGCGAGCTAAAGGTCAAAATCGGTCGGATGATTTTTTACATCACCTGTGCGGCGGGCTTGGGGTTTTTTTATTGGTTCGCTGGAATTCAGTGCCCCTGCTAAGCGGGGCCGTTGCAGCGCTGGAATTTCTTGAACGTCCGCAAGGTCTGAGGGGGGAATGCGCATGGGGAAGACAATCGTGTACGCGTTGGTGTCTTTAGTCATCTGCATCGCTTATTTTACGGCGGTTGATCACTTTTTGATGGATTCACAGGGACTGGACTTCTGGTATTTATTCCGGAAGTAGACACGGGGTTCATTCTGTGCTGAGTCGAGTTTATAAGGGATTGCGATGAGTCTTTTTCAGAATGCATCAAGGAGGTGTTTCATGGGTCGTGTAGCCGGGAAGAAGCTGTTCTCAATCATGGCGCTTTGTGCGATGATTGGCCTTCTCCTGCTCCCCATCGTCGTATCGCTTCCGTCACTGGCTATTGGCGCAGATGCACCTGATGCGGTGAAGAAGGAGGGGGCGGCGACGGTCGAAAAGGGGCGCGATGTCTATTATAAGACGGAGGGTATCGTTGTCGGTGCCCCTGCTCCCAAGACTGTCGATGGTCCTCGGGATTATCCGCGGTATAACTTCGAGAGCCGCGTGTTGCTCTGGTTTGCGAATCAGCAGCACCTCTATTACGGAAGTTTCGTGCTCGCGGTTCCAATTTTCTGCATGGTTATTGAGTTCATGGGGGTCGTGACGAAGGATAAGGCGATGTCTAAGCGGTATGACCAACTCGCCCATGACTTCATCAAGATCAGTCTGACAGCCTATTCGTTGACTGCGATTCTCGGCGGTATCCTGATCTTCACCTTCCTGACGCTCTATCCTGCATTCTTCGGCTACTTATCCAGTATCTTCCGCCCGGTCATGCATATCTATGCACTGATGTTTGTGGCGGAGAGCGGAACCCTGTACATCTACTACTACGGTTGGGACAAGATGACGGACGGGTTCCTCAAGTGGATTCACTTGAGCATGTCCGTGGTCTTGAACGTGATCGGTACGTTGCTCATGTTCCTGGCCAACTCCTGGATCGGCTTCATGATGTCGCCGGCCGGCGTCGACGAGCAGGGCCGGTACCTGGGGAACATCTGGCACGTTATTCATACCGCCCTCTGGAATCCGCTCAACGTGCATCGCATTTTGGGTAATATGGCGTTCGGCGGCGGTGTCGTGGCAGCCTATGCGGCGTACAAGTTCTTGGCCTCCAAGACTGATGAGGATCGTGCGCACTATGACTGGATGGGCTACATCGCCATGGCGCTCGGCGTGGCGTTCTTGATTCCCTTGCCGTTCGCGGGTTACTGGCTGATGCGCGAGGTGTATGCCTATCGCCAGCAGATGGGGATTACGCTCATGGGTGGTCTCCTGGCTTGGCTCTTCATTATTCAAGCCACCATGATCGGCATTCTCTTCTTGAGCACGAACTATTATCTCTGGCAGGCGCTTGGTCGGATGCGCGGTGCTGAGAAATATCAGCGCTACATTAAGTATCTCGTATTCGTTCTCTGTTGCGGCTTCCTGGTTTTCATTACCCCCCACACGATAGTCATGACTCCTGCGGAGCTCAAGGCCATGGGTGGTCAACAGCACCCGGTGCTGGGAAACTACGGGGTGATGTCGGCCAAGAACGGTGGAATTAACGTGATCATTACTACCACCATTCTGAGCTTCGTCTGGTACATGCGAGGCAATAAGGTCTCGACGGTATCCTGGTCGAAGTTCGGCAATATTTTCATGGGTGTCTTCTTCGGATGCGCCTATGTGAACATCATCTGGCTGGCCATCTACGGATATTACATCCCGGCAAACGTCCGGGTGGGTCTGTCAGTGCCTCAAGTCGCCACGACGCTGTCCTGCCTCTTTTTCATGTTTCCGTTGAACGCGGCCATGATGAAGGGCGCCAAGCAGATGGGGGCAATTGAGTGGGGCAAGATCTCTGTTCGATCGCAATATGCGTTGATCATGCTCGCAACTGCCTTTACCTGGATGATGGGCTTGATGGGGTACATACGCTCTTCGGTCCGATTATTCTGGCATGTGAATGAAATCATGCGTGATAACTCGCCTTGGGCCTATACGCATACGGTGGGTTTCGCAGCGAACATGATTTCATTCAATGTGCTGTTCTTCTGGGTCAGCATCCTATTCGTCTTCTGGCTGGGAAGCCTCGGGATGAAGAAGGCGCCTGTCGAGATAAAGGCAGGGGTTCCAGGCGGCGCACCGCAGCCGGCTGGGGGCCACTAAATCATCTTTAGGATTTTGGTTGGGGGGAGTGGGGGCATGAAGAACGTGCCTCCCTCCTACCTAAACCGCAGGAGGTTTCAACTGTGGGCGATCTGATAAGGGAAGCTCTATCGATAGGGTGGCCGCTATTCGCGCTTCTCGCCGGTCTATTCGTGTATTCCCTGATATCCATCAGCGATCCTGTTGCAAAGAAGCGCGCGACGTTCAAGCTTTTTATCGGCATGATGGCCGCCTTCATGCTGTTGCTGGCGATAGCGCACTATAAGGGGAGTTTCTATGAAGCGAACCGGATGCTTCCGGTCTCCTTAGTCCTTGTCACTGCATTGTGCTTCATGATGGGGATCTATTTCCCCAATCATGCCGCAATGCTCAAGATTGGTGGTTTCATGTTCTTGGTTGCCGCCGGCCTGTCAGGGTATGGGAATTGGTTGCCGCAGGTCGAAGGTGGATTTCCTCCTAAGGAAGAGAAGCTTGATTTCAGTTCGATGACTGCCCAGCAACTCGCCGATGAAGGCGAGAAGATCATTTTCGGTGGAATTGGAAAGAACAAAGAACAGGGAGCGGTCGGCAAGGGCCAGTGTCCTCTCTGTCACGCGTTCCACGCAGGGATGCTCGGTGAACGCGCTCCCAACTTGATGGGCCTTCCAGAGCGAGCGGGCAAGGATCGGTTAGCAGATCCAAAGTATAGTAAGGGCAACCCGCAGGCTAGAGACTATGAGCAAAAGGAATCCTTCCCAGGGTCTGGGACTGCAGAAACTGCTCAGGAATATATCGCTGAGTCTCACTCGTGCCCGAGCTGTTATGTCGTGGTCGGCTACGGCGTCAAGGGAACGAACGATAAAACAAGCCCAATGCCTCCCATTCACAAACCACCGATCTCGTTGAGTCTTCCTGAGTTGGCGGCCGTGGACACCTGGCTGTGGGTCCGCGAAGGGCGTGATGCTCCGTCATACGAAGAGATTATCAAATCGTATGAGAAGTTTATTCCCGAGGCTGACCGGCCTAAGCAGCAGGAAGATAAGCCGGCAGGTGCGGCAAGCGCGCTCTTGGCGGATGGGACCGAGACGGTCGATCAAATTTTCACCAAAGCACAATGTATCATGTGCCATACGATTCCAGGCATTCCTGGCGCACTTGGCAAGCAAGGTCCCGTGCTGGAAGAGGGGACGAATGCACCGAACCGAATCAAGGATCCAGCATACAAGGGGACCGCACATAGCACTCCAGAGTACATCATGGAGTCCGTGGTATCACCCAGTACGTACGTTGTAAAAGGATTTCCCGACAATCTGATGCCGAAGGTTTTCGGGCAGAAGTTGAGCGCAGGCGCGCTGAAAAAGATCGTCGATTATCTGTCGCAGGTGAAAGCGGGTTCACCGCCACCGAAGATTTCATAATCGTGGCTATCTATCTCTTTTGTCGAGCAAACGGAGTTCAACGATGAAAGCATTAATGTCAGTCGCGGCACTCATAGGGGTCGTTGGAATACTCCTGCTTGCCGCAATGACCGTGGGTATCATTCCGTCAAATACGGTGCGCCTGCTCGAAGGTTACATGCCGGTCCAATTGGTCTTGGAGCTCATACTGTTCGTGGCGGGTTTTACAGGGATTAGCTATATGATGGCGGCCATGGGGATGGCGTTCCCGCGGTTCTGGCAGGGGATTCTTATGTGGGCGTTCGTTCTCCTCTATTTGAAGTTTCGTGTGTATCCCCCGATTCCGTTCAGCGTTCGCGCTATGTATGGGGCGGTCTCCCTCGTGGCCGTGTTCATGTGGGTTTCTGCGAACGAAGAAGATTGGAAGAAGTTCAAGCAGCCGATCATGAACGTCTTGGATGCCAAGACCGGGGGAATCAGGATATTGCGTTATGCGTATCTGATCATTCTGCCACTCTTGATCGGCGGGTTCTCATACAACGCGATGGTCCCGAAATCAGAGGAGCCAATCGAGTTGCGGACGGTGCATCCTGCGCCGCCAGCCAGCACCAAGGTGCATGGAAAGACCTATACCCTTCAAACGTCGCAGAACCCCTATCGGATCAATCTTGAAGGAAAGTACGATCAGGATTATAGCAACGCGATGACTGTGGAACAGGGCATGGGTCGCTTGATGAAGCCGAATGCCAATCCCTGGGATAAGGATGCTCAAGGGTACCTCAAATATGTGCGTGAGGGGGGAGAGATCTTCTACCAAAATTGCCACTTTTGCCATGGCGATAATCTGAACGGACGCGGTCTCCATGCCTTCGCGTTCAATCCGATTCCGGCGAACTTTACTGATCCGGGTACGATTGCGCAATTACAGGAGACGTTCATCTTCTGGCGTGTGGCCAAGGGTGGAATCGGCTTGCCGAACGAAGCAGGCCCCTGGGCCTCTGTGATGCCGCCATGGGAACAGCATCTGACTGTGGACGAAATCTGGAAAGTCGTCTTGTTCGAATATTGGCACACGGGGTATTATCCCCGGACCTGGGACTAGTCATTCACAGGAATGTATAGCCGGCCTGGATTCACGACATGAGGGAGACCATGAAGAATTCGTTTAGTCTGAAGGCGGGGGCGCTCCTCACGACGGCCTTCGGAATTATCCTGGTCTCCGGAAGCACCGGAGGCTTGACCTTTGCACAAGGTACCCTTCCTGCGGGCTTTAAGACGGGCGCTTTAGCACCTGAGCCTTCTGCTGACATGATTGAAGCAGGAAAACGGGTCTACTTCACCAAGTGTGTTTGGTGTCACGGGGTCGATGGCGCGGGCGATGGACCCGGTGCCGATCGTCTCTGGCCGCGTCCCCGCAATTTCAACCAGGGGACATTCAAGATTCGGCACACGGCCAGCGGCGAGTTGCCGTTGTTCGATGCCAAGAAACCCACTCCCGGTCAGAACGATCTGTTTGAGACTGTCACGCACGGCCTGCCAGGCTCCGCCATGCCGTCCTGGGAAGGTATTCTGACGGAAGAGCAACGGCTCCAAGTGTTGTCATTCGTCACCACCCAGCTTGTGAAAGATCGAAAATTCACCGACAAGCAGTCAGAAAGCCAGACCGTGTTGCAGTTGGGCGACCTGACGCCGATTGCCCCGACGGAGGAGAGTCTAAAAAAGGGAGCGGAGCTCGTGATCGAGAAGAAGTGTGTCGAGTGTCATGGCGCTGACGGCCGTGGTGACGGCAATGCCTTCAATCTGAAAGACGACTGGGGTTTTTCGATACAGCCGGCCAATTGGCACAAGTGTTGGAACTTCAGAGGCAGCCGGCAAGACCCCTATAACGTCAAGAACATCTTCAGGACATTTTCGACCGGGGTCAACGGCACTCCGATGCCTTCGTTCGCTGACAACAGCACCGTTGAAGAGCGGTGGCACATTGCCAACTGGGTGAACTTCTTGTGTGAGCGTGAGGCAGATGGGAAGCCCCTCGCGATCGATCCATCGGCGGACAAGCCGAAGATCAACTTTGTGGTGTCCTCAGGGTTGGCCGTAGGAGAGATTTCTGCAGATCCAGAGCACGAATCGTGGAAGAATCGAGCCAGGCGGTATGTTGCGATGGGTGGTCAGATTACCCACAAGCCCAGAAATTTCGTGAACCGGATCGACGATATCTGGGTGAAGTCACTCTATAACGATACGCACATCGCATTCATGTTTCAGTGGGATGACCGGACGAAGAGCGTGGCCGAAGGGAAGTTGCCCTGGGCTCCGACATCAGTCAACGTCGATATCAAGGAGCAGGAACCGAAGACCGGCGAAGAGGGCTCCATTGCCTCGCATCAGAATAACTACACAGTCTACAACGATGCGATCGCCATGGAGACTGCTGTGAAGTGGAAGGAGCTTCCCTCACCGATTAAGCCGCGGTATCTGTTCGGCAGCAACGAACAGTTCCCAGTCGACATTGTAAAATGGGAAGCGGACGGTTCGCTCCGCGCCTTCAAAGGCACCGGATGGGATAAGGATTTTGAAGAGCGGCTCAACTACGAAGAGAACATCAAGATACTTTATTCGGAGTGGAAGAATGGCCGATGGACGGTGATCGTTCAGCGTCCGATGGGCGATAAGAAGGAGCAGGAGTACGACGAAGATACCTTCTTCGAAAGGGGACAATACATTCCCACTGTGTTCTTTGCCTGGGACGGCCACAATGGCGACGCAGGGCGGAAGATGGCTGTCTCGGCCTTCTATTATACTTTCCTGGAGCCGCCGACACCTCGCGAAGCCTATATCTATCCGGTTGTGATTGCGTTTGGTGTGGTCCTTCTGGAAGGTTGGGTCCTCACCAGACGATCGAACAAGCGGAAGGGAAAGGCCCTCTAAGGTCCGCTTGAACGGAGAGAGTCTGAAGCATCATGAGGGGGTGGGGTGACCCACCCCCTCTTTCTTTTTGGCTGTCTGCATTGAGGGCATGATGCAAATCGATGTGACCGGCGTCCTTCTCGCCGGGGGCAACAGTCGGAGAATGGGCGAAGATAAACGGTATCTCGTTGTGGGGGAACAAACACTCCTTGAACGAGGGTTGGCGGTGCTTCGCTCAATCTTTCAAGAGGTACTGGTCGTCATTGCGCAGGACAGCCTTCCGCTCAACGTCGACGCCAGAGTTGTGCGAGACCTGGTGCCTGATTGCGGCAGTCTCGGAGGGTTATACACAGGGCTCACGCAGGCGACAACGCCTTACATTTTCGTGGTCGCATGCGACATGCCGTTTCTCGATCCGGCAGTCATTACCCAGTTCACGAGTCGAAGAGCCAGTGCAGATATTGTGATGGCAAAACTCGCGGCCCGGTTACATCCGATGCATGCGTTGTATGGCAAACGATGCCTGCCGGTCGTTGATCAGATGATCCAAGCACGACAGCTCAAGATTCAAGGGATGGTGTCGCACTCGTCCCTCCGGGTGCAATATGTCACCGAGGCGGATCTGCTCACCATCGATCCCTCCGGGCGTTCCTTTCATAACGTGAATACACCGGCGGATCTTGAGGTGGCGCGGTCCCTGCTCTCTCGGTTACCTCCATCAGGACAATTGTAGGGCCCACTGTGACAAGGACGATCATGATGATCCATCCCGGCGGCCTTGGCGATGTGCTCTTGGCTGTCCCGGCCATGGCTCGGTTGCGCACCCGCTTCCCCCAGCATCGGCTTGTGCTCTGTGCAGAGGATCAGGTCGCGAGGCTGCTCTTCGCATGCCGCATTATTGATGAGTGGACCTCTGTGCAGGGGCGCGCCTGCGCGGACTTGTTCGGCGGCACGGACTCGGCCACAGGTCAGGTACAGGCATGGTTGCAGGACTGTGATCTTGCCATTGGCTGGATGGGGGATCTAGATGGCAAGGTGAGCGAGACCCTCAAGACAGTCGGCGTAGGACAGGTTATCGTGAGGTCTCCGTTCTCGACCGCGATTCGGGCGACACATCAATGTGACCGGTTTCTTGAAGTGATCAATGAGGCACCGTCTGACGATGAGGGGGATGTCCTGTTGGCGGTGACGGAACCGCTCCTCCATCTCGGACGAGCCAGTCTTGAATCGGCAGGCCTCGCAATCGGACAGCCTCTTGTCGTCATTCATCCTGGAAGTGGGAGTGCCCATAAGTGTGTGGCACCGGAGATACTCGCGTCTATCGTTGTCGCGCTTCAGATTTCCGGGGCGACTCCGGTGATTCTAGAAGGGCCGGCAGACCGGGAGCCGGTCGAAGGTCTTCTCCAGTTATGTGTGAGCCCACCGATCGTCCTTAAGGGCCTCGATGTTCTTACCGTTGCCGGGGTGCTTGCTCAGGCACGGCTCTTTGTCGGGCATGACTCGGGAGTCACACATATGGCAGGGCTAATGGGGGTGCGTACGGTTGCTCTATTTGGGCCGACTGATCCCGCTCGTTGGGCTCCCCGTGGCGCCCATGTTACCGTGGTGCAGGGCACACCTTGCCTCTGCCAATCATGGGGCGACGTCAGCCGGTGCGAGAAAAAACCTTGTCTCGCGATGCCGCAGGACCATTTCGTGGCACTCTGTCTTGCACACCTCAAGCATGCAGCGATCCGACAGAGAATCCCATCCGGCTGCCTTGTCACTGACTATCCCGTATGCTAAAGTGTCAAGTTCGTTTTCCCTTTCATTGGTAAGGACTTAGGAGCTATTTTTTGTCCAGCGGGGTCGTCCAGGAAAAGGTCACTAGCGCGCTCCTTGGAGCGCTTAATGAGGCCAAAAAAAAAGGCCAACTGAAGACGGAATTCTGGCCTCAGCTGAGTCTGGATGCTCCCAAACGGCCTGAATGGGGAGACTTAGCCTCGACGGTCGCTATGTCGCTTGCAGAGTCCGAGCAACGAACACCCCACGACATTGCCAAAATTATTATCGACAATCTTACTCAGCGCGAGCAGCTCTTCGACCGAGTCGAAATCGTCAGGCCGGGGTTTCTCAACCTCACGGTCAAGCCCGCCATCTGGCAAGAAGTGCTCAGAGAAATCGAGATGCAAGGATCAGCCTATGGGCGAGCCGAGATTGGGCAGCGTCGGCGCGTCTTGGTGGAATATGTGAGTGCGAATCCCACAGGCCCGTTGCATGTGGGACATGGGCGTGGCGCCGCAGTTGGGCAGGCTGTCGCGAATATGCTCAAGGCGGTCGGGTATAACGTCGTAAGTGAGTACTATATCAACGACGCCGGCCGGCAGATGAAATTGTTGGGGACCTCCGTCTACGCACGGTATGAGGAGTTGTCGAACCGGCCGGTAGAATTTCCGTCAGAGGGGTATCACGGGGCCTACATCACTGCCGTAGCCGAGCGAGTGAAGCAACAGCTTGGGCCCGAGCTGGCCGGACGTGCGGCCACAGAGGTTGAGGAGCGCTGTCGAACGTTTGCTTATCAGGAGCTGCTGAGCCTGATCCGCGAGGATCTGAAATCCTTCGGGATCGAGTTCGAGTCCTGGTTCAGCGAAGCCTCTCTCGTGAACTCAGGGGCCGTCCAACGGGTCTTAGATGAATTGAAATCGCAACAGTTCCTGTTTGAGCAGGAAGGTGCCTGGTGGTTCCGATCCTCGGCGTTCGGTGACGAGAAGGATCGTGTCGTGCGGAAACAGGACGGCGAGTACACCTACCTGGCTTCCGATATCGCCTATCATCAGGATAAGCTGCGGCGCGGATATGATCTGCTTATCGACGTCTGGGGCGCAGATCACCATGGCTACATTCCTCGCATGCAAGCGGTCGTGCAGGCCTATGGGTATCCGAAAGATCGCCTCCAGGTCGTGCTGGTCCAGATGGTGAATCTGTTGCGCGGTGGGAAAAAAGTAGAAATGTCGAAGCGGGCCGGCGAGTTCATCACAATGCGGGAAGTCATCGATGAAGTCGGGGCCGATGCGGCCAAGTTCTTTTTTTTGATGCGCGATTCCGATTCGCATCTCGACTTTGATTTGGAACTGGCCAAGCAGCGGTCATCCGATAATCCTGTGTACTATGTGCAGTACGCCCATGCCAGGATCGCCAGCCTCTGGCGCGTCGCGGCCGCGCGGGGCATCGCTTGTCCCCTGCCGAGCGAGACAGATTTGACGCGGTTGACGGACCCGGATGAATTGGGGCTGATTCGAAAGCTCTCTGCCTATCCCTCGGTCCTGCAGGGCAGTGCGATGGCCTACGAGCCTCACCGGATGACCTATTACCTCCAGCAATTGGCCGGGCTGCTGCATACGTTTTATAACAAACACCGGATTCTGCCTCCTGCTGCGGATCGTGATCTGCTGGATGTCACGCCGGAGGGATTAGCCCCAAGCGATGGACTGCAGAAAGAGGTGCTGGTCCCTGAACGGACTGCGGCGAGATTGGCGCTGATGCGAGGAATCCAGCAAGTCTTGAAGAATGGACTCGGCGTACTCGGGATTTCTGCACCGGATCAGATGTAGTAAGCGAGAGAGACTGTGAACTTTTCAGTACAGCAAGCAGATCGTGAGACGGGTGCCCGGTTGGGGAGACTCAGCACCGCCCATGGCGTGATCGACACGCCGGCCTTCATGCCAGTTGGGACGTTGGGGCCGGTGAAGGGGATTGACCCAGCCGACTTAGAGCAGCTCGGCTTTCGTCTCATCCTGAACAACGCCTACCACCTCTATCTGCGGCCTGGGCATAAGATCGTGGCTGAGATGGGTGGATTGCATCGGTTCACCGGGTGGCCCGGAGCCATCTTGACGGACAGCGGCGGGTTTCAGATTTTCAGTCTCGCCAAATTATGCAAGGTGACGGACGATGGCGTGAGTTTTCAGTCTCATCTCGATGGGTCTACGCATTTCATTACACCGGAGACCGCCATCGAGATCCAAGAAGCGTTGGGGGCCGATATCATGATGGCGTTCGATCACTGTGTGGCCTTGCCGGCTGAGAGAGAGGTTGTGCGTGATGCGGTGCGCCGGACTACTCTCTGGGCACAACGCTGTCAGGCCAGCCGACGGCGCACAGATCAAGCCCTCTTTGGAATCGTGCAAGGCGGCTTGGATGCAGATCTTCGCATGACCTCGGCGCGTGACCTAGTCGGGCTTGGCTTCGAGGGCTACGCGGTCGGTGGGCTCTCGGTGGGAGAATCGAAGGCAGAGATGTATGCCATGTTGGATGTGACCGTGCCGGAGCTGCCGGCTTCGAAGCCGCGGTATTTGATGGGTGTGGGGATGCCGGAGGATTTGATCGAAGGTGCGGCGCGCGGGATCGACCTGTTCGATTGCGTGGTACCATCGCGCCATGGGCGAACCGGCTCGCTCTTTACGAGTGTTGGGCGAGTGGTGATCAAGCAAGCGCGGTATGTTCGCGATGAACAGCCCATCGATCCGGCCTGCGGCTGTCCGGTCTGCGCGCGCTACTCGCGTGCCTATCTGCATCACCTCTTTCAGGTGAAAGAGATGCTGTCGTCGAGACTGAATACGATCCACAATCTCTGGTATTTTGCCGATCTGATGGGCCAGGTGCGGTCAGCAATTGCACAGGGGACGTTACGGTCGTTCCGGGACGAGTTTTACCGATCCCGTGACCGGGCTGCATCGGACGTCTCAGCTGCAGACGTGGCTGAGGCTGATCTGCATCGGCATGCCGGGTGGGACTAACAGGTTGCGGGAAAACTCGGTTTACACACAATACACTGTTGGAATCTTAGATATGGTGCTGATACCAGAATAGCTTCAGGATGCTCAAAAAGGCCGTCCAGCAAAGCCGCAGCGAGCGAAGAGGCGA
>PLBR01000040.1 GCA_003135435.1 Nitrospira sp. | reverse complement strand
CCTCTATAATGTGGTGCGATCGGGCGTCGATCCCTTAATCGCCAAGATCACCCGCGTCGTGCCGGTGGCGGCGCTCGATCGTGAGTCGTCCCACGTGAACCGTGAAACGACGAGTCCGCCGGGGACGCCTGGTACTCCGCTCTTGGCGAACAACCCCGCACCCCGCACCCCGCACCCCTTACGAGGGCTCGAATGACCTTCGCGCTCCCGATGTCTCCCTCCGATCTCCTATTGCTGTTACCCGAGATCCTGCTCACGTCTTGGCTATGCCTCATCCTGATCATTGATTTCTCGTTCCCTCGGCTGCCCAACGAACAATTAGCCTATTTCAGCATCGCCGGGCTCGTCGCCACCCTTGGCTGCCTGGCCTGGTTCGATATCACCGGCATCACAGGGACCCTCTTCGCGAACATGTTCGTCCTCGACCGGATGGCGCTGTACTTCAAAATGTTCATCGCTGGATCGACGATCCTCGTCATTCTGGCCTCAATCGACTACATCCATCGATTCAAGTTCTTCCGCGGAGAATATTATTTCCTGATCATCATGTCGGCCCTCGGGATGATGTTTATGGCTTCCGCGAACGACCTGCTGTCGGTCTTCGTCGCCCTGGAATTTTCCACCGTCGGCTTCTATGTCCTCGTGGCGTATCTCCGTGAGGACACGGCCTCGAACGAAGCGGGCATCAAGTTTTTCATCCTGGGCATCTTCGCCGCAGGCCTCCTCGCCTATGGCATCAGCTTGGTCTACGGAGAAACAGGCAAACTGGTATTTTCCGATATGAAGGCGGCACAGGCCACAACGGGATTGGCCATTGGCTTCCTGCTGATTTTCGGCGCATTAGGATTCAAAATCGGCGCCGTGCCATTCCACTCGTGGATTCCAGACACCTATCATGGATCGCCGACACCAGTGACGGCATTCCTCTCAGTCGCACCCAAGGCAGCGGCCTTTGCCATCCTCCTGAGAATGTTCTTCGTCGCCCTGACGACCTTTAAGCCGATCTGGACCCTGCTCCTTGTCGCTGTGTCCATCTTGTCCATGACCTACGGCAACATCGTGGCCATCGCCCAAAAGAACATGAAACGGCTCTTGGCCTATTCCGGTATCGCCCAGATCGGCAACGTGCTGATCGGTCTTGCGGCCGGTACGAAGATGGGCAGCGACGCGATGCTGTTCTACCTCCTGACCTATCTGTTCGCCAATCTCGGCGCCTTCGCCATTATCATCGCCGTCAGCGAAGCCATCGGCAGTGAGGAAATCGACGACTACAGCGGCCTGGGCCGCCGGTCGCCCTTTCTCGCCTTTTCGATGCTGATTTTCCTCTTGTCGCTGGCCGGGGTGCCCCCGCTGGCCGGCTTTATCGGCAAACTGTACATCTTTGTGGCGGCCATGAAGGAAGGGCTCTACGCGCTCATCGCCGTGGGGCTCATCAACATCGTCATTTCCCTGTACTACTACCTCATCGTCGTGAAGAAGATGTACATCAGCGCACCCCACGACCCGTCACCCCTCAAGGTCTCGGGCCCGATCAAAGTGGTGATCTACGTCTGTCTCGCCGGCACCCTCGCGATAGGCGTCTATCCGCAACCCGTCACCGACTGGGTTGTCTCGGCCATCTTGACGTTTTCAAACTTGGCTGATCCAACCGCATCCCTTCCCGTTCCCACTGCCGCGATCCTCTTAGGCGGCTAAGTTACCGGGGACAGTTCCCCAGCGTCCAGCGAGCATTCTACTGAAATATTTCTTGCAGGGTCATCCGGAGGAGGGTACAGTTTCCAAGACATTGGCTTACATCCCCACGCCCGCGCACGTTTGAACCATGGAATCCGTCACGCAGGAACGTCCAGCTACGCCCGCACCCGTCCGATCGGAACCGGTTCCCGACAGCAGTCCGGCACCGACTCCCAAGACCGGCGGGCTCATGGAGTGGTTCACCCATTGGCCGATCGAGCGACGCGTCCTTGCGGGGTTTGGGCTCGTCTTTGCCGGCATTGTGGTCATCAGTGCCATCTCCTACCGCAACACCGCCGTCTTGATTGAGAACAGCCGGCTCGATACCAAGAGCCACGAATTGGTACAGCTGCTCGATTCAGTCGGAGAAGCCCTCGGCGCCGCTGAAAGTGGCCATCGGCGCTATCTCGTCACCGGCGACGAGTCGTATCTCACATCCTACCGGGCGGTGGTCGAACAAATGCCCGAATACATTCGGTATCTCAGAGGCCTGACGAACGAGGGACCTGAACAACAGGCCCGCGTGGCGACACTCGAACAGCTCATCGCCAGGCAATTGGAAGCAGAGGCGGGAGCCATCACCCAGCGTGAGAAGCATGGCTATGAAGGCGTCCGCCACCTCGCACTCTCCGGAGCGGCAAAGAACGAGCTCGAGGGAATCCATCGCCTGATGATGGAACTCGACTTTGCCGAACAACGAGCACTTCACTCCCGCGTGGCGCAATCCGCTGGAAGCACGAGAAATACGATAGCCTTGCTCGGACTCGGTGCACTCCTGCAATTGGTCCTCTTGGCCTCCGTATACTTTCTGATCCATCACGATGTCATCGAGCGACGCCGCGTCGCCACGGAGTTGCAGAGCCGGGGCGAGCTGCTCCAGGCCGCCAATAAAGAATTAGAAGCGTTCAGCTATTCCGTGTCGCATGACCTGCGCGCCCCGCTCCGTCATATCGACGGTTATGCGGCCCTATTGTCCAAGGCGGCCGGTGAGGCGCTCAACGACAAAGCGCGCCGCTATCTACAGACGATTTCAGACTCCGCGAAACAGATGGGACAACTGATCGACGACCTGCTCGTCTTTTCCCGTATGGGTCGCCAGGACATGCTCCGTACGACGGTCAACTTGGATCAACTCGTCAAGACCGTCCTCCACGATTTACGTCTTGACTTGCAAGGGCGGACAATCTCCTGGACAATGCACCCATTACCTGAAGTCCCGGGAGATCCGGCGATGTTGCGCCAAGTCTTCGTGAATCTGATCTCCAACGCGCTGAAATTTACAGCCAGGAGACCGGAGACCAAGATTGAGATCGGTGCCGTCAAGCGGAGCTCCGGTGAAGCCGAGGTGTTCGTGCGTGATAATGGAGTAGGATTCGACATGCAGTATGTGAACAAGTTATTTGGCGTCTTTCAGCGCCTCCATCGGAATGACGAATTTGAAGGCACCGGGATTGGTCTCGCAAACGTACGTCGAATCATCCATCGGCATGGCGGACGGACCTGGGCCGAAGGGGCATTGGACCAAGGGGCCACCTTCTACTTCTCGCTTCCGCTCTCGAGGTCCCTCAGATGACCACTGTCAAACCCATCTTGCTCGCGGAAGATAACCCGCGTGATGCCGAGCTTGCGCTGGCCGCCATGGAAGAACATCACATCGCCGACAAGGTGGTGGTCTGTCATGATGGAGCTGAAGTCCTCGACTACCTTTATTGTCGCGGAATCTTTGCCGGCAGGCAGCAGGGCAATCCCGTGGTCGTGTTCCTGGATCTCAAAATGCCCAAAGTCGACGGGCTCGAAGTCTTGAGAACGATTAAGAACGACATGAACCTAAAACCGATTCCCGTCGTCATGCTCACGTCCTCGCGCGAGGAGCGCGATTTAGCCCAAAGCTATGCGTTGGGCGCCAACGCCTACGTGGTGAAGCCGGTTGAGTTTCAGCAGTTCATCACAGCCGTGAAAGAACTCGGTGTTTTTTGGGGCGTGATTAACGAACCACCACCCGAAGGCTCTGAGCCGATTGAGTAGCCTCCTTACAAAGGACCTGTGAAACCCCCGCTCCGCCTACTCCACCTCGAGGACGATCCAGTCGACGCGGAACTCATTACGACCACCTTGATAGAGGGCAACATCCCTTGTCAGTCGCAACTCGTCGACACGCGCCAGGCATTTGTGGCGGCCCTCAAGGAAGGCCGGATGGACCTTATCCTGGCGGACTATTCAATTCCGGGCTTCGACGGCATGACGGCGCTCACCTTGGCACGTCAGCACTGTCCTGACGTCCCCTTTCTTTTCGTCTCGGCCACCATCGGAGAGGAACTGGCCATCGACGCCATGCATCAAGGCGCGACGGACTATGTGCTCAAACAACGGCTTGGGCGACTGGTGCCCTCAGTCCAGCGCGCATTACGTGAACTCGATGACCGAGCCGAACGGAAACGGGCGGAAGAGGCCCTTCGGCAGAGCGAGAAACAGTTTCGGCAGTCCCAGAAGATGGAAGCGGTTGGCCGGTTGGCTGGAGGGATCGCGCATGACTTCAATAATCTCCTGACCGTCATTGTGGGTTACAGCCAAGTCCTCTCGACGGAACTCGGCCCTCAACACCCCCTTCGCGGAAAGGTTGATGAAACACTGAGGGCCGGCGAACGGGCCGCGATGCTGATCCGACAACTGCTCACGTTCAGTCGTAAACAATCACTGGACCCGAAAATTCTGTCGCTCAATACCGCTGTCACGAGTCTGGAAAGTCTGTTGCGCCGCCTCATCGGCGAGGACATCCAGCTCGTCAGCAAACTCGATTCGACGAACGGGCGGTTGCGCGCCGACCAAGCCCAGCTTGAACAGGTCCTGGTCAACCTCATCGTCAACGCGCGGGATGCTATGCCGAAGGGCGGAATGCTCACGATCGAAACAGCCCAGGTCGAACTGACCCGCAGTCCGGTCTACCACATCACCCCGTTGCTGCCAGGTCCCTATGTCCGGTTGTCCGTCGGCGATACCGGCTGTGGCATGGACAGCCAAACCCAATCCCATATCTTTGAGCCCTTCTTCACCACGAAGGGGGAGGGGAAGGGCAGCGGTCTGGGCCTCTCCACGGTGTTTGGGATTGTCACCCAATGCGGCGGAGCCATTGACGTCACCAGCCGAGTGGGTCACGGCACGCGCTTCGACCTGTATTTCCCAAGCATCGAGTCCGACATCCTCACCACCGCGCCGCCCCAGTTCTTGGGACAGCCTCAGAGAGGCACGGAAACGATTCTCTTAGTGGAAGATGAACCAAGCGTACGTATGCTCGTGCGAGACGAACTGCGGAAGCTAGGCTACCGGGTCATAGAAGCCAAGAACGGGGTCGAAGCCTGCTTGCTGGCGACGCAACAAGCAGGCTCGTTACAGCTCCTCCTGACCGACGTCGTCATGCCGGGCATGGGCGGACGGGAACTGGCACAGCATCTCTCCGTCATCAAGCCGGATTTACGAATCCTGTTCATATCGGGGTATATGGATGACGTCGGCATCATGGCCGGACAAGAAGAAGGCATGAGCAGTTTCTTGCAAAAGCCCTTTACTCCTGAGGTGCTCGCCCGCGCAGTCAGAACTCTGCTCGATGCCAGCACGCCATCAGACAAGACCAGCACCTCTCCATCGACGCTCCGACCAATCCCGCGCTGACCATGCGAGGCTCGCATCGCAGCCCTTGCCCCTCTTCCTCGAATGATTTGACGCTACGTATCGGCTCTCTCTATACTCGATCCTGAGACACTATGGTACGGGACAACAGCTTCCACGGGTCTCTCCCTTTCGCCCATGTCGCCTGGTTTTTCCTGGGTATCATCTTCGTCATGCTCAGCGGACCAGCGACGACGACGGCTCAGACCCTCACCGGGGATCAACTCGGAGACGGTTTATCCATCTCCGTCTGGAATCCTCAAATGCAATGCCCAGACGTCGCGCCGTTGGTCGCCATCGAGATCGACCCCGATCGCTATCGCTTTACCGTGCACTACTACCAGCAAGACGGTCTCTCGGACCCGCTCGATGTTCGCCAATGGCAAGAACGAACGGGCGACGACCTGGTATTTAATGCCGGGCTCTTCCGTGAGAATTATGCGTATCTCGGGCTGCTCTATGGAAACGGCCGCTCGCTGGGGAGCAAGCGGCACGCCACCTGGCTGGGACTGTTTGTGGCAGAGCCGTCGGCGGATCGTTCACGCCGCGCGCGGGTCTTGGACTTGACCTTTGACACCTTCGACGAACGGCAACCTCCCTATCGAGAGGTTGCACAATCCCTCATGCTCCTTGACCGGACAGGGAAAGTCCGTGTGCTCCAAACCGGGAAACGCGCACATCAGACCCTCGTCGCAGAACAAAGCAATGGACATCTCCTCGTCCTCAAGACCACGGAAGCGGTGTCGCTTCATGCCCTTGGGGAATGTCTGCGGGACGCCTTCCCCTCCCTACGCCAGGTCATGGCCATGGATGGAGGATCCTCTTCCGACGTCGCCGTCAGCCCTTTGCTCCGACAAGCCACGTCTAAGATGGCCGGCTTCCACACCTGGATACCCCTGTTGGAAGGCAGCACCATAACCCACGTCGGACTTCCAACCGTCATCGGGATCAGCCCGCGCCACGACCAGCCAGGCCCCAAGACTCGCTAGAACAATATGAGATCGTGGAGAGGACAATCGAACTAGCAGGCTGCGAAAAAACCATTTCAGCACAGAGGAGCTTCGACGTTCCGCACGTCAGGGACAAGCCCGGTCTGTCTGGTCCATCTGGTTAGTTTCATTTAACCAAACAAACCAGACAGACCGAACAGACCAAATGAACAAGACAGGCTGGCGGCCTTTTTCAGCATCTTGCTAGCGGTGCCCAGATTCAACCGGAAAGCCTGCCGCGAGCCAGGCATTCATGCTGCCGGTGACGTTGTAGACATGACGGTAGCCCAAATCGGCCAGCGTTTCTGCCGCAATGTTGCTTCGATGGCCGGACTGACAATAGACAACCAAATGGTCCTCCAGCTGGGCCCCGATGTCCCGATGCCGACTCTTAATTTCCCTGAAGTCGATGTTCAAATCGGTTCCGGGAATGAATCCTGTCGCATGCTCTTCCGCAGATCGGACATCGATCAAGATGAAACCCTTCTGTGGCGCCGAGGGCGCCTTGGTCAACCCGGCACGCAATTGTTGAACGGTGAGCAAGTAGGAATGATAGGCTGACACGCCATTGATCGAGATTGTAGACAGCAGGAACAGACCGACAAAGGTGATGACAATGCGCATGATCATGGTTGGCCTCCTTACAACAGACAGGGCAGTGAATCGTCCGATAGGGATCGCTCTCACGATTATGATAGAGACCGCATGAAGATCTGGTCAAGCCTCGCCGTACTTTTCGTCATCGTCTTGGTCGGCTGTGCCGAGGGGGCAAAACTGGTTCAGGAAAAGGAAGACGCAGGAGTTGTCGTCTATCCCTTCAAGGGGGAACAGGGATCGATGCTGTCATCGTTTCGCAATGACGCCCTTGCGCTCATGAAGGAGAAATGCGGCGGACCCTATACCATCGTGCGGGAAGGGGAAGCCAAAGGCCGAACCCGCATAGCCAGCCCGATAGAAGGCGCGCAGGAAATCGTGCAGGAGCGCCGGTGGGGTATTCAATTTCAATGTAAGTGAGATATGTGTATGCCGGAAACCTAGCAGACTGTGGGAAAACTATTTTGGCATACTAGAACTTCGATGGTCCACACGTGTGGGACAGGGGCGCAGGGCAGGCGAGACGAGCGGGACTGGCGGCAAAGGTGAGACACTCGGAATTAGGGCTTGCGCGTCTGGCCTGTCTCGCGAGGCCTGCCCTTAGCGCGGTTAAGCTGCTGGCGGCCTTTTCCAGCATCCTACTTAGGAGAGAGTTGGTTGCGCGCGAGTCAGGTCGTCGATAGTCAGCAGACTCAGGAGGGTCAGCCCTTCAGCTTCAACCTTACGCCGCCCATCCTGTTCCTTCCGATCTACAATCACCAAGGCATGTGTCACAACCAGGCCGGCACTCCTGGAAGCCGCAATCGCCTTGAGGAGCGAGCCGCCGCTGGTGAGCACATCATCCACGATTAACGCGCGATCACCTGGCTTCACGACGCCTTCGATCAACTTCTCCAACCCATGATCCTTGGGCTGCTTGCGGACGACGAAGGTTCTCCATTCCTGCATGGGCGTAGCCGTATAGGCATAATCTGAAATCGTCGTGGCAATCGAGATCGCCCCGATCTCGAGCCCCCCAATGCAGTCGATCGGCAGATGGTTGAGCCTCTGCCACGCGAGCCCCGCGACAAGCGCTCGAGCGCTCGGTTGCGCCATCAACGCGCGACAATCGACATAGTACGGGCTAGTCAGGCCGGAGGCCAATCGAAATCCCTTGTCGGGATCCCACTTAAATGCATGAGTCGTATAGAAGGCTTCGACGAGGTTGTTCTTGAGCATGTGAGTGCTTCACACTCCCGAATCGGCGACCGATACATTCTCCCACGCGTACCGAGCCTTGTGATCGAGCGTCACTCGCGCGTCTATTCTAGACAGCTGCTTCATCCGAAGAGATCGCCTTGTTTTTGACCACTATTATCATCGGCTGAGACTTGACTTGTAGTTTGGTCACCTGCGTATTCACCCTATTTAATTGTTCTCCTCAAAACACCTTTTCCCTTGGACCATATTGGAATCTTACGTATAGTCAACGATACCAAATTCTGGATCTCGTCAACGGTCTGACGCTAGCACGATCCACGCATCGCCGGCGGGCAGAATGTCGGGGAAGGTTTAGGTGGGGGCGTGCGTTCCACTTCGGGGGGAGGTTGCTGTTGTTCGGGATCCGGCTTCGCACCGACCGGTGTGGGTTGAGGAGTCGCGCAACCTGCCGACCAAGACATGAACACGATAACGACGAGTAGCGATCGGAACATATGGGAACTCATTGACCTTTGGAACGTGCGCAAACCGCGGTGATGCACTGTACACCAGCTGTATGAGTATGGTCTAGCCCATTCGGGCATCACCAGGTCCACAAAGAGCGACGGCACCAGCGAACGACGAATCAGAGGAGCATGCATGAAGCGCGATTCGACTCCCGATTACCGGCGAGTCATACCAGCAGGACTGTTTGCGATCATGCTCGTCTGCTGCTTGCCCATGACCGGATACAGCCAGGATCCGCCTGTGAAGGATTCTGCGACGAAACCTGTACTCGAATTCCCGGCTGAGCCCAACGCCGAACCGGTCAGCCCGTCGACCGTCGAACATCCGGCACCGGCCGCGAAAGTCACAGCCCCTATGTCACCTTCAACGCCAGCACAATCCATTGAGAAACGATCTGCGCCCCTCGCACCGGAATCGAGCCGGCAACCGACCCAAGCCGCCATTGTCAAAGGCTTTCTTTTTAAGAGCAACACGGTCGTAAGTAAAGAGCAACTCGAATCGATTACCGAACCATACATCGGCCAGCCACTCGAACTCCTGCTCTTGGAGTCGGCCGCCCAGGCCGTGACCGACTACTACCGGAAGAAGGGCTATACCCTCGCCTTGGCCTATGTCCCGCAGCAAGACGTCAAATTCGGCGTCGTGGAGCTGGCTGTGCTCGAAGGTCGCATCGGCGACATCACCGTGTCCGGCAACAAGTATTACTTNNTCGTTCATCAAAGGGCACTTCGCCCAAGCCATGGAAGAAAACGTCGCCCGGAACGAATCCCTGGAGCGCGGGCTCCTGTTGCTGAACGAGTATCCGGGGTTGAAGACCTCCGCCACATTGGAACCGGGAAAATCCGCCGGCGCTACCGATGTACATGTCACGGCTGAAGACAAGCGGCCGCTGCACTTCATGCTCGACATGAATAACTACGGCTTCAATACTATTTCACGCTATCGGTTCGGCGCCGGAGTCGAGGTCGGCAACGTGCTCGTGGACGGGGGCACCCTCACCCTCAACGGCATTATGGGCAACCAACCCGACCAGCTGCTCTTCGGCATGGGAAACTACAGCATGCCGATCGGCGTCCACGGCACCAAGCTGGTGATCGGTGGCTCTACCGGCAAATTCGATGTCGGAGGCCAATTGGACTTCCTCCAAATTCGCGGCCGTATCACCACCGGCGATATCGCGGTCACTCACCCCTTCATCAAATCTCGGTTTCAGAACCTCCTCGGTGATTTCGGATTCTCCGCCAAACAGAGCAAACTTACGCTGCTCGATAATGTGGTGCTCGGCGACGACGCCATCCGCTCGATCAAAATCGGTGTGAACTGGGATCGGCTCGACCTCTCCGGCCGCTGGTACGCCTCCGTCTATGGATTCCAGGGATTGGGCCAGTTTCTGGGCGGTATGAGCGACAATTCACCGCAAGCGTCCCGTCAAGGCGCCGACAACCGCTTTACGAAAGCGACCATCGCCACCGGACGCATCCAGAGTCTGGGCCACGATGTGTTGCTGGTCGTGAAAGGGAGCGGCCAAATCACCACAGGCCCCGTCGTCGTCATTGAGCAGATGCTCCTCGGCGGACCCGATTCCGTGCGCGGCTATCAGTTGGGTGAGCGCTTCGTCGACGAAGGCTATACCGTGTCGGCCGAAACGCGTATTCCCTTTTTCCCGTCCTTGGTGCCGACCGCGCTGAAAGAGACGCAAGGAGCCATCTTCATCGACTACGGCGCCGGCCTTTTGAGGAATCCGTCACCAGGCGAGCATCGCTCGACCAATATGACCGGCACCGGCGTGGGGCTCCAGACGCAATTGCCGTGGTACAGCAGCAGTGTGCGATTAGACCTGGGGTTCCCCATCGGCCCGAAGCCGATTGGCGGCACGATCGCCGGAGACCGCTCCCCGACGTTCTACTTTCAGGTCGCGACGCGGTTCTAAATGGACCACATCACTGAAAACATCCGGAGGTGTATGGCACCCTCTATTTGTAGACTGTCGTTGTCGCCATGGTAAACTGCAAGATCTCACGGGCCAGAGTGCTGTAACTTATTGAAACATTGCCATTTTATGCGATGTCTTCTTTTTGGTCCCTTCCTTGGGGTTCCCCCTATTGGGTAATGCTAAATTTCACATTGAGAGCGAGACTTTCCCTAAATGGGAGCATTCTCTAACAACAGACGGGAAAAGAGACCTTGATGAATATCTCGGCAAGGCGATCCAGGGCGAAACACGTAGGACTGTTCCTGCAACTTCCAGGATCGCGCTTACTTTGTGCGTTGCTGGTCTCCCTCCAGATCCTCCTCCCCACCATTGCTGCCGCGCTTCCAATCGATGGGCATGTTGTTGCCGGGCAGGCCACCATTCAGAAAGTTTCGCCGACAACCCTCTCCATCACTCAGACTTCTGACAAAGCCGTTCTGAATTGGAACAGCTTTTCTATCGCTGGGAACGAAGCGGTCCGCTTTCTCCAACCTTCGATGCACTCGATTGCCTTGAACCGTGTCATTGGCGTGGATCCATCCGTCATCTTGGGCCAACTCCAAGCGAACGGCCGGATTTTCCTGATCAACCCCAATGGGATTCTGTTCGGCGCCGGCGCACAGATCAACGTGGGTGGGCTGCTCGCCACAACCCTACAGACCCGTGACGATGACTTCATGGCTGGCCGCTACCTCTTTGCGCAAGATCCGCTCAAAGGGCTCAATACGGTGGTGAACCGCGGTACCATCCATGTGTCAGACAACGGGTACGTGGTGCTGATGGCCCCCGGTGTGTCAAACGAGGGTGTAATTGTCGCAAATTTGGGTACGGCCCTGTTGGGCTCGGGACAGAAATTCACCCTCGATCTCATGGGCGATGGACTCATTCGTTATGCGATCAACGACAAAGTGCTGGGACAAGTGACAGGCCCAGACGGCAAACCCATGACTTCGGCCGTGAGCAACAGTGGCACCATACAGGCTGACGGCGGGCAAGTAATTTTGTCGGCTAGGGCCTCAGGCGACGTCTTCTCGTCTGTGGTCAATCAGAGCGGCGTGATCCGGGCCAGGAGTCTTGTGAACCAAGGGGGGGTGGTCCGGCTGGACGGCGGAGACAGCGGCCTTGTACAAGTCGCGGGAACTCTGGATGCTTCTGGTCTCTCAACCGGTCAGAAAGGTGGACAGGTTTCAGTACTCGGACAATCCGTCGAACTCAGAGACTCCGCGAATATCAATGTCTCCGGTGACGTTGGTGGAGGCCGCGTGCTTGTCGGAGGAAATTACCAAGGCGCGGGACCGGAACTCAACGCCACGACGACCATCGTGGCAGCCGGCGCCTCGATCAACGCCGACGCGATCACCCGGGGTGACGGCGGCACAGTCACCGTCTGGGCCAATGGCCATACCGGCTACGCGGGGAATATCTCGGCGAAAGGGGGACAATCAGGCGGCAACGGCGGGTTCGTTGAGGTGTCTGGAAAAAATACGCTCGATTTCACCGGGCGCGTAGATACCTCCGCACCAGCCGGTCGCACAGGCACCCTCTTGCTTGACCCAAGTGACATTACGATTTCCACGGCAGCGAATGTGAATATCAGCGCCGGGCCAACCTTCACCGGAACTGCTCTGACCTCGACCTTGAACGTCACTACGCTGCAGACGGCGCTCGGAACCAACAATGTCATCGTCGATACGACGAGCCCGTTCGGCAGTGCCGGTAACATCACCGTGTCGAATGCCGTCACCTGGGCGAGTGCGAATTCCCTCGACCTGCGTGCTCACAACGACATCACCGTGAACGCAGGCATCTCCTCGACCGGCTTGGGCGTTCTCCGACTAATCGCGAACCAAGATGGGATTGGCGGTGGGAATATCGCCATTAATGCCGCGATATCGGCGCGGCTCGGTGGAGTTCAACTCTCGGGAGTCGGAGTGACCAGCGGCGCAGCGGGAACGATCATCACTACCGGGTTGGGCAACCAAGACGCCGGTAACGTCACGATCAACGCAACGGGGGCCGTGAATCTGGCAGGGGCAATCACAGCAACCGGGGGCGCGGCCAGTGCCGGCAATCCTGGGCGTGCCGGAGGAGCGGTAAACATTTCTGGGGTTGGCGTAACCACGGGGACCGTGACCGCGAATGGATCCGCCGGGAG
>PLBR01000019.1 GCA_003135435.1 Nitrospira sp. | reverse complement strand
AGGCCCAGGCACAGCAGACCATCGCACAGACACTCACATCAGCCTATCTTCGGTACAAATTGTATGACAGTCCGAATTCCAAACTGATCCTGTTGCCGGACCAACTGAAGGCCCCGATCCTCATCAATCCGGGGGAGCTACCCAGCGCAGGGCATAGAGACCCCTCTCCCTAAGGGCCTGGCAAAGGGGGTACGGGGTCGCGGCTCGCGTCGATCCCTCTCTTCTGAGCGCGAAGAGCGCGGCACTCAACCAGGAATAGATCAATGGTACCGGCGACATGTGGTTGGCCTATAGTGATGATTGGCCTCATCGCGGACATTACGATCACCTGGTGTGCAGATAAAAACCTTCCGCATTCCATGCGGGAATAGAACGAGCGTCATGCAGCGAGCACTGGTCTGTCTCATGTTGTTGCTTCCCGTGTCCGGCTGCGGGGTGTTTCTCCCCTACATGTACGATGCAGGAAAACTTGAGGACCGTTTGGCCGTGTCGACGCCGAAAGAGCAGGTGTTGGAGAATTTGGGGAAACCGGACCGTGTGGTTCAGGATGATGGGCAGCAAGCCATTTGGGAGTACCGGCTTTATCCTAAAGGCGAGTGGGTTGCGTACCTTTTCCACTGCCCATTCTTTCCTAACTGCTATTTCCCAGCGGAGCCTGCCAAACCCTATTACTTGGTTCTAGAGGAAAATCAGCTGTGCATGTGGGGCACGCCTGATGTCGTCCGTACTTTGGCCTGGAAAGTCTGTGGGAAGGCTACAAGGCCGGAGGGATCTCAGCCGATAAAAGCTCTCGTGAGGAGAGGATTACAGGTTTCCGTGATTCCCGTGTTCATGCCTCCCACCATCTCTCCGCTACCACAGCGGCTGGCGGTGTTGCCAGTCACTGGAACAACAGATGACCGGGTAATCTCATGGCTCGATCTCACGCTAAATTTTTTGCGCACACGACATCGAGAGTTGGTGCTTGTGGAACGGGAGGATCTGCGAACAGTTATTGATGAGGTTGGCATTCAATATACCGGGCGAGTTGATGAGGATACGACGATTCGCGTGGGTAAACTCGTCGGTGCGGACAGTCTGCTGAGCTATCGTCTGGCCATATCGGGCACTGGCGAGCCGATGTCCGCGTCCTTTGAACTTCGGCTTCTTACGGTGGAACGCGGTATCACGGTCTTTCGCCAGATCGCCTCGTCAACAATCAGTCCCTCTGCGACAGAGGTAGCCATGGGTCGGCTCTATGAGTCATACCCCATTGTCCGTCGTCTTGTGGTCGAAGAAGCTGCAGCTTACGGGTTAGCAGCCCTGGCGGCGGCGTTTGGCGACAATCCTCTGGGGGTGGTCGCTGACTACAGCTGGCCCGGCGAGGGAGTGAAGCTGCTCGGTCTTCTCCAGGGGGGCCCGGCCTTCCAGGCAGGACTCAAACCAGGTGACCAAATTCTCGCGTTGAATGGTCAGCCATTAGGAAGTTGGACAGATCCGATATCACTCCCCCTTCGTGTGACCGTTGAGCGGGATGGGGTGAGACTGGAGATGAGTGTAAGGCAGTAACTCGCGGACGACCTCGAAAATTCACGATCTAAGCTGGAGCCCTCTTTTTCCTCTAGGGTCGTGTTCGATAACACTTGATTGTGAACGAGGATACTTTTGTTGTGGGAACTCGAATCATACGGTTCGCAAATCGTTGAGCTTTGGGAGCCGCTTGTGCTCATTTTGTGCTCAACTCCACCTCACTTCAGCTCATTCCAGCCTATTCCAGCCAAATTTCGGGAATTCTGCGAAGCTTTGCCCCAGTAGGCCTGAGTGAGTTCCAGTGAGCTGGAGGAGGGTCACAAAAACGGTTTCCTAAACCGTTTATCGGCTGTCCACAAAGCCTGCGAGAATTCCAGCCTCCAAACTCTCGAAACCTCAGCCTGCCAAAACTAACCCTTCACTGTCCTTCAATCAGATGGTTATGGGACAGCATGCTAGGTGCCGGCGGTAGGCGCGAACACGATCACAAATTATTACAGCAAGAGCATGTAGTGCTCCCCTGAAATCANNTGATTTCAGGGGAGCACTACATGAAGACACAGAAAGGAGAGCACGCCTGCTTGGAGCGGCGTCACGCGGATTGGCTCCAAGCGTCCTCGGATGTCTCCTTCCAACTGCAGCAGCAATTCCAGCAGCGTGGGGCCCGTTTCGTTGTTATGCATGAAAAAGGCCGTTATGATGCGTAACATTAGAGGTGTAACCTATCTCACAGGCATTAGTCGTAATCGGCAAGACCGGAATCCGGTCAGGCTCAAAAACCGACCTCCCCCTCCCCGCCCTCTACCGGCCGGACGCTGCCACTGCAAAACGCGTCCTTGAATTCTTCACTGCCAATATCCGCAACCCTAACACCCGGCAAGCCTACGCAAAGGCCGCCGGCGACTTCGCCTTCTGGTGCGAAGCCCGCGGCCTCGATCATCTCCGCAACGTGCAGCCTATCCACGTCGCGGCCTACATCGAAGAACTGCAGCAGCGGATCGCGGCGCCTTCGGTCAAAGTAAAGCTCGCCGCCATCCGCATGCTCTTTGATTGGCTTGTCCTCGGTCAGATCGTGCCCACCAACCCCGCGAGCGTGGTTCGTGGGCCGAAGCATGTAGTGAAGAAAGGTAAAACTCCAATACTTTCTGCGGACGAAGCCCGCACTCTCCTCGACTCAATCGCCACACAGCACCGCCACGCTTCGCCCCGTATCGTCGGCCTACGCGATCGGGCCATTATCGCCCTGCTCACATACACCTTCTCTCGTGGCGGCGCGGCCGTCAAAATGCGCGTCGAGGACGTTTACACCCAGTCCCGCAGGACATGGGTCCGATTGCACGAGAAAGGCGGCAAGCGTCACGAAATGCCCTGCCACCACAAGCTTGAAACCTTTCTTGAAGAGTATATTGCCGCGGCTGGAATAACAGACGACCCGAAAGGCTGGCTGTTCCGCACCACCGAAGGAAATTCTGGATACCTCACCGACCGCCCCATGAACCGGACGGACCTTTACCGCGTGATCCGCCGCCGCGCCGATGACGCCGGCATCACGACCAAGATCGGCTGTCATACTTTCCGGGCAACGGGCATCACTGAATATTTAAGGAATGGCGGGAAACTCGAAATCGCGCAGCAGATGGCGAACCACGAGAGCGCCCGGACCACAGGCCTCTACGACCGGCGCGACGATCAACTCACGCTCGATGAAGTGGAAAGAATATTGATTTGAAGAACGCTGGAAGGCGGGGTAAAAATTTAGATGCAAGCCATTGACCATCACCAATACGACATCGAAAAAGAAACGGTGGTCAATCGCAAGATGCTGGGAGAACGCATCCCGGCTAGGCTGAATGGCATATACCGGCTTTTAGTTGAGAACCGCCAAGGGTTTGAACAATGGCGATTAGCCCTCACAATCGATCTTGTCCAGAGTGTCGGCCGCAACTGCGGGGAGCTGCTCGAAACGATCGGGAAAGACAGGCTCCCAGCCGCCGCGTGGATCGCCCGCAACCTGCTTGAGCTGTTGGTGTGGGTCAAGTATTGCGGCGTTTCAAAGGAGAACGCATGGCGGTTTCACGAAGACGCCTTGCGCGATGTAAAAGGTCTGACGGAACTTCACAAACAAATTTGCGACGTAATTGGTATAGAGGATGAATCATCCACGATCGCCGCACAGCTAATTAAGGACGAGGCCTCAAAGCTCGGATTGGAGGATATCGACTCCATTTTTCTCGCAGTGGCGAAGGCATCGAAAGAGCCGGGCGTGGACCTGGACCGTCAGTTCGTGGCCATTAACAAATCTTTATCGAAGTTCGCCCATCCGACGGCGGGCCTGGTGCACGGCATTACGCATCAAGCGGAAGTCTGCCGGCATCTGCAGGCGGTCTGTACAACGCAAGGAATGTGTTTCGCAGAACAGAGCACCCTTACGGTTGAAGCGCTTCTTGGGGTCGCCGCTGAGTAGCGGGCGCGCTGCTTCCTTAGCGTACGATTTTTTCCGTTTCCTCAGGGTACCCCAAGTCGAGCGAATTCTAATTTGACCCGCTCGTTTAGCCCGCCGTTGTTGTCACGGTGTCCGTGATCTGAACTTTTTCCTGTCGTGTCCGAATATCGGTCACCCATGCTGAAAGTGCGTTTATCTCAGTCTCGATAACACTGGGGTTCGGCAGCGGCTTATTCAGCGCATCCGCCGTACTGTGCAACAGCGCAGAGCATCGTCCATAGGCCGCCCGCATTGCGTGACAGTCATCGAACGTCAGCACCGTCAGTTTAAAAAGACCTTTCGTGTCGACCTTGTTGGATAGCCGTCGGATGACCGGTGAAAGCGCCTCTTCAACGGCCCGCTCCCAGGTCGTGCGGAGTTGCTCCTGAAAGGAGCGTACGGTCGAGTACCATTCCGCCTGTCTTCCACGCTCGAACTGGATTTTAGTATTCTCCAGATGCTTACTCATCGACTCGATAACCTTTTCGACGGGCTGGGCATTTGGTGGCGGATTTGGCTCGCAGAATCCCGCGAATTCAGTCCCTCTATTGATCGATCGGAATGTTATATGTGTTCCAGCAGCTCGGCATTCCTCATTCATCAACAACAGAAAAGAAATGTCATGAGTGAAGACGACAATCTGCCGATCTTCACCCTCGGCAGCCAGTCTCTTCGCGACGGCTTCCCGGTGCATGTGATCGAGCGACGAAACGGGGTCATCAAAGACGATGCAGGAGCGGCTGGCGGTTGTGGACATCTCAGCCAGAAAAGCTGCGAGAGCGACGCACCGGTGCTCCCCTTCGCTTAAAATGGCACCGACCTTGGCGTCCGGCTTCTTAATAAGGCCGACTCGGAAGAGCGGTACGCCTTGCGTTGTTTTTTCCTGCCGAAGCTCAATAGCGAGGCCTGCCACACCCAGCCTGTCCACTTCCTTGGCGAATTGCGCCCGGAGTGCATTGGTCACGAGGGCTTCCGCAATCTCCGCGCTTTTTGCCGTCACGCGGTTTGTGGAGGTATCCTTCGCCGCTTTTTGTAGCACAGCGATTTCCAGGCGGCGGCCCATTTCGGCAATTACATCTTCTTTAATTCCGGCAAACCATTCACGGTCGGCCAGTTCATCCCGTTCGGCAATCAGCTTCTTGCGCTCTTCCGAACCATCGTCCGCGAGAAGTCCCGTTGCCCTTTGCTGTAAATCAGCACTAAGCGCCCGCAAGCGAATGACCGGCAATACGGGCAGCGGCGGTACGGGAGCGCTCTCGTTCTGATGTTTGTCACGGATATGAATGAGACGAGCTACCGCGCCCGTGATGCCGCTCCCCGTTTCCGCAGCCAGAGCCGCATCACCCAGTTCGTTTTCTAGTAGGGCTACCAATGCATCCCGCTCTGTGTCCGGCATATTGGCCGCGCCCAGCGCCGTCAGAATGTCAGTATAGGATTTTTGAGAAGCCTCTTCCCGGCGCTTGCTCTCGTCCTTGACGAAAGCCTCAAAACTGTTCAGCCGCGCCGCCGCCTCCGGCTGCAACTCCTGAAGGCAGAGAACGCACCGTGCCCTATCTTCCGTCATTGGGAACGCTTTTTCTGGATAGGCCGCTACTTCGGAATAGTTCCGTGCTGCTTCCCAGAGGGCACGCCATACATCGGAGCCGATATCCGGTAACGACTCTTGTGAAAACAAACTGATCGAAGCCGCCTGCGCAGCCGTACGCGCCACAACCAAGGCCGTGGACGCAGCGCGCACCATGGCAAGATTAGCGTCACCGGCAGGCGTCACGAGCTGCTCGATACGGATAATCGCCGCATCGATTTTGGTCTTATGCGCGAGAAGCTGACGCCCTGTTCGTGCCGGGTCGGCAGCCAGATCGGTTTTGAGGGCGGCGAGACGGACTTTTTCGGCATCCGTCATCGTGGCAAGCACCGTCACATCTTCCGGCTTGGCCGTTGAAAGCCCGGCCATCAACTTCCCTACTTTTGTCCACGGCTGACTCGCGGGTTTGGAGATTACAGCGGGAGTCTGCTGTTCGAGCGCTTTCACCTCAGACGCAAGTTTCTGTTTCACATCCTGGCAGGCTTGAGCCAGCGCCGCCAAAACCCGGAGCGGAATCGGCGTATAGGCAACATCGTTCGTCTGATCAACATGGACATTGGCCGTCTGGCTATCAAAAACGCTGACTGCCGAGAGCATGGCATCTGCCGGTTGATTCAGGAGCCAGGTTGACGAACGGTTATCCCCGTTTACCGAGAACTCTATCGTTGCCGAAGGCTGACCGGTCACCGTTCCGTAGATATTCGAAAGGATGGTTTCGCCTTTCGGCGACCGCGCCCGGCAAGCCCTTTTCAGGATGCGGGCGTATCCCGACTTGCCGGAGCCGTTATCGCCGTAGAGAAGGGTAACTCCGACCTTGTCGAACGTCAGGCTCTCTCCGGCAGCAAGAGCATTGACGTACTGGACGGTATGCAGAGATTTTAGTGTTACCGCCACAGCCGCAGCCGCGGCGTCCTTCACATGTTCCGCACCAAGAGGCACCGCAGCAGCGCCGTCTTTGCATAGAGCGGTCAGTTCCGCTATATCGTCGCCGTCAAGCTGATCCTGGAGACAGAGACGGCGCAAGGCGTCCCGTTGCCACGCGGGGCAGCCGTTCGACCACTCGACGATATTCGCAAGCGCGACCGCTTCATTACTGCCGCTTTCCACTGCCGCCTCGGCCTGAAACTTCCCAAAGTGCGTCCTCAACGGAGCGCACCGCTTCTAGATCGTCCAATGTCTCCTTGCTCATCGCATCTCACCTTTCCATTGTTTCAAGATCACACCGCAGCAACATTTAATCATCCATTCGTCAAGCCGTATACCATGTCCGTAATGAACCGCTTGAAGGACTCGTTTCCGACGAAGTGTCTATATACATCAGTGTCGTCCTTGAGCAACGTGAGCATGATCTGCTGCAACGCCTTATCATGCTCGATTCTTGCCGTGTTTGGCGTGTTCTTCTTGGCGTTCTGATAAGCAAGGTCGGCAGCCACCTTCGGCGCGATGTCTTCTTTGATCTTGCGTAACACACGGTCTCCATCAGTAAACAGCGTGCCAAACTGATCGTTAAAGCTCTTGAGGATGTTGCTCAGGCGATCAAGCTCGGGCTCAGATTTTCGACTACCCGCATCCGTGGGGACCGCGTCGATCTCGGCATCCGTGTCCGCCAACGCAATCTTCAGCACCGCCTTCTTCTCGACACGGTAGCTGTCCATGTCGATGGACTCCAGAATACCCTTTGACAAGTCTTCTTCCTTGGGCGCAGGCAGCTTGGGCGTCAACAGGTTCAGCATGATCGAGAGTTTTTCCCACTCCGCGTTGCTGTAGGGCATGATCGAGGAGAGGAAGCTGTAGGTACGGCAGAACACCTTGGCTTTGCCCTTGAAATCCACCTGCCCGTCCTCGCCGAGTGTGTTCACATAGACTTCTACGCACGCATCGAGGATCGGGTCCAGCTTGTCTCTGTCCGCGCCGCCGAGGAACAGCTCGACTACCTTCTGCACCTGCTCAGGCGAATACACCTGTGCATTGTCCAGCGCCGCCTTAAGATCGTGCAGCTTGTTAGGATCGGTCTCCTCAGCAAGCAATGTCGTGCGGTAGTAGTCCTGAAAGGCGAAGGTAATTGCTGCGCTGTTGTTCTGGAAGTCGAGCACAAAGCAATCGTACTTCTGCGGGCGAGCGCGGTTGAGCCGTGATAGCGTCTGCACAGCCTTGATGCCAGAAAGCGGCTTGTCCACATACATCGTGTGCAGAAGTGGCTCATCGTAGCCGGTCTGAAACTTGTCGGCACAGATCAGGAAGCGGTACGGGTCATCCTGGATTTTATCGGCAATGTCGTTGCTTGAGAAGCCATTGAGTGACGACTCGCTGACCTTGAAGCCACCGTACTCATGCTCGCCTGAGAACGCGACGATCGCCTGATATGGGCTCTTCCGCTCCACAAGGTATATCTTGAAGGCGTGGAAGTACTGGAT
>PLBR01000230.1 GCA_003135435.1 Nitrospira sp. | reverse complement strand
ACGCCGACAAACATTTCCACGAAATCAGAACCGCTGATGCTGAAGAACGGCACACTGGCTTCACCAGCAATGGCCTTGGCCAGCAGCGTCTTCCCCGTACCGGGAGGACCGACGATCAAGACGCCCTTGGGAATGCGGCCACCGAGCTTTTGGAACTTGCGCGGATCCTTGAGGAACTCGATGATCTCGAGCACTTCTCCCTTGGCTTCTTCGATACCTGCAACGTCAGCGAACATCACCTTCTTACGCTCCTCCGTCAGCAGACGAGCTTTGCTCTTCCCGAACGACATGGCCTTATTGCCCCCCATCTGCATTTGCCGCATCAAGAAGAACCACAACCCAAGAAACAGTACAAACGGCCCCCATGTCACAAGGAACGTAATGTACCAAGGGCTTTCATCCGGTGGCTTCGCCTCAATCTGCACGCCCCGCTCCCGTAAGACCTTCACCAATTCAGGATATTCCACTGAGTAGGTTCGAATATGGGTCTTGTCTTTCAGGATTGCGCTGATGTGGCTGGCTTTGATGATGACCCGCTCGACATCTCCCTTGTCGAGTTTGGCCATAAACTCACTAAAAATCACATCTTCTTCAGGCTCATGGTGTGGCACGCTAAACAAATTGAACAGCAAAATCATGAAGAGGCCGACGACGACCCAGAAAAGTATATTCTTTGTCCTGGAATTCATCCAGATCTCCTTATGGATGGCTCGCTCAACCGGTGAGAAAAACCGCGACTGTGGGTGATGTTACCACAGGCTCATTCGTATTGACAACCACATGAGCACAGCCTTACCCCGCATCTCCCTCCATATCCAAGACAGCCAGATAGGGAAGGTTCCGGTACTTCTGCTGGTAATCGAGTCCATACCCGACCACGTACTTATTCGGAATCTTGAACCCCACATAGTCGATGGCGACATCGATGGTCCGACGATCTGGCTTACTCAGCAAGGTACAGACTTTAATCGACCGCGGCTTTTTTTTCGTCAAGGTTTTGACCAAGTATTGGGCCGTCAGTCCGGAGTCGACGATATCTTCCACCAGCAAGACGTCTTTACCCTTGATGTCCTCGGTCAGCTCGGTCACCATTCTAACCTTCCTGGATGTTTTTGCCCGAGACCCGTCACTCGTCACCATAAGAAAGTCCACTCGCATGGGAATTCCGATTGCACGAGCCAAATCGGCATAGAAGGCATAGGCCCCCTTCAACACCCCGACCAAGACGAAATCCTTCCCTGTATAATCGGTCGTGATCTGCTTGCCCAGTTCACGAATCCGGGCACGCATCTCTTCCTGCGTCACGATCGGCCGACCGAAGATCCGTTCCATGCTCCCTTACTCCTTCTTTCAAGCCCGATCGCACACCGAGACAACTAAACAACGTGCCGTCCCACCACGAACGACGAAGCGCTCATCCTGCCGCATTCCTACCACCCAGAGAATTCCCTCTGGCGCCACCAATAAAGGAACCTTCCCACGTTCGTGTCGAGCAACCTTCCTATCAGTAAAGAAATCCTGCAGCTTCTTGCTCTTCCCCTTCATTCCATAGGGAGAGAATCGATCGCCGGCTTGCCAAGCCCGAACCGACAAGGGCTCCGAAAACCGATCAGCATCGAATAATACCAGTCCTTGGAAAGGAGCCCTGCCCATCTCCTCGGCGGCATGACGCGTCATGAGTTGTACATGAATTTGCTGATTCGTTCCAGACCAATAGACCGTTGAAGGCACCGGAAGCGGCAGGGCCTCCCTCTTCCCTTGTCCTGAATCAGTTTCATGCTTGTGATCTTTTCCTTTAGTTGGGCTAAATCGCACCGACCCCTGATCCGTAATCACGAGGACCTGCTTCAAAGAAAGCCGAACCCCGCTCCGTCCCTTGAGGAGGACACGCCGAACTGACTCCACCACGCGAAGGCTGCTGGCGCGCCCCTCTTGGTCATAGGTCTGTAGGATTGCCCGAACGAGACGCCGCTGAAGCGCAACCGGCAACTCAATGAAGGCCTGGCGATCGACTCGTTGCACGCCTCTGGAATCATGGCTAACGAGTGTGCGCACCAAATCGCTCGTCACACCTTCCAAGAAGTATTCGTCCTCGCGCAACAAGTCCGCCTGCCGCTGCAACACACGGACGGCAGCCGGCGCCAACCGCGTGATGACAGGAAGGAGTTCCTTCCTGATCCGATTGCGGTGGTAGAGCGGCTTCTCATTGCTCGAATCACGACGATAGGTCAGCCCTTCATGATCCAAGTATGCCACCACCTCCTCGCGGGTGGCTGCGAGAAGAGGACGAATAATCCTATCTTCACGGGCATATGACATCCCGGCTAACCCGGCCATGCCCGCACCCCGCAACATCCACATGAGCAGAGTCTCTGCCTGATCGTTCGCGGTATGACCGACCGCAATGCAGTCCGCCCCTACCTCGTGAGCCAATTGCTTCATGAAGTCATAGCGTGCATCGCGCGCCGTGGCTTGAAGCGATGAGCGCTGTCGTCGCTTCACCAATGTCGGGCGATGGATAACCAGTGACAGCTGTCGCTCCCGGCAGAAGATGCTGACAAAAGATTCGTCACCGTCAGACTCCGCTCCTCGCAGCCCATAATTACAATGGACGACCGTCAACGTGAGCCGCCAGGACCGGACCAGGCGATGGAGGAGCGACAACAACGCAACCGAGTCGGGCCCTCCCGACACCGCCACGAGTAGGTGCTGACCGGGAACGAAGAGCTGTTGCTGACGCACCGTCCGAATAAGATAGGCCAACAACGCTGGGCAGGCGGCAGCCCCGGATGACGGCCTCATGATCGTCGTCTCAGCGGCCATGGTTACTGAACTCCCTGCGAAATACGCCGCAAGCTGATGCGCGCCTGTTCCACATCATGGGCAATTTGCTTCGACAGCTCATCGGTAGATGCAAAGGTGTGATCGCCGCGTACCCGTGCCACAAACTGCACGGTGATCTCCTGGCCATAGAGATCGCTGGTCTGATCCAAAAGATTGACTTCGATCAGCCGCTCGCCCTCCCCAAAGGTCGGCCTGGTGCCAATGTAGGCGATCGCGTCATAGGTCTGAGTGCCGTGGACAGTCCGCGCGGCATAGACCCCATCGGGCGGTACGACGCGATCAGCCGGGACGCGCAGATTGGCCGTAGGCCAGCCCATCGCCTGCCCCTGTTGCATCCCGTGCACCACAGTACCTCGAATCCCATAGACGCGTCCAAGCAACGTGGCAGCCCGCTCCATATTCCCTGCCTGAATAAGCTGGCGAATCCTACTTGAACTCACCACGTCCCCGTCAATCATCACGGGAGTCACGGGATGCACGCGGAAGCCGTACTGCCCCCCGAGACGCACGAGATCATCGATACGCCCTGCCCGGCCCTTCCCAAATGCAAAATGATTGCCCACGAACAGTTCAGACAGGGTGAGAGACCGATGCAGGATGTCTTCGGCAAATTGATCCGGGCTCATCGCCGCGAAGGTCGGGCTAAAGTCCAGGAAGACCACTTCATCGATCCCCGCAGCTTCGAAGTGCGCAAGCTTTTCCTCCGGACTGGTAAGAAAGCAAAGATCGACGTGGGGTGCGAGGATTTTTATCGGATGCGGTTCGAAGGTCAGCACAAGCGCCGTCCCCTCTGCCTTCCGGGCCGTCTCCACCACCGTCTGCAGCAGCGCTCGATGGCCCAGGTGATGGCCGTCGAAATTACCGATCGTGGCGACGGGATAGGCACGTGGACACTCGCCGGACAGCCCACGCGTCACTTTCAGCATGGTCGTCAGCGGAGGAGACGCGCTGCGTCTTTGGCAAAGTAGGTCAGAATGAGATCTGCGCCAGCCCGCTTAATCGAGAGCAACGATTCCATCATGGCCCGCGATTCGTCGAGCCAGCCGGCTTTGGCGGCCGCTTTGATCATGCTGTACTCTCCACTCACTTGATAGGCCGCCACCGGCAACAACATCTGCGCTCTGGCCGCGGCAATGATATCGAGATACGGCAGCGCCGGTTTCACCATGATGATGTCGGCCCCTTCTTCGACATCGAGGGCGATCTCACGAAGCGCTTCGCGGCGGTTGGCGGGATCCATTTGGTAGGACTGTCGATCGCCGAACTGAGGGCTTGAAAACGCCGCATCCCGAAAGGGTGCATAAAAGCAGGACGCGAACTTGGCGGCATAGGCCATGATCGGCAGCTCTGGAAAACCCGCCTGATCCAGTTCCGCCCGGATCGCCGCCACCCGCCCATCCATCATATCGGACGGCGCCACCATGTCGGCCCCTGCTTGCGCATGGGTTCTGGCCATCGCACGGAGACACTCCAACGTTTCATCGTTGAGAATGCGCCCGTCCTTGACGATCCCGCAATGACCGTGATCGGTGTATTCGTCGATGCAGACGTCGGTCACGACCATCAGCCCTGGGACCTGGTCCTTCACCGCTCTGACGGCCCGCTGCACGATGCCATTCGGATCGAACCCCGAACTCCCCCGGTCATCTTTCCGATCAGGAATCCCAAAGAGAATGATGGCGGGAATCCCCAAGGCCGCAACCTCATTTGCCTCTTTCACCAAGAGATCGACCGAGAGCCGGAACTGGCCCGGCATCGAGGCGATCGCCTCCCGCCGATCTCGCCCTTCGACGACGAACAGCGGATAGATAAAGTCGGACGGGGCAAGGCTCGTCTCCCGTACCATGCGACGAAATGCCTCATGCTGCCGCAGCCGCCGAAGCCGCTGTATTGGGAAGCCCATCGGATTACTTCCTCGGGAGATTCGTCAAGAACACCACGAGGTCGCGCACAGAAATCATGCCGACCAATTTGCCGTCCTGAGTCACGCCGAGATGGCGGATATGCGTTTGGGCCATCAGATCATTGGCATCTAACACTGTCTTATTCTCCTCGATCGTCAAGATCGGGGCCGACATAATCTGTTCGACCGTCGTCTTGTGAGTGTCGGCTCCAGCCGCTACCACCCGCCGGACCATATCGGTATCCGTGAGGATGCCGACGATCTCCTTCCCGTTCGTCACGAACAGGCTACCGATACCACGATCGCGCATAATACGTGCCGCCGTCTGTGCATCCGTATCCCGCTCAACCGTAATAAACTTCACCCTCGGAACCATGAACGACTTGACTGGAACCATGCTATGTCCTCCCGTGGCTAATTCAGTCCATCACCCTGCCGTCTGCTTCGTCCTATCCGCGCGCAGAAACGGCGACTCGAGCCCCTTCCCTGAAATGCCTCACGATCGCTTCTGCCAGCGCCGGCACAGTATTTTTAGCCGGCATGACCGTGACCGTCAACCCGTACTCTTCCGCCGTGCGTGCCGTAATGGGCCCGATGCAGGCAATCACTACCCGGGCGACGAGTGGTCTCACCGCGTCCCGCCCTCCAAAGAGTTCAACGAAATTGCGGACGGTGGAGGAACTCGTGAATGTCACCGCCGCCACCTGGCCCTCGTGAAGCTGTTGCGTCAAGGACGCGACGTCCACCGCCGGGGCGATCGTGCGATAGACTGGAATCACATCGACGGTTGCCCCTGACTCACGCAACTGTTCCGGCAAGATCTCGCGAGCGACTTCGGCGCGTGGGATCAATACGTGGCTCCCATGGATTCCCACATGGGCCAGCGCGGCGATCACTCCCTCTGCTTGAAACTCGGCTGGAACGACATCCGGCGTCACCCCATAGGTTCCCAGTTCCTGGGCAGTCCTTGGTCCAATCGCGCACAGGCGAAGGTTCGCTAACGCTCGCGCATCTTTCCCTGCCACATGGAGCCGGTCCATAAAAGGCCTCACCCCGTTCACGCTGGTAAAAATCAGCCACTGATAGCTACTGAGACGAGTGATCGCGTCATCGATCGCCTGCCAACTGGCCGGAGGCACGATCTGAATCGTCGGGACTTCAACCGGCTCTGCGCCATAGGCCGCCAGTAGCTGGGAAAACTCTCTTGCCTGCTCCTGTGCACGGGTGAGCACGATCCGTTTCCCGAAGAGCGGCTTGGTTTCAAACCAATTGAGCTGCCCTCGCAATCGCACGACCTCACCCACAACGATTACCGTCGGCGGTTCGAGATGCGCGGATTCTGCCTTCGCGACAATATCGCCCAATGTCCCCACGATGGTCTGTTGATCGGCTCTGGTTCCCCAACGGATCGCCGCGACCGGCGTGTCAGGCGACCGTCCCTCCGACAGTAACTGTCTAACGATCGAAGGAAGATTCTTCATGCCCATCATGAACACGAGCGTCCCTGATGCACTGGCCAATTTGGGCCACTCTAACAAGATCGCCGGCTTGGTGGGATCTTCATGACCGGTCACAAACGTGACCGTGGAAGCCAACGTTCGATGGGTCACCGGAATGCCCGCATACGCAGGAACCGCGACCGCCGCCGTCACACCAGGCACAATCTCGAAATCGACCCCTGCAGAAGCCACCGCTTCCGCCTCTTCTCCGCCGCGTCCGAAGACAAATGGGTCGCCCCCTTTGAGCCGAACCACCACGTTCCCCTCCTTAGCGCGTTCAATGAGCAGTCGATTGATATCGGCTTGGTCTTGATACTGCCCACGTCCCCGTCGACCGACATAGATGCGCTGTGCCGTGGCCGGAGCATACTGCAGTAAGACCGGATTGGCGAGATAATCGTACAGGACGACATCGGCCTGCTCCAGGCATTCCTTCCCTTTCAGCGTCAAGAGTCCAGGATCGCCTGGTCCCGCTCCCACTAAATAAACCTTCCCCGGTCTTCTCGGTCTCGTCATGTGGTCCCGTAGATCGCGTGAAGAATTCTATCGCCGCCACGTGCAAGCAGTCGTTCCGCGAGTTGGATACCGATCGACTCCGGATCCTCAATGCTTCCTTCAACAGAACCCCGAATGAGCTCTTTGCCGTCCACGCTGGCGACCAATCCTTCCAGTATCACCCGCGTCCCGGCCAATGTCGCATGCGCCGCGATCGGAACCTGGCAGCCGCCTTGGAGCCGATGGAGCAACGCACGTTCAGCAAGAACGGCTGTCTTACTTGGCACATGGTCCAAACCACTCAACAGCGAATGGATAAAGAGATCGTCTCGCCGACCCTCGATACCCAACGCCCCCTGGCCAATGGCAGGCAAACTAATCTGCGGCGCGAGGTACTCCGTAATCTCATGCGCCCAGGCCAACCGCCGGAGTCCGGCCGCGGCAAGCACGATGGCGTCGAACTGTCCCTCTCGTAATTTCTTGAGACGGGTATCCAAGTTCCCACGCAACATGGCAATCGTGAGGTCGGGCCTGGCATGCAGGAGTTGTGATTGGCGGCGAAGGCTGCTGGTCCCGATTCTGGCGCCACGAGGAAGGTCCATGAACGACCGCCCGTCACGACTAATCAGGGCATCCCGGGGATCCTCGCGGGGTGGTACACAGAGAATGGCCAATCCTTCGGGCAACTCCGTGGGCACATCTTTCATACTATGCACCGCCAGATCGATCTCGCCGCTCAATAGCGCTTCCTCGATCTCCTTCACGAACAGTCCCTTCCCGCCAATTTGGGCCAGCGGGACGTCAAGAATCTTGTCTCCCGATGTTTGGATCCTCCGCAACGTCACCGTCACATGCGGGGCCAGCGCGTGCAACTGTGCCTGCACCCACTCGCTCTGCTGCACCGCCAACTTACTGCCGCGCGTTCCAAGCACGACGGTCGATCGTTCATGGCTGACTTTCGACATGGCTCCCTTTCACCGACTCACATCACGATACGGGGTATGAAACGTAGCGAACCCTTCACTGCTCGGGAGCTTCTTCGCATCGTCGAGGTACACGCGTGGAACCTCACTGGACAGGGCTCCGCTGACGAAACTCCGATAGGACGACGAGACCATCAGGAAGCTGACCAAACCAAAAATCGATAAGAGATACACGGGCACATCCCACCGAAACCCTTCCCGCTCCCGATAATCAAACCCACAGGCCGGACAATCGGGCAAGGGGTCATGTCCCAAGTAGGCCTTTCGACACTTGGGACAGGTACATAGTTTCGGCCCTTTGCGGATGATTCCCATACGAATGGTACGCTCAATGATCCGGCGTCTTCGAACCAACTCTCGGGATCGCCTCTTCTGCATCCTTGCTCTCATCATGCGGCGAGTGACAGGTCTCCGACGCAGAGGGAATACTTCCATTGACGTTGGAGACCGCAGGGTCGCTGAGGTTGAAAAATCGCCTCGCCGCCTCGACGAAGGCGGCCCCCTCCGAGGAGTTCACCTCAGCCTTGAGCGTCACCATCGTATTGTGAATGAGCTTATTCACGATCGACGACGCCATCGCCTCAACCAATTCACGCTCCGGCACGGACAGATTCGCCAATCGCCCCAAGGTCTTCTCGACCTCCGCTCGCTTGATGTCATCGGCCCGCGTACGGAGGGCCATGATGGTGGGGGTCACTTCGAGAGACTGAAGCCATTGCCGGACTACCCCGACTTCATCTACCACCATCCGCTCGGCCTTCTCGGCCTCCTGTAAGCGCCCCCCGCGATTCTGTTCAACCCGCGCTTTCAAATCATCGATGTCGAAAAGGAAGGCATTATCCACATGGCGCACGGCCGGATCGATATTGCGAGGAACCGAGATGTCGATCAAGAACATCGGACGATTCATCCGTTGCTTGACCGAGTGCTGCACGTCATCCTCGCTTACGAGATAGTGTGCGGCACCGGTCGACACCAAGACGATATCCGCGGAGGCCATATCCTCCCGAAACTGTTCAAAGGGGACCGCGGTACCGCCAAACCGATTGGCCAATTCCAACCCATGTTGCGGATTCCGGGTCGTCACTCGCACATGCCGGACACCGTTGGCAATAAAATGTCTCGCCGCCAACTTGGCCATCTCCCCCGCCCCCACCAACAACACCGTCTTCTCGCTTAAATCAGAGAAAATCTTCTTGGCCAATTCGACCGCGGCATAGCTGACTGACACCGCCATCTCGGCAATTTTTGTTTCCGTTCGCACCCGCTTGGCAACGGAGATTGCCTTCTTCACAACCTTGTTCAGAATGATGCCGGTCGCCTTGTGTGTAAGTGCGACCTCAAACGCATCTTTAATCTGACCCAGAATCTGCGACTCGCCGACGATCATGGAGTCGAGACTGGAGGCCACGCGAAACAAATGACTGATCGCCCGATCCCCTTGATGCCAGTAGAGATGGGGAGTCAGTTCCTCCGAGGACAGCGACAGATGGGCATCGGCCAGAAATTCTTGGATTCGGCCATACCCTGATTCGATCTCATCGACGACGGCATAGACCTCGACACGATTGCACGTCGAAAGTAATATCCCTTCCCGCACCCCCTGGTACGAGCAGAGACGGGTCAGGGCTTCGCCTATCCGGCTCTCAGGGATCGCAAGTTTCTCGCGGATTTCAACCGGGGCGGTCTTGTGGCTCAAACCGACGACGACAATGTGCATATCAAGACACCGGTCCGTGACCCTTGAGGACTACCCCAATGAGGGTCAGAATAACTCCGGCAAACCCGATAATCGTGAGATACGCCGCTCGTTTGGCTCTCCAGCCCACCGTCAGTCGCCCCATCAGTACGACAAAGTAGAACACCCACGTCAGCAACGCCCATGTTTGCTCGGGATTCCAGTTCAGATAGGATCCCTGGGAGAACTCGGCGGAAAGTGCGCCCGTAATGATGCCGAGCGTGAGCAACGGAAACCCCGTCACGATCGACTGTTGATTCAGATGGTCGAGAAAATCCAAGGCAGGTAACTTTGAGTAGAGGACATTGAATCGTTTGGACTTGAGAAGTCCATCCTGAATCAGATACATGAGACCAGCCACAAAGGCCACGGCAAACCCCACGGTACCGAGCATGCTCAGGGTGACATGGACCCACAGCGTTCGAAACACCGGCGTGAGCGCTGGAGCAGTCTCCGGCAATGCCGCGGCAGAGACCAGCGAGACCAGTGACAGGGGGACGATGAACGAGCCAAGCACGTGCAGACGGTGGCGAATCTCCACGGCGAGAAAGACCAAAATCAGTACCCAGGAAAAAAACGACATGGCTTCATGGAATCCTGGGGTCGAGACGTCCGTCGCTCCGATCATCCCTGCGCCCAACGCGATCGTGTGTGAGGCAAACCCGGTCGCCGTCATCCCCAAGGAGACGTTTGACAGGGCTTCAGAAGGCCAGAGCAAATAGGCAAGAAAGGAAATGGTGGCCGCAAAATACAGGGCCATCGTCACCACGAAAAACATGGCGGCCATGGAGGTCTATCCTCTCAACTTATCAGGACAATCAGACTGGTATTAAACGGGGAATTATATCGATGGCACGAGATGGGAGTCAACCAAACGATCACGGAGTGGGAGGCCGGACGACCATGTCTCGCCCTCCCGGTACCCTGTATGTCATCAGCATGCCGATTGGCCACCCTGATGACATCACCCTTCGGGCCCTTGCCACGCTACGCCGCGTCGCGGTTATTGCATCAGAGGACCCTCGCGTGACCCAGGCGCTCCTGGCCCATCATGGCATCATCGCAACAGTCACAAGCTACGGCCCACTGAATCGCCACGAGAAAATGCTGGTCCTTCTTTATCGACTCACGCAGGGAGAAGATGTCGCCCTCGTCTCAGACAACGGCACCCCGGTCATCTACGACCCAGGCAGTCTGTTTGTGGCTGCTGCCCATCGAGCAGGAATTCTGGTCAAGGCCATCCCTGGTCCCTCTGCCATGGCGGCAGCGACGGCAATCTCTGGCTTTTCTAGTGATGCGATCATCTTTGAGGGGCACCTTCCCTCAAACAGTCGTCGTCTCGAACAATACCTCTCACAACTACGAAAAGAACCAAGAACCCTCGTCTTTTATGTAGATTCTAGGGCCCTCACAGGTCTACTGAGAATCCTGGCACAGATACTCCCCATCAGACAGGTTGCCATCGCCATGAATCTCACAACGCGCGAAGAGACCCTCTCTCGCGGGAAGCCTGGTGAGCTGCTCGATCAGATCGGACCAGTGCCGAAGGACTCAGCGGTGACGGTCGTCATTGAAGGGTATAGGGCAGGATCGCAAAAAAAAGATGAGAGGAAGAATGCCTAGCCCGCATTATTCATAAAGGTTCGTTGCGAAAACGTGGAGACGCGAAGCGAGACGGGCACTNNAGCAGAAGCTTCATGAATAATGCGGGCTAACACTACTCGTCTTCACGGCGGCGGATGAGCACTCGATAGGACCCTTCGACGCGATCTTGCGAAAGGATGGTGTGCCCCTCATTACTCACGCTGCGGGGGACATTCCGAATCGGGTCGCCATCGTCCAAGAGTACTGAAAGAATCTGTCCCTGTTCCATCGCTTCCAGTTTCAACTTCGTTTTGACAAAGTTATAGGGGCAAATCACTCCCCGTAAATCCAACTCGGCATCTGGTTGACCAGTCACTGTCGTGGTTCCCTCTCCATTTCCGGCCACGTCTCTCTCCTCCGTAACAGTCTTGGCTGTTCGCCACGCACTGGCTGGACGCAAATCCTAACAAGGAGTCGGCGGCCCTGCAAGCACTGCACCGGGTGTAACGGCATGGTGAAAGCAAAAAAGAAGGGGCAGCAAAACGCTGCCCCTTCTCACACCCTCACGGAATGTGTCTCGACTTAGTTCATACCCTTGACCAGATTTGGCTTGGTGTAGTCCGCCCCGTAGTCTGACTGGTTGCCCACTGCATTGCCCCATCCTGGCTGTGGCTCACACTGCCAGCAGGGAGCGGCGCCAGTATATTCACCGACCGGGCTGGTGATACCGGAATCGATCTTTCCTGGAAGCACTGCACCGCCAATGCCACCGGTGGTGGAGCCACTGTTCGTTTCAATCCCACGCTCGGTCCTGGGATTCGGGCGCTGTCCGAGTCCGCCGAAACCGGCCAGTCTCTCATTGCCACGAATGACAGTAACCTCACGGACAATCTTACGGCCAGTGCCGAACGGGTTGCTCGTACTTGTTTCCTCGATTGCCTGAATGGTCACGTCGTCACCAGGCTCAAGAATACGAAGCTGATCGAAATTGGTCCTGTCATCAAAATACACCGTGCGGTAATTCATAGCGCCACCACCTGTACGTCCTTCATCGTGGGAGCTTCCACCCATCTCGAGATACATTTTCTTGGCCGCAAGATCGAATCCAATCACACGGCCAAACATGGTTTCGGCCTGCGACAACCGATCGAGGAAGCTGCTTCGATCGAAGGTGGTCACGCGGGTGCTCGACCCCGATACATCACCAACTCCTTCGCCCACGCCCAATCCGGATTGGTTCGTTTGCAGGCGCTCCTGAGCTATTGACACACCCACGGAACCGACAAAAAGAAATGCCGTTCCTAGTGCCAACACTTTACGCATGTGCTGCCTCCTTGGTGAGATTTAGAGAATGAAATCAAATGGCAGACACCAAGAACCGACGCCAATATGGGACCAACATCATGACTTTGAAGCTTTTTCATCGCTCTAGGCTACGGCCTATCTATAGGCTACCCATTCGAACATGTCAACTGGGGGATATGCGTGCTTAATTTGATTCAGATTCGCACACAATCCGAACCGGCACCAAGCTGCAATAACCTTCCCCCATCAAACCTGCCGCCACGCTGCGAACGGATGGTGCCCAGAGGGAGGGTCGAACTCCCACTCTCTTACGAGAACCGGATTTTGAGTCCGGCGCGTCTGCCAGTTCCGCCATCCGGGCATATAGATTTCAAGAGGGGGATCTTTTTAACACGAAGCCATCTGCGGGTCAATCCGTTCCCCTCTTTTCTTAACACGACCGCAGTGTTACAATCCCCGACTCACACTCACCTAAATAGTATATGCGGGAGGATCCTTACACCATGGCAGACGTCCAGTGCGTTACGTGTGGACAAGCAGGAGAAACTATCACGGACCCCCTTTTCATGGGGAGGCTTGAATCCGAGATCAAAGCCAAGGTATGCAAGCCCTGCTGGAGAAAATGGGAAGGCATGCGGGTCATGGTCATCAATGAGTATCAGGTCAACCTGGGCGAAGAGAGCGGCAGAGAACTTGTGAAGAAGCAGATGAAGGCCTTTCTCAAACTTGGCGAGCAAACTGATACCGGGAAACTGGATCAAAACTATCGCCCACCGGCCTAAATTAGACCGCCCTGCGCCAGGATACGGGTCCCCCCGGCTGAGCCGTTGATCGCCAGAGCCTTCCGTGAATTTCTCCAGCGATCTCGCAGGCTTCGTTGACAGGCCGATTCCAGAAATGCTACATTGTTTTCTTCTTGATGCATCCGCCAGGGTGATCAACATCTCCTCACTACCCTTACAAGATAAGGAAAAGGAGCCGGTTGTCGTGATTACACAGATGCAGGTAAAAGGGTTGATGTTCGACCCCTATAATAACGCGTATATCGTGGTGCTACGTGACGAAGAGCATTCCGACATGCTCCCGATTTGGGTTGGCAAGTCAGAAGCAGGTGCGATCAGTATGTCACTGGAAAACGTCACGCCCCCCCGGCCAATGACGCACGACTTCATGAAGTCGTTTCTCGATGCGTACAACGCAAAAGTCATCAGCGTGGTCATTACGGACTTGTCGGAACACACCTATTTTGCGAAAATCCATTTGATGTACGAAGACTCAGAATACACCGTCGACGCCAGACCCAGCGATGCGATTGCACTTGCGCTTCGGAGCAATGCGCCGGTGTTTGCAAACGATTCAGTCATCACCAAACAGAGCTCCGAAGAACTCGAACAGTGGCTGGAAAATCTCAAACCAGAAGATTTCGGCAAACTAGACTCGTGATTCAGCGAGATGCATTATGAGCGCCGTCGATCCACCCAAAGAACAAGACCTGGTTGAATACCGGGTGGATCGCATCCTCGAGGAGGCCAATACCGACACTAGAATTGTCGTCTTGGCACGACAGGACGGTGCCCTCGATACGTTTCCGATTTGGGTCGGGGCCGCAGAAGGTAATGCCATTAAATTAGCGCTCGATACCATGATCACGCCACGGCCCATGAGCCATGATTTGATCAAGAGTTTCGCCGAACATTTGAACATCACGATCCAACACGTCGTCATTGCCGACGTCAAAAGCAGCACTTATTACGCCATGGTGCATGTTGCCAGCAAAGGCGTGGAACGGGCAATCGATGCCCGACCCAGCGATGCGATTTCGTTGGCGCTGCGGGCTCCTTGCCCGATCTACATCACCCAAGATGTGTTGAAGCGACGAAGCACAACGAATCTCGACGCCTGGCTGGCAAAACTAGAATCGAAAGATATCGGCACACCGGAAGTACAGGAAACTTGATTCACTCGATGCGAAGGAGCGGGGAACAATAATGCTGACCTACATGCAAAAACCTTTGGACGTGCAGGAAAAGTGGTACCTCGTGGATGCTGAGGGGAAAACGCTGGGCCGATTGGCAGCCCGCGTCGCCGGGATGTTGCGCGGCAAACACCGGCCGACCTTTACCCCCCATGTCGACATGGGCGACCATATCGTGATCGTGAATGCTGAGAAGATTCATCTGACCGGCAACAAAATGGCGACGAAACTCTATCGTCACCATACCGGTTTCCCAGGTGGACTCAAGACCGCGACGGCGCAGCATGTCTTCCGAAAAGACCCCACGATACTCTTGACGAAGGCGATCGAGGGCATGCTTCCCAAGAACCCATTGGGGAATCATATGGCAAAGAAACTCCGCGTCTACGTCGGGCCCACGCATCCGCACCAGGCTCAAGGACCAGAACCGATTACCCTATAATCATCACCGCAAGCGAAAAAGGAGACGTTGCAGCATGGCAGTAGCAACTCAATATGCAACCGGACGACGAAAGTGCGCGATTGCCAGAGCCTGGGTCACCGGGAGGGGGGGCGACATTACGATCAACGATCAACCGCTGGAGAAGGCCTTCCCACGCCTGACCTTGCGGCAGATCATTCAGTTCCCGCTCGAAATCGGCGGTGTCGTCGGACAGTACTCGATCAAGGCCACCGTGCACGGCGGCGGGCAAGTCGGACAAGCCGGTGCCCTGCGTCATGCGATCGCACGCGCGTTGGTGGTACTCAACCAGCCCCTCCGTACGCCCTTGAAAAAGGAAGGCTTGCTGACAAGAGACTCGCGCGTCAAAGAACGGAAAAAGTACGGACAGAAGGGTGCGAGAAAGCGGTTCCAATACTCAAAGCGATAAACGTCGGAGCCACAGTCAGAAAAAGGGAAGGCTCCAGGCCTTCCCTTTTTTTGTGTCTGTGGGGTGAAAAACGGGTGATGCAGATGAAGAAAATACGCGTCGCGATCGCAGGAGCCAGTGGATATGCCGGAGCGGAACTCGTCCGCCTGTCAGCCCTCCATCCGCATTTTCAGCTCCACGCCGTCACATCGGAGAAATCCGCGGGGACTCCCGTGGCAGCGGTCTTCCCCAGTCTGGCCGGCCTCGTGTCTCTCTCGTTTCAAGCGCTCTCGCCCGAAGCCTTAGCGGAACAGGTGGACGCAGTCTTTTTGGCCCTTCCCCATACCAAGTCAATGGCACCGGTCTCCAACTGCCTCCAAACCGGCAAACTGGTAGTGGACCTTAGCGCCGATTATCGGCTTAAAGATTCAGCCGTGTATGAACAGTGGTATCAGACCGCTCATACCTACGCGGATTTGCTAAAGGATGCGGTCTACGGACTACCTGAATTGCATCGTGCCGCCATCGCCAAGGCAAAGCTGGTTGCGTCGCCTGGCTGTTACCCGACTGCAGCCATTCTGCAGTTGGCCCCGCTGTTCGCCCAGGATCTCGTGCAACCACACTCCGTGGTCATCGATGCGAAATCCGGCATTTCTGGCGCGGGGAGAAGTCCGGCTCTCCCCTACCATTTTCCGGAAGCCCATGAATCCTTAGAGCCCTACAAGATCGGGCAGCACCGCCACACCCCTGAGATAGAACAAGAACTCGGTAGGTTGCTTCGACGCGCATCTACGCCATCTGGAACAGTTGCCGCACAGCCGATCGTGACATTCACCCCGCACCTCGTACCGATGAACCGCGGCATCTTGAGCACCGCCTATTGCAAGCTAAAGAATCCGATGTCGCTGCCGGACCTGCGCCTCCTGTATCGAACCTTTTATATTGGGGAGCGATTCGTCAGAGTCCAGGAAGACATCATGCCGAATCCGCGCTACATCAAGGGCTCCAACTATTGCGACATCGGGATCTACCTCGATCCCCGTTCAGGATCAGTCATAACGGTGGCAGCGCTGGATAATCTTGTGAAAGGTGCCGCGGGCCAGGCCATTCAGGCCATGAACCTCATGCTGGGCCTCCCTGAGGAGACAGGCTTGACGGCTCCGGCTGCCTATCCCTAATCCCTATAGGGCAGGACGTCTCGTACCGATGGAGACTAAGAACACACCAAACACCTCTCCTCGCCGCGGGATCACCGCCCCGCAGGGGTTCCGCGCAGCCGGCATCCATTGCGGCATCAAGAAGCCAGGCCTGCTCGATCTCGCGCTCATCGTCTCAGAACAAAGTGGTCCCATAGCCGGCGTCTTCACGAAAAATCAAGTGGTCGCAGCACCGGTCATCGTCGATCGCCTGCACCTGCGCCAGGGGATCGGTCGGGCCATTCTCGTCAACAGCGGTAACGCGAACGCCTGTACCGGCACCAAAGGATTGGCTGCCGCAAAAAAATCCGCGGCCTTGGTCGCACGACACATGAGTATCCCCTCACACCACGTCTTCATCGGGTCCACCGGCGTGATTGGTCGTGTGTTGCCGGTCAATCGAATCATCAAGGGAATACCTCAGCTGCTCACTCAGCTCAGCGACCGTGGAGCCCTGGATGCCGCTCAGGCGATCATGACGACCGACCTGCGCCCGAAATCCATAGCCCTCCAGGACACCATCGGCGGTCGCTTGATTACCATTGGCGGGATGGCCAAGGGCTCTGGAATGATCCATCCCAACATGGCCACGATGCTGGCCTATTACACCACAGACGCCTCGATCACGAGGAGCGCCCTCCAACAGGCGCTCAGCTTGGCGGTCAACGAGTCATTTAATTGCATCTCGGTTGATGGAGACACGAGCACCAATGATACTGTCCTGTGCTTGGCGAACGGCATGGCTAAGAACTGCACGATCAAAGAAGGTACGGCTGCCTTCCGCCGGTTCTTGCTACTCCTGACAGACGCCTGCCAGGCACTCGCGCTGGCCATTTGTCGCGACGGCGAGGGTGTCACCAAGGTGGTGAACATTGAGGTGACCGGAGCAGCCACCGTGGTGCAGGCACGGCAGGTTGCCCAAACCATTGCGACCTCGAACTTGCTCAAGACTGCGCTGTTCGGCGAGGATGCCAATTGGGGTCGGGTGATGGCGGCGATTGGACGAGCCGGGGTCCCGATCACCCCCTCGAAGCTGAACGTGTGGTTTGGCGGGGTCCCAATGGTACAGCGAGGAATGGGACTCGGACTCGTTGCTGAACGCCGAATCGCGAAGGTCTTTCGCCAGAAAGAATTTACGATCGCCGTGGGGCTAGGACAAGGTCGTCACCGAGCCCATATGTGGACGACCGATCTGTCGTTTGACTATGTCCGGATTAACGCAAGCTATCGATCCTAGGGCGTAATTCCATCATGGTGAGTTTGACTTCCCACGGTGGAAGGCGCATTATTATCCCCCTAATCAATGAAGCGCCAAGGTGTACTGTGCCCCCTTGTCAGTCATTGCCAATCCAACCACACAGAATCGTTCGGGAACAGAGTTGCGCCCTCCTGGTGTCTTAGCCAGAAGGACGTTGTTGTCTGTGCAGCGGTAGCCATCATCGGCATATTGTCATGGGCCGTAACCTCATCGAGAAGGAGACGGAGATGAAACGACTGGCAGCCCTTTCGGCCATACTGATTCTAGGATCGCCCACGCTCGCCCTGGCGGCGGAACATAGTGCGGGCTATCGAGGAATCGGAATGCTCTACTTCACCTTCATGGCCGCGATCTTAATCTATGGCGTCTACGATAGCTTCGGCAAGAAGGCGATGTATGTGGCGGCCCCGATCATTCTGGTCGGGCTCTATCTGATGTTGCCCGCGAACTAAGTACTGAAGCCAGGATGCGATGGAAGAGAGTGGGCTGGCCTAGTCCAGCCAGTCCTTCTCCTTCAGTTTCCGTGGAAGATATTTCTTCGTGAGATACTGAAAGTCTTTGTTGGCGAGGGCGTCCAGTTCGTACTTGAGTCCGCTCGCAAGCATTCGTTTGATTTCCGCCTGCCAAGCTGGTTTCTGGAACCACTGATAGTTGAGGAGCTCTTTCGCGCGGGCGATGTCCTTCTCGTTCAGTTTGATCCCGACATTACGCGGGAGTTCGTACCGTTCAGGGTCGCCGCTGGAGAGGCCGATGAACTTGGCTTTGGGAATCGCCATCCGTTGGCTCTCGAAGGCCAGATTGATCGAGCCCTGCTTGACGACGGAATAGATATAGTACCCCCAGGGATCGTTGTCGACCAAGACATAGACCGGTAGCCGATACTCTTCGTGCAGTCGCCGCGCTAAGCGGCGGACCCCGCGGGGCGGTTGCCCGTTCCCCGTCAGCAGCACACAGTTATAACGCCGCCAGAACTTGTCTTCCGAGAGGCGGTTCCACTGCGTGCCTTTTTCGACCAGCAGCACGAAGTCCGCCGTGCAGCGACAGATTTCCACATACTCCGGCTCGACAATCGACGGGACCGAGTAGCCACCTTTCCCCAGCTTGGCGCAATCCACGCGATCGCCATCGTCGCCGAGCAGAAGCGGGCCGACGACACTCCCGCCGTTCTCCGCGCGCACATGTAACTCTTCACGGAGCGCCACCAGTGATACTTCCAGATCCTCGATGATCGGGTCCGATTCGTCCTGGGTATCGAACGTATTCTCGTGCGAGTCCTGAATGGTGTGTTTGGTCCGGTAGTAGATCTCTCTGAGTGAGGTCGTCAACTCTGCGCGCTGCAGCTCGGAGAGGGCGTCCGCGACTAGCATGGTCTGCATGAACTTCTTGGCCATACCCGCGTTGAAAAATGAACGCGACTGTGTCTTGTTTCCCATCTCGAGCAGACCCTTACGTTCATTGAAAGTCACGTTCGAAAGGGCGCGGATCGGAATTGCCATCGTCGGATCTTTTGCCCGCTGCGCGGCGGTGATCACCAGATCGGCCAGCCCGATCAATTTCTTTTCAACCGTCCCATTCCTTGTCTGTTTCATTTTCGCCATGCGCGTCCTATTTGTTCTTTCGTGTCAAGTGAGCCTTGCGGCCTGTGCGGACCGTGCCTGCTTGCTGCTGAGCGGAAGAGCCTTTCTTCGGAAGCGATGGGACGGTTGCGACTTTGCCTGGCGCTTTCTTGGCAGACCTCGGCTTCGCAGTCTGTCTCCGTCCTGGCTTCGAGGGGGAGAGCTTCTCTTCGATGCATATTCTGTCGGGACCTTCGGTCGCAGGGTCACCGGCACGTGATACGTCAAGCGTCGGTGGGACATCTCCTTCAATTCCTTCAGCAGTGACAATGATGGAGTGCGGCAAGCCTTCTGGTCCGGCGCCTGTCTTGCCGAGCGTTTCTTCCGTCTTGATGCCGCCGGTCCGCGAGGATGCAATCTTCTGCAACTGTGCTTTCAACTTCTCTGTGGGCAGCTTCCCGCCCTTCAGCCGGTTACAGGCTTCGACGACTTCCTCGATATAGAGTTCGAAAATATTGCGCCGCCGGTATTCACTCGCTGCCCGCTCGCGTCGGCGTAGGAAAAGCCCGAGTCGACGCCCGCACTCACGGAGTGCCAGGGTGATGTCCTTGTGGATCTCGTCATACTCCGCAATCGCCTCCTTGGATTCGCTCGTAAAGGGAACCCACACGGAGGCGATGTGTACGAAGATGACCATCGGCCCGGCCGGCAGGGCCCCGCGTGACTGGCCGATTCCATAATTACGCCAGGTTGTGGCGAGCACCGCCTTGAAGGTGGCACAGGAAGATTGCTGATAGAGGAGCGGGACCCGGTTGGCGTAGCGAATCACACGAGCGAGTTCCGAGTCTCCCTCCTCTTGCTCCCCCTCCGCCAGTGGCTGTACCGACTTCTCAGGCTTCGTCGCGCTGTCCGGTGTTTTCCCGAAGGCCAACCCCGCTTCGATGATGAAGGGATTGCCGCGATACACGGAGGGAGGCCGACTGACTGCGGTATAGAACTCTCCTTTGATCTGCTTGTAGAGACCTGAGAGGATCGCCTTCTCGCCAATGGGCGAAAGGCAGTTGGTCGGAGGTGCCATGACCTTCGTCGCTTGAATGGTCTGATAGAGGGTTTCCGCAAGCGCGCCGCGAACGTCCCGGGGCTTCGCCTTGGGTGAGACATTCGCAGCTTTGCATATCTCATTCGCGAGCGCAGGCGTCACCCGGCAGAAATCGCTTGAGAGAAAGCTCGATAGAGTCTGGCTCTTGGCATCCTGGAGCATCTTGAGGAGCATCCCGAACTCGATGCCATAGGGATGCGGCTTGATCTCCTTCGGCGAGGGCGGCAGCTCGTGATAGGCACGGGGGTATTCCTTCGTCTCGCCTTCCGGCATCCGATAGATGAGTCTCACGTGTGGATTGGCAATCGAGGTTTGCTCGAGATATTCGTCCACCGAGGCGCGACCCTTCTGATAACGGCCTTCGACTTCAATTGCCACCTGCGTGCCTTGCGGCCGGTCCCACTCGACCTGCTTGTTCTCCAACACCAGCGGCTCATTTTTCTTCGTATCAATCTGAACGGCGCAATACTGGGCCGCTGCCCGGGGGCCGGTGCGAGAAATAATCTTCATCGGTTTGCCCGTCGTCAGTTGGCCATACATCCCAGCCGCTGAAATACCGATCCCCTGCTGGCCACGGCTCATACGTAGGCGATGGAACTTGGAGCCGTATAAGAGCTTCGCAAAGATTCTTGGAATCTGCTGACGGACGATCCCCGGGCCGTTGTCTGTGACGGTGATCCGGAAGCGAGTCGCCTGACTCGCTGGCAGTACAGCCGAAGATCCGGTCGCTACGACCTCCAGTTGTACTGCGACCTCAGGAAGAATCCCAGCTTCCTCACAGGCATCCAATGCGTTGTCGACTGCTTCCTTGACGCAGGTCAGAAGGGCTTTACGCGGGTTGTCGAAGCCGAGTAGATGCCGGTTCTTGGTGAAGAACTCGGAGACGGAAATTTCCCGTTGCCGCGCACCCATTTCTACCGCCGTGACTGCTGGGGCAGCACGGGGATCGGTATTCTTGGATGCTGGTGCTTGAGGCGGTGCCTTTGATGGAGATACAGACTTCGGCGCAGATGCAGGTGGCTTGTGCGTGGCCATTCATCCTCTTAAAGAAATATGTGGCAAAACCGGGCGGCATTGTATACAGATTGAGTGAGTCAACAAGCCCTCAGTGCCTTCTCTTGCGAATGAAACGGCAAAGCATCCTTCTTCCAGGCAACGTGAAAATGAGGAAAACAAGATGGAGGTGAGATGAGGAGAGCGTCAGCCGGAATGAGCGAGCGATTAGGGTGGAAGGAGCGCGCACCTACCGAGGACAGCATAGGTACGGCGGAAATCTTGGCGGAACTTTAGGCTTCCCAGTCAAGCTGGGCTTGCACACCATCCCAACGCTCGATCCCCTGATGAACCATATTCCCTCGGGGCGTTAAGCTCCCCCCACAGGGACACGATATTCCTCCGATGGGGCGGAGTCAAGCATTGGCGCACTAGCAGGACGCTGAAAAAGTCCACCAGCATTTCAGGCGCACGACAGGCAAGCTTAATTTCCGAGTGTCTCGCCTTTCCCGCCAATCTCGCATGTCTCGCGCGGCCATCCCGTTATGCGTGGCCGATGCCTTCGGCCTCGTCGTATTCGTCGATGAGCTGCTCGAGTTCATCGAGTTCGGTTGGTCGGACGTTCTGAAACGAGACCCCGAATGTGTCCTCGCCGACCCACTGCACGCGTGCGTCTTCGATCGAGACCGGTTCCGCCGCGCCGGGAATGACCAGTCGCACACGGATCACCTTGCCGGGGTAGACTTCGAGGTCACAATCGAACTTGGCGCCACCGACTGATAGGTCGAGGGTGACCGCTTCTATCTCATGCGAGTTCCCCAACAGAAATCCCTGCACCTGTGCCGGCACCCGCCTGTGTTGCCGTCGTTCCATGTTACTCGTAAGATTTCTGTCGCGCGTACGGTTCAGGGGCTATGCTGAGGGGCTGGATCCCCTTCCCCCACGTAGGAATGGAGAATCTCGTCACCGGAGCTTGAGAACCTTGCCGTCGAGTTTGGTGTCCGTCACGAACTTCTCGAAATTCTTGTTGTACAGTTCGTTGAGCAACTCCTGGGCATCCTCTGGGTCGAACCAGAAGACCTGGCTGGTCCCGGTACTGGTGAGGGTCTCATGAACTTGACTGCCGTCAGCGTGATTCTTCACTTGGACGACCATCCGACTTTTGGCGTTGAGGGTAGTCTGTCCGATACCGCTCTTGGCATCAACGCCGACATCTACGAGTTTGCCGGTGATGGTCATGTCTGCCCCGACTGCTCCGTTGTCTTTGGCCACGGTCGCGTTCCAGCCTTTCCCTTTGAGATAGTCAGCGAAGGCCTGTGCCGTGGCCTCGCCGAGGGTGCCACCGGGGAGACTGAAGTGACTTTCTCCGCCCCATAAGTGAAGTCTGGTGCCGAGGTGCGATCGGTCGGTGCGATTGTCTTCAAACGGCTGAATCACGACGGTCGCGGAACTCATCGCGGCGACCTTCTCATCGGCCCCGCTCGCTAGGGGGAACTTGAGATCGATGCGCTCGCCCTTGCCCGCACAGCCGGACACCAAGATGATCCCGAGAAGCCCGATGCCGACGAACTGATAATGCTTCACAGATTCCTCCTTCGTTATGAAATGGTCTGAGACGTATGGCGAGATCTCCGGTTGAGACGCCTGCTATTTTTATTTCGTCACGAAATGCGCGCGACGATTCTGTTGATAACAGTCTTCGTTCTGCTGCTTGCAGAAGGGCCTCGCTTCTCCGTAGCTCGTGATCTGGAGCTGCGCGGCCTGGACACCCAGGTCTTGGAGGTACTTCTTGGCAGCGCGCGCCCGCTTTTCGCCCAGGACGAGGTTGTAAGCCAAGGTGCCGCGCTCATCACAATGGCCTTCGATCAGCACGGTCTTGCTCCCATTGGCTCGAAACCATTGGGCATTGCTGTCCAGTACCGGCATGGCATCCTTGCGGATTTGAAACCGGTCGTAATCGAAGAACACGTCGCCCAATGCATTGCTGCCAGAGGCTGTGCTCGGCGAGAGCGAGAGATTAGATGGTGGGCTGCCAGATGGCCGGTCGAACGAGCGCTCCAGCGGCACCGTCTTGATTGCGTCCGGCTGGATCGCCTCGGTCTTGGCCTGACCGGACTGATCCCCGGACGAGGAGGAAACGTTCTTACCGGAGCAGCCCGCAAACAGGAGCACGAGGCTCACACTCAGACACAGGCTGATGACTTTTCGATCCATGGCATACCCTCCTAATTTGTCGTGATCATTGGTCGCGCTGCTTCGTTAGGGTCAGGATAGTCTAGCTCTATCACTTTGGTCTGCTCCATCCCTTCACGCGGGTACGGATGTCAGATTGTCACTCGTACTTATAGGTGCTCAACGGGTGTCCGTCAACCAAAAATTTTTCGCCTCGTCCGTGACGGCGGAAGTACGCAAATCCTCTCCGAACCGGAAGTTGCATCCCTCTCCGGCTTTCGCTAAGGTGCGGCGTATGACCCATTCCCTCGCGCGTTCACTCGTCCTTGCCGGCGCGAGTGGGCTGTTCCTCCCGATGAGTTTTCCGAAATCTGATCTCGGACTGTTGGCCTGGATCGCCCTCGTGCCGTTGCATTGGGCGTTGGACGGCAAGAGCAAGACGCAGGCGTTTTTGATCGGCTGGCTATCCGGTACGATTGCCTTTACCGGCATGATGGCCTGGGTGGTGACCGCCATGAACACCTATGGCAAGGTCCCGCTGGTGATCAGCTACGGCCTCATGTTGCTGCTCACGGCCTATCTCGGCCTCTATGTCGGTCTCTATTCTGCCGGGGCCGTCTGGTTTCAGACCTTGATACCTCGCTACGGTCTCTTTGCGGTTCCGTGCTTGTGGGTGAGCCTCGAACTGATCCGGACGTATGTTCTGAGCGGATTACCCTGGGGCCTCCTCGGTTACTCTCAATATCGCCAGATTGAAGTGATTCAGATTGCGGACCATATGGGAGTATACGGGGTCTCGTTCCTCATTGTGCTGGTGAATGTCGCGCTGGCTGAATTGCTGTCCTGGCTGATGCCGCTGCTTCGGGGGTTCCGTCCGGCAAAACTTCCCTGGGAACTCGTGGCAGTGACGGTATTACTGGTGACGCTCTCGTGGGAATATGGTCTTGGGACATTATCTGGAGCGCCTTTTTCAGATATTCCCCGCTCCTCCATCAGCGTGGGACTGGTGCAGCCGAACGTCGATCAGGCGGTGAAGTGGGATACTGCCTATCGAGAGGAGACCCTCGCACGTTTTGACCGGCTGACGGAACGGCTCGGCAATACCACAGACTTGGTGATCTGGCCGGAAGCGGCGACACCCTTCGTCTTTGAGCGTGAGCCGGTCTATCAGCTGCAACTCATCGCGCTGGCAAATCGAGCCCAGGCGCCGATCTTGTTTGGAAGCCCCGCCCTGCGTTTCTATCCAGATCGGCGGCCGTATCTATTGAACAGTGCGTACCTCCTCTCCCCCGACGGCCAACTGTTGGGGCGTTACGACAAACATCATCTGGTCCCTTTCGGAGAATATATTCCGTTCAAATCATCGCTCCTCTTTTTCCTCGACAAATTAGTAGAAGGGATCGGGGATTTCGAAGCGGGGCCTGGTCCGACGATCTTGACCATGACGCCGAAACCCCGGTCTGTGGCTACCGGCATGGCGGGGAAGACGCCGGCACCGGTTAAATTCGGCGTAGCGATCTGCTACGAAGTGATCTTCCCGAATCTGGTACGGCAATTCGCCGCGAATGGGGCGGAGTTCTTGGTGACCGTGACGAACGATGCCTGGTTTGGTCGCTCGGCTGCACCCGCACAACATTTTGCGATGGTGGTATTCCGTTCGGTTGAGAATCATTTGGCCTTTGCCCGCGCGGCTAACACCGGCATTTCCGGCTTCATCGATCCGTTCGGACGCATCGTCGAGGCTACGCCGATTNNTTTCACGGAGCAGGCCGTTCGGACCACGATGCAGGTCTGGCGCCCGGAGACGTTTTACAGCCGGCACGGCGATGTGTTTGCCTACGTCTGTGTTATAATCTGCGCGCTTTTATTCCTGTTCGGCCTTTTCCGTACCAAGGGATCTGAGCCAGACGCAGTGGCTGCCACTCCGGTATAACGTGAAAGGATCGCTCCATGTTGGATGAGGTACGGATTCGCGTTCGGGCCATCGGTGAACAAGTATCGGAACTACGGGGGCATCTTTGACTTCGCCCGCATGACCGCCGAGTTAGCACATCTGGAGCAGCAGACCTCGCAGCCAGATTTTTGGAACCACGCTCAGACAGCGGCTAAGATCAGCCGGAAGAAGTCCACGATTGAGCGCGAGCTGCAGCAGTGGCGTGATATCGATGGGAAGATTAACGATCTGGGGGCGTTACTCGAGCTGGCAGAAGAAAGCGGCGACGCCGGACTCGCGAAGGAGTTGACGTCCGAGCTGGATCAATTTGAGCCGAAGCTCGCCGCTCTGCGGCTTGAACTTCTGCTCTCGGGCGAACTGGACCCCAACAATGCGATTGTGGCAATCCATCCAGGCGCAGGCGGGACAGAATCGCAGGACTGGGCGCAGATGCTGCTCCGCATGTACGTGCGTTGGGCCGAGAGCAAGAAATTCAAGGTCGAAACATTGGACCTCCTCCCTGGAGAAGAAGCGGGCGTGAAGAGTGTGACCCTGTCAGTGACGGGGGCCTATGCCTATGGCTATCTCAAGGCCGAAGCAGGCGTGCACCGGCTGGTCCGCATTTCACCCTTCGATGCGAACAAGCGGCGGCATACCTCCTTTGCCTCAGTGTTCGTCTATCCCGAGGTGGATGACGATATTGACCTCGTGATCGAAGACAAAGACCTCAGGATCGATACCTTTCGGGCCGGCGGCGCCGGCGGCCAAAATGTGAACAAGGTCGAAACGGCCATCCGCATGACGCACCTGCCGACCGGGATCGTGGTGCAATGTCAGAACGAACGGTCACAGCTGCAGAATCGCAATGGCGCGATGAAGGTCTTGAAGGCGCGACTCTATGAGCTGGAGCTGAAAAAGAAAGAAGCGGAGTTCAACGCCATCGTCGGCGAGAAGAAAGATATTGCCTGGGGCAGTCAAATACGCTCATACGTGTTCCAGCCCTATCAAATGGTGAAAGATCACCGAACCGGCTATGAGGTGGGCCAGGTAGCCGCCGTCATGGACGGTGATCTGGACGGGTTCATCGAGGCCTACTTGAAGATGAAGCAGGTTGGGAAGACCGCGCTCAGCTATCAGCAGTCGGGAACGGACGAGTTCGATAGCTGACCGGGGAAAGAAGATCGGTGAAGGCGCACATGATGGACGAACTGAGCGAACAGCAGCAGCAGCGCATCAAGAAGCTCGACACCCTGCGTGAGGCGGGCGTGGCCCCCTACGGCACGCGATTCGAAGTAAAAGATCGCGCTGGCCAACTGATTAAACTCCATGCCGAGAAGACCAAAGAGGTCCTGGAAGAAGAGAAGATTTCCTGTACCTTTGCAGGACGCATCGTCGCCCTGCGGCGATTCGGAAAGGCTGGCTTTGCGGTGCTGCAAGACGGATCCGACCGGCTTCAAGTCTATCTCAAAAAAGATCATCTTTCAGAGCAGGCCTACCTCGTCACCGAACAGCTTGATCTGGGCGATTGGATCGGCGTGACCGGCACTCTCTTTCGCACGAAGACAAATGAATTCACCGTCGAGGTCTCGCAGCTGACCTTCTTGAGCAAAGCTCTCAGACCGCTTCCGGAGAAGTGGCACGGGTTGACGGATGTGGAAACCCGCTACCGGCAGCGCTATGTCGACTTGATCGCCAATCCTGAGGTCCATGGCATCTTTGCCACGCGCAGCAGAATCATCGCCGGCATTCGCGCCTTCTTAATCGAACGAGGCTTCCTTGAAGTTGAAACGCCGATGATGCATCCGATTCCCGGTGGCGCGGCAGCGAAACCCTTCGTCACGCATCACAATGCCTTAGGCGTCGATCTTTATCTCCGCATTGCGCCGGAACTCTATTTGAAACGGTTGATCGTGGGCGGCTTTCCTCGCGTATTCGAAATCAATCGCAACTTCCGGAACGAAGGGATCTCGACGATTCATAACCCAGAATTTACGATGCTGGAATTCTACCTGTCCTATGCCGACTATCAGGACTTGATCATCCTCACGGAAGAACTCGTCTCCTCGTTGGCGCAGCAGGTCCTCGGCAAGACGGTCATCGACTATCAAGGCAAGGAGATCACGCTGACACCTCCGTGGCGCCGCTGGTCGTATCATCAGGCGATTCTGGAGGTGAACAATCTCGACCCTTCCGTCCTTGAGAATCAGGACAAAGCGATTGCGACGGCCAAACATCTGGGCATCGCGGTCGATCCGAAATGGCCACTCTTCAATATCGTGAACGAAATCTTCGAGGAAACGGTCGAGCCCAATCTGCAACAGCCGACGTTCATTACCGACTACCCAATTGAAATTTCTCCGCTCGCCCGGCGCAAAGATTCGAACCCGGCATTGACCGATCGCTTCGAGCTCTACATTGCCGGACGGGAAATCGCGAACGCCTTTTCAGAGTTGAACGATCCACTGGATCAACGGGCACGATTTGAAGGGCAAGCGGCACTTCGAGCGGCGGGCGACGAAGAGGCCCATCTGGTCGATGAAGACTTCCTGCGAGCCTTGGAGTACGGCATGCCACCGACCGCGGGCGAAGGCATCGGCATCGACCGGTTAATCATGCTCTTTACCAACCAAGCTTCGATCCGCGACGTGGTCCTTTTCCCCCAACTGAGACCCGAGAAATAACGGTGGCCCTCCCCTACGAAATCTTTGTCGGGTTGCGGTATTTGCGCGCGAAGCGACGGAATCGGACGATTTCATTGAACACCGTGGTCTCCATTGCCGGAATCACACTCGGTGTGGCCGCCCTGATTGGGACAGTCGGTATTATGACCGGTTTTAAAGAGGACATTCAGGCCAAGATTTTGGGAACGACTGCCCATATCATCGTGCAGGATCGAATGAAGGATGGCATGAGCGATTACGATCCCGTCACCAAGCAGGTCGCAACCGTGCCGGGTGTTGTGGCGGCAACCCCGTTTGTACTCAAGCAGGTGTTACTCACGACCCAAACCGGTGTGCAAGGCATCGTGATCCGCGGCATCGATCCGCAACGCGAGGGCACAGTGACCGAACTGGCCAAGAATCTCTCGACTGGACAGTTAGCCGACCTCAGCCGACCGGTCAAGGTGAAGCAGCCACCCGCAGATGACCCGACTAGCCCGGCGGTCGAGACAGAAAAACCCGGCATCATCCTGGGCAAGGAATTGGCGCTGCGACTCGGCGTCTTTGTCGGCGATACGGTCAATGTGGTGTCCCCTCCAGCCGGTCCGATCAGTGCCATAGGGATGGTGCCGAAGATCCGCACCTTCGCGCTGGTCGCCCTGTTTCAATCCGGCATGTACGAGTACGATTCGTCATTGGCCTACATCGATCTGGCGGAGGCGCAGAAGTTTTTCAACATGGGGCAGACGGTGACAGGGATTGAAATCAAAGTCACGGACGTCTTCCGCGCAGCGGAGACGGCCCGTTCCGTGGAGCAATCGCTCGGCTTCGCCTATGGGGCGCGCGACTGGATGCAGATGAATCGTAATCTGTTCTCGGCGCTCAAGCTCGAAAAGACAATGATGTTTCTATTGTTGGTGCTGATCACGATCGTGGCGTCCTTCAACATCGTGAGCACTCTCACCATGATCGTCACGGAGAAACAAAAGGAAATTGCGATTCTCAAGGCCATGGGGGCAACTCGCAAAAGCATTCGGCGAATTTTCATGCTGAATGGATTGATCATCGGCCTGTCCGGGACAGCCATCGGCATTCCGCTCGGCTACACTTTTCTCTGGCTGATCCAGACATTTTGGACCCTCGATCCCTCGGTCTATTACATCTCGCGGATCCCCGTCCATGTACAAGCGATGGATGTCTTCCTAGTGGCGGGTTCCGCAATTGTGATTAGCTTTGCCGCCACGGTCTACCCTTCGCTCCAGGCAGCCAAACTCGAACCGGTAGCCGCGCTACGCTACGAATGATCATGCCGATCGCTCCATCATTTCTCTTTCATTCTGGAGCTCTGGCGTGATCATTGTCACCGATCTATACAAATCGTTCCCGATGGGTGGGCAGACCCTCACGGTGCTGAAGGGCGTCAATCTACAGATTCAGCGGGGCGAGTTGATTGCCATTGTCGGGGCTTCGGGAGCCGGGAAGAGCACGCTGCTCCATATTATCGGGACGCTCGATCGTCCCACGAAAGGGACCGTTCACTTCGACGGCCAGGATCTGTTTCAGATGTCGGAGGGTGAACAGGCGGAGTTTCGGAATCGGCGTGTCGGGTTTGTATTCCAATTTCATCACCTCCTGCCGGAATTCACCGCACTCGAGAATGCCTGTATGCCGGCCCTGATCCAGCGACGGCAACAAGTAGAAATTGAACCTGAAGCCATTGCGCTGTTGCAGGAGGTCGGGCTGGGAGCGCGGTTGCATCACAAGCCCGGTGAGTTGTCCGGCGGTGAACAGCAGCGCGTGGCAGTCGCACGAGCCCTCTTGCAGAAGCCTGATCTCGTGCTGGCTGATGAACCGACTGGAAATCTGGATACGCATACGGGCGACGCGCTCTTTGCCATGATGCGTGAACTAAACAAAGCCCGCGGGACGACCTTCGTGATCGTCACTCATAACGATAAGCTGTCGGCCCAAGCCGACCGGATCGTGTATATGCAGGATGGTCAGATCGTCTAACTCTTGACGAGCACCCGTTCATTCAATACACTCAAATGAACCCACGAGCGTTCGTGAGGATGACGTCATGATGCAAACACCTGCATCGATTCTGATTCTTATATGTTTCCTTCTGTCTCTGGTGGCGACACCGGCAGTGGCCGTGGAATTTGCCGTCGTCGGCCCCCGTGCGGCTGGGATGGGTGGTGCCGGGGTCGCTGTGACCACGGATGCTTACGCCACCTACTGGAATCCGGCAGGTTTGGCGATGGTGAAATCTTTGGATATTCGTATCCAAGGGACGAGCCAGGGGACGGACCGGCTCGGTATTGCCAATGCCTTGGACGATCTAAATGATTTCAACACCAACGATACGTCACCTGCCAATCAGGCGAAAGCGCAGAACATCGCCAATGAAATCAATCGCGCCGGCGCCACGATTTCTGCGGTCGGGGCCGCCGGCCTGTATGTCAAAGGTCATTTCGGCGATCACGCCTTTGGATTCAACGTGTCCGATGTCGCAACGTCCGGAGCATTCGTGAGCACGCCGCTGCAGGTGACAACGAGCGGAGGACAGACCAATCTGTCCGGTCAGATGGCATTACGGGGCTTGGAAGCCAGGCAAGCGGCCTTCTCCTATGCCTATGCCTTTGCGGATAAAAGATTTTCAGTCGGTGTCACAGGCAAGGTCATCCAAGGCGCGGCCTACAACACAACGGCTAACCTTCAGGGCGGAGTAGATCCGAATCTCTTGGACAATTTCGGGAAGGCAAAGATCTCCACCTCCTATGGGATCGATCTCGGAGCCATGTATCGTCCTTCTTCCTGGCTGAAATTCGGTGTGGTCGCAAAAGACCTCAATCAGCCGACCTTTGATGCTCCGGGCGGTCTCCAATACAAGCTGACTCCTCAGGTGCGAGGCGGTGTGGCCGTGAATCCCTGGTCGACGATGACCATTACCGCCGACATGGATATCACCTCTAATCAGACGCTCGTGCCCGGTCTCAAGAGTCAAGTGTTGAGCCTCGGGATGGAACAGACGATTCTGTCGGAATTTCTCTCGTTCCGCGTGGGGACCTATAAGAATGTGCAGGACGCGGGATCCATCTTCACGCCGACCGCCGGACTCGGACTTCGCATGTACTCCTTTCGTCTGGATGTAGCCGGAGGGTACGATTTTGACAACGGCGGCGCGCTGGTCTCAGGGGCTGTTGCTTGGACTTTCTGATGGTATACTAAATCCATGCCGACGACTCGACGCCATATGTTTCAGCTTGCTCTCTCCGCACTCATCCTGTTCATCGCCGGATGCGGCGGATTGCAGGAGGTCTGGGAAGGACCCGGAGCGAGGATGTTTCGCCCGCAGGCGATCGCCGTGTTGCCTCCGATGGCCAGCCAATACGACAGTGCGCGGGAAGATATTCAAGACGTCTTATCCGGCGCCCTGAACAAGGTCGCCAGCATCGAGCGCGTGGTGTCTCCTGAAAGCGTGACAGATATCTTTCAGGCCTCAAAAGAGGCATTTGATTCGCTCGTGTTCTATTTTTCCCGGTTGGAGATGACCGGACAATCCGACAAGGAGTCCGCCATCAAGCTGGGCAAAGCCTTAAACGTCGACTCATTCATCGTCGTGCGTGTGAACTCCTGGGAATATATCCGCAAGGAAGGAGATAACGTGGGTCGCGTCGGACTCAGCCTGCGACTCATCGATGCCACCACCGGCACCACGGTCTGGAAAGCCCGCCACGAAAAATCCAGCAGCTATATGTTTTACAGACCCAACTTGAAGGACCTCGCCAAAGACCTGGCCGGTGAAATGATCGCGTCCATGCCTCCCCAAGCCAAACGATAGTCCCCTCCCCGTCTGAATTCTTCTCAGCGCGGTTGAAGAGACCGACTCTCGTCTGGTCTAGCAG
>PLBR01000052.1 GCA_003135435.1 Nitrospira sp. | reverse complement strand
GGAATTTCAGGTGATCGTTGACAGGCAGGGCGCCACAATCCCTACAGACACCCGGCCGCGGCCGTTCTCGATGCATATGAGTCGGAAGGCAGCACGGTGTTGCGAACTGACCGTGACGGCGGGGTGTGGTTTACCGGGGGAGTTTCCGACACGGCGCTTCACGTGCATCGAGCGAGCGAATTGCTATGGCAGCCGACGAACAGAGCCTCGTGCTTGTGGGCCTGCGAACAGGCAAACTGGGCTCGGATATGGAAACAATGGCGTGACCGTAGTTGACCACCGTTTAGCCCGCATTATTCATGAAGGTTCGTCGCGAAAGCGTGCAGACAAGAAGCAAGACAGGCACTCGGAGGCGTGAAGCCCTGAGGCATACTCGTGCAGTATGTCGAAGAGCTGAACGGCGTGCCCGTCATAGCGCGTATCCGCGCTTGCAGTAGAAGATCCATGAATAATGCGGGTTAGGCCGCATGGCTTTGAACTAGGCCACAGGACCACTGTCGATGATTCGCAGGTCAGTCCGAGCGAATGAGAGGCCTGCACATTTCACGTCTTGGCAAGACGAATTTCGCTCCCCTTTCACCCCCCAGGGAAGATTTCATAGCATAAGACCTCAATTTTATTCATCTCTCATCACTTGCTAGCAAGGCATAGCACGTGCATTCTTTCGTGCTGGCTTAGCATATGTTGTCTATTTTTAAGGGAGCTAAGGTATGCCAAACCTCGTACGAATCGTGATTCAGTTACCCGTCAATCTCAAAGCCCAGCTCGATAACCTGAAACAGCAGGGATACACGACCAGTGGCTTCATCAGGGCCATGTTGGAACGCGAGTTTGCCAAAATGCAGGAGAAGCCTGTGACGTCATTTCCCGTTGGGAAACGAGTGAATAGCCGGTAGCCCGCTTGTGATACGCCTGATCATGAGAGAGAGGCTGGGGGGCTGTGACGCGGTTAACCGAATCACGATTTTAGAGTAGAGCGGTTGCCAGAAACACTAACCCCTTGCACTGCATCCCAGTTCCCGCTACAAGATCCCTCCATGGTTCCAACCGTTGAATGGAAAGACGGCGCAGTGCGGCTGCTCGACCAGAGCCGGTTGCCGGAGTCCGTCGAGTTTCTGGACTGCCGGGACTATCAGACCGTCGCCGCCGCGATTCGCAGCCTTAAAGTAAGAGGCGCTCCGGCGATTGGTGTGACCGCAGCGATGGGGGTTGCACTCGGTGCCCAGACGGTCACGGCATCCGACTACGAGGCCTTCGCCAAGGCAGTGCTTGTGATCTGCGATCAACTCGCGGCGACCAGGCCGACAGCGGTCAATCTGTTTTGGGCCATCGAACGAATGAAGCGCCTGATCGCCTCGTTACGCACGCAGCCGCTTGCGTATATCAAAGCCGCGCTGTTGAAGGAGTCACAAGTTATTCTCGATGAAGATATCTCGCTCTGTAAGGCGATGGGACAGCACGGAGCGAAACTCATTGCGAGCGGTCAAACGGTCCTGACCCATTGCAATGCCGGTGCGCTGGCGACAGCCGGCTATGGTACTGCGCTCGGTGTCATTCGCGCCGCCTGGGAGCAGGGGAAGAAGATTCAGGTCATCGCCGATGAAACCAGGCCGGTGCTGCAAGGCGCGCGGCTCACGGCCTGGGAGCTGATGCAGGATAAGATTCCTGTAACGCTCATCACGGACAGTATGGCCGGCGCACTCATGCGGCAGGGGAAAATTCACCTCTGTATCGTTGGAGCTGATCGGATCGCCGCAAATGGGGACGTGGCGAACAAGATTGGTACGTACTCAGTCGCAGTGCTGGCGAAAGCCCATGGGATTCCCTTTTACGTGGCCGCGCCCTATTCCACGATTGATTTGAAGACAAAAACGGGAGCGGACATTCCAATCGAACAACGGAACTCTCTCGAAGTGACCACGATCCACGGCAGTCATCCCATCGCACCAGCCGGAGTTGCGGTCTACAATCCAGCGTTCGACGTGACCCCGGCTGAATTGATTGTAGGTATTATTACTGAGCGTGGTGTATTTCGCCCGCAGGATCTGGCTGAGCAATTCGCCTCCTAAGGCCGTCGCTCCCTTGCAAGGCATGCAGCCCATCCCTATAATGAGTGGACCATTTTTGCCATGTTTCCAAATTAGACTGGAGGTAGACTTCAAGCAATGAGTGAACGAACATTAGCCATCATCAAGCCAGATGCGGTGAAGAAGCACGCGATTGGCGACATTATTGCCCGCTATGAAAAGGCCAGTCTGAAGCCAGTGGCCATACGCATGATGCAATTCTCAAAATCGACGGTCGAGGGGTTTTATGCCGTGCATAAGGCCCGTCCGTTTTTCGATAGCCTCTGCACGTTCATGGTATCCGGTCCGGTCGTGGTACTGGTGCTGCAGGGTGACAACGCGATCAAGAAGAATCGTGAGCTGATGGGTGCGACCGATCCGGCTAAGGCGGAGGCGGGCACGATTCGCAAAGCCCATGGGACGAATATCGAATTTAACGCGGTGCATGGATCAGATTCGCCGGAGGCCGCCACGTTCGAGATTTCCTATTTCTTTCCTCAAATGGAACTTGTTGGATAGGGACGACCGTCGGTTAGCACGATGCTGAAAAAGTCCGCCAGCATAAGAAGACCGTTGTTTGGTTTGTCTGGTCTGTCTGGTTTTTTGGTTGAACGAAACTAACCAGATGAACCAAACCAACCAGATAAACACAACAAACCAGATAGACCAGACAGACTGCGTTTACTAGGTGTGAACGGCAGTGCTTGTTTCCGTTCATCGTTGGCCGGATGCCGTGAGATGGATTGCCTGTGTGCTGCTCGTGGTCCTTCCGGGGTGCGCCGCTTTGGCGCCCCGGTTCCCTCCTTCGATGCCGTCTGTCTCGGCAGGTATCGATCCAGCACTGGACGCTCAGACGCGGCTCCTTGAGTCCGCCTATCGTGCCTATAGGCAAGCGCGCTATCCACTCGCGAGTACACTCCTCCAACGATTTGTCGATTCCAATCCCGATTCTCCCAGGCTGAGTGAAGCTCGTTGGTGGCTCGCGCGCTCGTATGAGGAGAGCGGGAACCTCCCGGCTGCGCTGTCTGCCTATCGCGCACTGGTCGGAGAGTCACCGCGATCCACCATGCTCGCCGGCAGTTATGAGTTTCACGCCCTCAATCGGCTGGACGCTTTTCGTCGGAGTCTCGGCCCATCGTCCCTGTTGGAACGGCGGCAGATTGCGCTCTGGCTGACGAACGCGGAGTGGCTCACGATTCCCGATGTCGGGCTATGGATTGAGCAGCTCGCTGACGCAGGAGTGACATCGTTGATTGTCGATGCGGGATCTCCTCCTCATGAGACTGTGCAGCCAGGCCCTACCGGGGTGTACTTTCGGACATCAAAGGTCCCGGTCGTCGAGGATCTTTTTAGGGTGATCGTGCCGGCAGCCCATGCCAAAGGAATGGCGGTGTTGGCGTCGCTCAATCTGCATGAGCCTGGGTGGACAACGGTGAATCCGGAGTGGGGCATCGCCATGGCCAACCGGACAGACCAGGTGTTCCTGCCGGTCGGTCATGTCGATGTGCTTCATCCTGATTATCAGCGTCTCGTCAGCGAGGTTGCACAGGATTTGTTGCGGACGGACATCGATGGGCTGGTGGTTGGGGCCAGGAGGGCCAAAGGATTTGCCGAGGAATGGAGCCCGACGTCGCGACGGATGTTCGAAGGGCTCTTTGGGCCTTCAGTCGATAGCCACGATCAGTCTGTCTCACCAGACGCATGGCGCTGGGCCGGGTGGAAGACGAGGAGCTATCTTGGGTTTGTGGCACGACTCACCCAGCAGTTGCGACAGACGCGACCGGGACTCCTGGTCGCCGTGGTCGTGCATGAGCGTGCGGTCCTCTCGCCTGCGGATGCCTTGACGGAGTACGGAGAAGACGTGCTTGAGACGAAGCAACGTGGGCTCCACCTGGTCGTCCAACCAGAACCGGGTATGCCCGAACGATCGGATGACCAGGGAGCCGTGATGGAAACGGTGCGACAACGATTGGCGCCGACGGCTGGGGATGAACGGCAACTCTGGCTGGGCATGGCCCTGGGCGCGTCGGATCAATCATCGCTGGTCACTGCCGTGAGAGCTGCACTCTCGACAAAAGTCGGGCAAGCTGGGACGCATCTGTTGCTGATAAACGGGCCAGCGATTCCTTGACAAAGAGGCGTCGGACCACTACGATTCCGCGATAAAATCTGCAGGTCGAGGCTCAGGCTGAGTAGCTGCAGGAGAGCTCCCGGCTTTCACTTGCCCTTCACCTCAACCTCAACCTTCTCCAAAGGGGAGCGCGCATGATTCCGAAAGACCTCCGGTACCACCAAGAGCATGAATGGGTGAGCGTGAGCGGCACGCAGGCCACGGTCGGCATCAGTCATTTTGCCCAGGATGCGTTGGGCGATATCGTTTTCATCGATATGCCGAAGCCTGGTGCCGTCGTCAAGGCAGGGCAGCAGATCGGTGAGGTGGAATCGACTAAGACGACCTCCACGATCTACACCCCCGTAAGCGGCACCATTGCCAAGATTAATGCCGATTTGAAGGACCACCCGGAAGTGGTGAATTCCGATCCCTACGGCAAAGGCTGGATGGTGGTGATCGATCTCTCCAATGCCGGCGATGTCGAGAAGCTGATGACAGCGGCGCAGTATGAGGCCTTTCTCTCCACGCAAAAGCACTGATTCGTTCCCATGTCTAAGCACATCGCTATTCTCGGCGCTGGACCTGGTGGGTATGTTGCCGCGATCCGGGCGGCCCAGCTCGGCGCCCGCGTGACCGTCATTGAGTCCCATGCGCTTGGCGGTGTCTGTTTGAATTGGGGTTGCATTCCCAGTAAGGCCCTTCTGTCGGTCGTCGAACTCGGCGACAAGGTCAAGAAAGCCGAGAACCTGGGGCTGCTCGTCCAAGGGCCAGTCACGTACGATCTCGCCAGGATGGTCGCACGAAAGAATAAGGTGGTGGCGACTCTCGTGAAGGGCATTGCCACGCTCTTCAAGACATGGAACATCGAGCATGTGCAGGGAACTGGATCACTACGGGATCGGCAGACGGTCACGGTGACCGCAGTTGATGGCGCGCCGCGGGACATTCAGGCTGACGCAATCGTGATTGCCACTGGGTCGTCCTGGCCGAACTTGCCGCAGTTTCCGATCGACGGGCAGCAACTGCTTACCAGTCAGCATCTCCTGGACCTCGATCGCATTCCAGCCAGTCTGCTGATCATCGGCGGGGGAGTCGAAGGCTGCGAGTTCGCGGCGCTCTACAGTGGTCTTGGGACGGAGGTCACGATTGTTGAATTGATGGCGCACGTACTGCCCCTGGAGGATGACGACATCTCATCGACGATGGAACGGGAGCTGAAGAAGCGCGGCGTGGCGGTCCTGACCGGGACCACCGTCGAGAGACTGGAGCGGTTACCGACGAGCATCACCGCGCATCTCAAAGATGGCACGCAGGTGGCGGCTGAGAAGCTACTGGTGTCCGTGGGTCGAGGATTGAATAGCGGAGGCATTGGACTGGAGCAGGTGGGGGTGCAGACGGGCCGGCGAGGAGAGATTCTCGTCAACGAGCGGATGGAAACCACTGTGCCAGGGATCTATGCGGTCGGCGACGTGGTCGGCAAGGTCATGTTGGCGCACGTGGCCTCGGCTCAGGGCAAAGTCGCGGTTGCGAATATCATGGGCCATGAGGAGACGTTTCGCTACGACGCCGTCCCTGCCGGAATTTTTACCCTGCCGGAGATCGGTCGCGTGGGCGTGACAGAACAGCAGGCCCGTGAACGAGTTCAGGCTGCCGGACAGAATCCAGACATGGCGATCAAGGTAGGACGTTTTCGATATGCCGGGTTGGGGAAGGCGCAAGCGACGGGGGATACGACGGGGTTGTTCAAGGTCATTGCCGAGTCACCGAGCGGCAGGATTCTGGGCGTGCATATCGTCGGTGCCCATGCAGCCGATCTGGTGCATGAAGCGGCCTTGGCAATGCAAGTTGGAGCGACGGTGACGCAAATGGCGGAGATGATCCATGCCCATCCGACGCTGTCCGAAGGCCTGATGGAAGCGGCTGAAGATGTCGAGGGGAAGGCGATTCACCAGGCGCGAAAGCGGACGCAATAATGTGGCAATCGCTCCTCCTCAAGCTCGGGATGTTCGTGGCGACCATGGGAGTCGTCTTCTGGATCGGGTGGACACTGCCAACCTCATTCGATCGCGGGTCCGATCTTGCCGCCAAATCGTCCGAGGGGGCGCAGGCTGAGATGGCTTCCGGTAGTGGCAGCGCAACGGCGGTGAGTCCATCTCCTGTCGCCTTGTTGTCTAATCAGCCATCCACTGCTGCTGCTCCGAAACGATCTCACCAGGGTCCACTCGATGTGAACCGGGCGACGGAGCAGGATTTTGATGCCTTGCCAGGGATCGGTCCCCGATTGGCCGAACGGATCATGGAGTATCGGCAATCGGTGGGAGCCTTTCACTCTCTCGATGAATTGCGAGCGGTCAAAGGGATTGGGAAAAAGAAGTTTGACCGGATTCGTCCATTGGTCACGGTCACGCCGGATGCCGGATCATTAGGGAAAGAGAAGAAGGCGACATGAGCGAACTCTCCCGTCAACTCGAGTTGATCCTTCGCGGAGTCGTGGAGGTTATTCAACGGGCCGAGCTTGAATCGAAGCTGACACGCGCCTTGAAAGAGAATCGGCCGCTGCGCGTGAAAGCAGGCTTTGATCCGACCGCGCCGGATCTGCATCTGGGCCATACGGTCTTGATCCACAAGCTCAAGCACTTTCAGGAGCTGGGACATCACGTGATCTTCTTGATCGGCGATTTCACCGGCATGATCGGCGATCCCACCGGCCAATCGGAAACGCGCGTCGCGCTTTCGAAGGAGAATGTGCTGGAGAATGCCAAGACTTACGAGCGACAGATCTTTAATATTCTCGATCCTGCGAAGACCCTGGTGGAGTTCAATAGTCGGTGGATGAGTACGATGACCGCGGAAGGGTTGATCCACCTCAGCGCGCATAGCAGTGTCGCGCGGATGCTCGAACGGGATGATTTTCATAAGCGCTACCACGAGCAGAAACCGATCAGTATCCATGAGTTCATGTATCCCCTCGTGCAGGGCTACGATTCCGTGGCGCTCAAGTCCGATGTCGAACTGGGCGGCACCGATCAGAAGTTCAATCTGCTGATGGGGCGTGAACTGCAACGGGACTATGGGCAGGAGCCGCAAGTCGTGATCACGATGCCGTTGCTCGAAGGGACGGACGGTGTGAAGAAGATGAGTAAGAGTCAGGGGAACTACATTGCATTGGAAGATACACCGAACGACATGTTCGGGAAGCTCATGTCGATCAGTGATGCGTTGATGCTTCGATATTACGAGCTGCTCACGACGGAGGATTTGGCTGGAGTCAAGGCGGCTCATCCGATGGAGGCGAAGCAAGCGCTCGCGGCTTTGATCGTTGCTCGGTATCATGGGACGGACGCCGGTCAGCAGGCGAGAGTGGCCTTCCAGCAGAAATTTCAGGAGCGGGAGTTTCCGAGCGAGCCGGATGTGCGTTTGACCTTGACGCTGGCCGATCTGCGCGACGGGCAGACGATCAGCCTTGTCGATCTGGTGACCAAGACAGGGCTTGTGCCGAGTAAGAGCGAGGCCCGGCGGCTGATTATTCAGGGTGGCTTAGAGGTCGATGAACAGAAGCAGAGCGATGCGAATGCCCTGTTACCGATTGAGGCTGGAAGAGCCTATCGCCTGAAGGTCGGCCGACGAAAGTTTGCGCTGGTTGAACTGCCGGGGTCGTTGCCAGGAGTTTCTTGACTTGGTTAGAGGCCCGGCGTAGGATTCGACTCAGCGAGCGGGCGTAGCTCAGTGGTAGAGTCCTTGCTTCCCAAGCAAGTTGTCGTGGGTTCAAATCCCATCGCCCGCTCCAAACAAAGACGTGAAACGTGAGGCGTGAAACGTCACACGTAAGAGATGGAGGACTTGAGAGGCATGCGCTCCCAAGTCCTTTTGTTGTATCTCATGAAGGTAGGTTGATGAAGCAGGCGATCATGATCCGCTTGGGGGGTGAGTTTCTTCACTGTCAGTAGCTGCCGCTATGAAGAGTACCGGGTGCTCGAGTCGACAGCGGAACCTTCAGGATGAGTGAACTGAACTTCTGAAGGCGTATCGTCTCTGTTTGACGAAATACCAAGATGAACCCCCCCAAGGCCGAAGATATGTGAAACCCTCACACACAATTTCGTGGGGAGACTGAAGTCAAGCAGCCGGATGGTCGATAGGTTTTGTGTGTTCAGAAAGGAGGCCTTGTGAGCCGAGGAAATTTGGGGTTATTGGTCTTCGTGACGTTTGTAGGAAGCATCATCGGTGGGGCATTAATTGAGTGGTGGCTGGCGCCTTCAGCAGCCAGGGCGCAGAAGACCCATGGGGTGAATGCGGAAGAGTTTCTTTTGCTGGATACGAGTGGAAAGGCGCGAGCCGGATTGGGGCTCGACAAAAATGGCGAGGTGGGCTTGGTGCTGACGAGCCGCGATGGGAATCGGAAACTGGCCCTCTCGCCCGACGATCGGTTTGTCGTAAAGCTGTCCGATCAGAGTGGCCGCGTTCTCTGGTCGGCCCCGTAGCAGGCTGCGGGGAAACTGTGTTGGCACGCGAGAACCTCGATGGTTCGCACGTCTGGGACAAGCTCGGTCTGTCTGGTTACCTGGCCTGTCTGGTCCATCTGGTTAGTCTCATTCAACCAAACAAACCATTCAGACCGAACAGACCAAATGAACAAGACCGGCTGGCGGACTTGTTCAAGAGCCTGCTAAACGGCTTTTTGGACTTTGCCGCTGCGGAGACAGCGCGTGCAGACCCGAATGCGTTTAGGCTGACCGTCGATCAGTGCCCGGACTGGTTGGAGATTGGGCTTGAAGACCCGCTTGGTCTTGTTATTGGCGTGGCTGATGTTATTGCCTGATTGGCGACGCTTGCTACAGAGATCACATGTAAATGCCACGGGTGCACTCCTTCATCTAGTTGAATCGATACAAGATTGAGAAGATGAATATGTATCACAGGGCCATTGGTCTTGACAAGCAGGTTTGATGGGATAGGCCGGCATAGCATGGGAGCGTCAGGCCTGCGGAAGGGTGATTTACGATGACGGGGATCGATCTACTGGGGTTTGCGGCAGGGACGTTGACGACCTGTGCTTTCTGGCCTCAACTACAGAAGACGTGGGCCTCAAAGTCTGCGGGTGATGTATCGCTGGGCATGCTGGCCATATTCTCAGCGGGCGTCTGCCTCTGGTTTCTGTATGGACTGGTTCTGCATTCCTGGCCGATCATTCTGACCAATGCCGTCACGTTGCTTCTGACGGGGGCGATACTTGTGCTCAAGCTGCGCTATCGAGGCTAACAGGATGCTGAAAAAGTCGCTCTTAAAAACCGTGAAAGGTAAGAGGTGAAACGTGAAATGTAGGACTGTCGAGTGTTCTTCCTCCGAAACGTTTAACGATTCACGAATCGCCTAGCGACGGGTTGAAGCAGTTGCCTGTGATTCTTTAGGCCCGGGCGCGAGGGAGATAATCGCGGGCACGCTGATATCGAAACTTGCGTCGCCCCCATCGTCGTAGCGATCTTTCCCCACGCTATAGATTTTCTGTTGCGTCGGGCTCCACAACATCGGTAGTCCACTAAAGGGATCGTAGTAGGACGAGCCGACTTGAGCGAGTCGATTCGGCACGGTGGTCTGTGCGCTCGGGCGTCGCAAGACAACCTGCAGCGAGGCAAGTCGCAGCCTGGCATCAGTCTCCCTCAGTTGGTAGTGAAAGGGATCCCAGTCCGGTTCGAAGGGGGTTGGACTGACAAGGCTCTCTATGATGCCTTGGCGTCCGGTACCTGTAAGCTCGTGAAGCTTTGGCAAGGTGCTCTGTCCTGCATCTGTTGCATGCATCATTGCGTCGTAATAGATCGCATACATTTCCCAGGTCTCTCGCGTCTGTAATGGGATTCCAAAGAACGAGCGTTCGTGAGGATGCGCGATCTGGCGAAAGGCCTGTTCGGGAAGTCGGGCAGTACTCGCCAACCACTGTTCCTGTGCATTGAGGGATTCAGTCTGCCTCTCCCTGACGAGATCACCTGCATGATCGCCTTGGACGCCGAGTATGAATTGATGTTGAAGCGGCCAATGTAGTGAGGATTCTGCTGCAGTGAGTGGAGGGGCAATGTTAGGGGTCATTGCCAACACGGTCTTGTTGACGACTGGTTGCGACAACAACGTCGAAAGCAGGAGAAGGTCGTCAGTGATGACGATTTCCGCCATGACTTTGGTGGCGATGGTCGTCGCGTCTCGAAGCACGCTTCGCCACATGTGCATATCCTGTTTCAGCCGCTGCATGCCCAGGGCCGTCTGACGAGAAAATCCGTCAGCGACATAGAGGCGGTGGCCAACAAAAATTTCCACAAAGCGGGGCGTGTCTTGGTGTCCGAATCCCATATCCTCGAAGGGCATCGCGAGCCAGCGCTCGTACCGCGCCAATAATGTGTGGTTGAGACCGGTCACCGTGTGAAACCGAGCGTTCAGATCCCGAAACTCACTCATTGGATTCTTGGAGTTCCAGGAAGGAAGGATCTCTTCCACAGGGAGCTGAGTCTGTAGCTCCAAGCGACCAGGCATGCCGTAATTAAATTCGCTTGCGCCTGGAGCGGCGTTGGTTTCCAGCCATATCTCATGGCCCACCTTGGCTGGATCGAGGGAAGCAGCTGCAGCAAAGCCGAGGAGATAAAAGTAGCCATTCTCATAGGGGTCGACGAGACGGTGCTGCGGTGGCTCTAGGAGTCGGGTGAAGGTGGCGCTGGGAGGTTGTCCCTTTGAAGACCAGATGAGGCTCGATATCTGGAATAAGGCCCAGAGGACGACGACGCTAATGATCAGCTGTTTCATAGATACTTACGTAGACGTTGCATGGTGGGTCGGCCATTCATGTGAGCTTGTATCCTATTCCCGAGAGTCATCCACCATAAAGGTGAGCAAAGCCTATGCCGGGAGGAGCTCTGGAGAGCCTCGAACTTTCGCACTGTTTGCCAGTGGATATGAACGCCTACTTGGCAGAACTTGAGCAGGGGTGGGGCCGACGGACATTAATGAACTTGACAACCTTCTTCCTTGTCTCCTAAAGTGCCTTCCACATTGTGACTCCTGGGTAAGGGAAGAGGGTGCAAATCCTTCGCGGTCCCGCCGCTGTAAATG
>PLBR01000141.1 GCA_003135435.1 Nitrospira sp. | reverse complement strand
CGACGAACCGTCATGAATAATGCGGGCTCGGAGATGGGAGACGAGCGAGCGGAGATGTGGCGATCCTGCTGCGGAAACCGTCGTCCCTTCTGTGCTAGCATAGGCCAGTTGTCTTCAGAGCGCCGGTCTGGCCGGACCCGGCGAAGGGTGCACCGACAGGCCTTCGTACGTTCATCGCCAAGGTCACAACCATGCCGTTGATTCCTGAGCCGCTAAGACACCGCCTCATTCAGCTTCGCCGAGTGCTCCACGAGTATCCCGAACTCAGTGGGCAGGAAGCGAACACCGCTGCCGTCATCTGCAAATTTCTCGATGGGTTGGCCATCAAGTATCGGGCTCAGGTCGCCGGCCACGGAGTCGTCGCCGACATTCCAGGACGCGCCGGAGTGCCCTGCGTTGTCTTGCGTGCCGATACGGACGCGCTGCCGATTCAGGAAGACACCGGGTTGGAGTTCGCGTCGGTCCACGACGGCGTCATGCATGCCTGCGGCCATGATGGGCACATCACCATGTTGCTGGGCGCGGCGGCGCTTCTCTCCGAGGAGAAAGACCTGCCGGCTCCCGTGCGATTGATTTTTCAGCCGGCAGAGGAAAAAGGCACCGGCGCGCTGGCCATGATCAAGGCAGGGGCGCTGAAGGGCGCGGGCATGATTTTCGGCGGCCATCTCGACCGCCACTATCATCCAGGGGCCATCGTCGTGTCCGAGGGCGCTGTCAATGCGTCGTCGGATAATTTCACGATTGAGATTATCGGACAAGGCGCGCACGGAGCCCGTCCCCATGAAAGTATCGACGCCGTCGTGGTCGGGAGTCTCATGATCATGGCGCTGCAAACGATCGTCTCGCGCGAGGTCGATCCGGCCCGTCCGTCTGTCGTGTCCGTGGGGCAGTTCCAGGCAGGGACTGCCCCAAACGTCATCGCAGGACTGGCCAGGCTGGAGGGGACGGTTCGTGCCCAGGATCCTGCTGTCCGGCAACAACTCCTCTCCTCCGTCCGCCGGATTGCCGAATCGATCGCTCAACTGCACGGCGCCAAGATCCAGGTCACCGTGAATGCAGGCACGCCGCCGCTGATCAATCTGCCCGAGATGGCCAGCCTGGCGCGCCGCGCGGCAGTCGCGGCGGTGGGGGAGGCCAATGTGTTGCCGCTCAAGACGGCCAACATGGGCGCGGAGGATTTCAGCTACTACATGGAAAACATTCCGGGCGCCTATGTCCGGTTCGGGAGTCAGGTCCCGGGCAAGGAAGGCTTTCCCGCGCACTCCAGCAAATTCGACTTCGACGAAGAGGCCTTGGCTGTCGGCGCGGCCTATTACCAGGCTATTGCCAAGATCGCCGGCCAGCGACTCAGCGAGCAAACGCCCCGTTCCTGACCACGCGCACAGGGCTGTCATGATTCGGATCAGAGAAGCCCGCGAAGAAGATGTCGGCCAGATCCGCGAGATCTTTCTCGCCGTCTACGGCGCCGACTATCCCCATCATGAGGTCTACGACGAACTCTGGTTGAAGCGTTCTGTCTTCACCGACGACGCGCTGATTCTTGTCGCCGAAGAGAGCGACACCGGCCGGGTCATCGGCACGGCCTCCGTGCTCTTCGACTTCGGGGCCCATTCCGATCTCGTCGGAGAGTTCGGCCGTCTCGCCGTCCATCCGGACTACCGTCGGCTACAGGTCGGCAAGCTGCTCATGGACAAGCGGCTCGAAGCCATTCAGAACCGCTTGCACGTCGGCCTGGTCGTCGCGCGCACCGTGCACCCCTATGCCCAGCGGATCAGCCTCGTGCAGGGGTTCATCCCCACCGGCTTTCTGCCACTGAAGCATTTCTTCCGCCACCGCGAGAGCTTTGCGTTGCTGGCCCGGTATTTCGGCGATGCGCTGGCCTTGCGCCGCAACAATCCGCGGATCATTCCCGAGGCCTACGCCTTAGCCAATCTCGTGATGAGCCACCCGCCGCTCACGCCGGATTTCATCGTCGACGAAGATTCCGCACCGTACCCCGCCGGAGGAGACTACACCATCGAACAACTGGAGGCTGAAGGTTATCCGGCTCTGCTACGCATCGAGCGGGGGCGGGTGCGCAACCGGGAAATCTTCGGCCCCATGCGGCTGGATTATGGATTCTTTAAACTGCATGCGCGGCAAACCAGCTACTTTCTGGCTCGGTCCGGCGGCCACATCGTCGGGGCTGTCGGCTACACGATGGATCCGGTCGAGCATACCGTCCGCGTGTTCGAACTGATCGCCCTGGCCGACGACGTCGTGCGATTTCTTCTCTCCGAGCTTGAACGGAAGTGCCGGGAGGAGATGGGGATTGAATACATCGAGATCGACGTCAGCGCCTATGCCCCCCGGATGCAGCGAACGCTATTGGAGCTGAACTTTCTCCCTGTCGCCTATGTGCCGGCCATGGTCTTCTATCAAGTGGAGCGGCTCGACATCGTGAAGATGGTGCGGCTGAACAAACTGCAAGATCTGGGGCCGCTCGCGCTGACGGAACCGGTGCAGGACGTCGCCGACGTCGTGATGCGCGGATTTTCCACCCGTGTCATTGCACCGCGCATGGCGCAAGCGATCAAGGAGATCCCGCTGTTTCAGGGGATGAACATCGAACAGGCGACCAGGCTCGCCGGAGCCTGCACGGTGCGGGAGGTGCGGACTGGCGAGCGCCTTTTCGTCGAGCACGATCCGGCGGACCGTCTCTACATCGTGCTGCACGGGCAAGTCGCCATCAGCTGCGGAACCCCTCCAGTCATGATCGGGACCGTCCGCACCGGGGAAACTTGTGGCGAAGTCTCGCTCCTCTCGGCCAGGCCCCACTCCGCCACAGCCATGGCCGAGGGTCACGTGGAGGCAGCCGAACTGCTCCAGCGTGATCTGGCGGATCTCATTCGACGCCGCCCTGACATCGGCGTCATCATCTACCGTAACCTGGCGGTCGGACTGGGCGACAAGCTTCTGCGCTCCGGCAATTCACGGCGAGACCAAGGGCTGGCCGTGTCGGAAGTGCTCCACCTGACATCCGAAGCCGCCCCTTCGAAAAACTAGCCACCAGATCAACTCACCTCGCGCATCTCGTCTGAAGAAAAGAGCATATAGCGTATGGCTTATGGCCGATAGCATGCCCGTGGAACAAACACAGAATTGCCTTTGTCCGTGCTATAAGCCATTAGCTATCAGCTCCCCTCCCCAAAGAGATACGCTTCACGAGATACGTCTCTTGTTCGAGCCATCAGCTCTTGGCCCTCAACGATACTTGGCGAAACAAATGAGATCGAGGTGGTCGTAGTGATCGGGGAGAATCGTTTCCGCTTTGTAGCCGAGGCTTAAGAACACATGAATGTTCCTGGCCGTACGGAGCATGGTGCAGGCATAGAGCTTATGGGCATCGGTTGCGACCCGTTCGATTTCGCGTATCAATGCTTTTCCCACCCCATGGCCCTGGTGGGCAGGACTCACGGATAACAGCCGGATCACGCCCACACCAGCCACCGTCCAATAGCGCACCGATCCGACAACTACTCCTTCCGCCTCTGCCACCAAGATTCGTTTGTCCTTGGCATCGTGCTTCAGGCTATCGAGCGTTTCCGTGGTCCATCCGCTCACTTTATAGACATTGGTGTATTCGCCGAACGCGGCTTGCTGCACTTGAAGTAGAGAGGCGAAATCAGCTTCGGTCGCGGGTCTGATGTGAATCATGAACGGGCGCTCCAGGCTGGTGCTCCTCACCTCGTGAATGTGAGGATATCAAAAACCTGGCCCAATCTTCTATCTAACCCGCGCAGTGGGAGACCAATCAGACCACCCCCTACTATGAAGAACGAGCAAGCTTGGAAGGAGGGGATAGGGAGTCGCCAGACCATCCTTCTTGCTCGCAGAACGCGCACGATGAAACTGTGCTCGTCCGATGCGCGCAGTGAAGGACAGTCCGGCGACTCCCTCAAGGCAAAGTGGGGAAAATCAGAAGGGCCTCGTTCGACGCGCGCAATCGAGGATCCACCAGGCTGCCCTGTGGAGAGAGTGGGAAGCGAGCTTGGATGGGAGTGGCGAGACAACTGGCATGGTCTCTGTGCTCGCAGAGCCCCCACGATAAAGCGGTGGTCGCTCGATGCGCGCAGTTAAGGGTAGCCTCGACCGCTCCCTTTAGCAGATGTTTGAGTAAAGAAGGAATTCCCCTTGAAAGGCAGGTTCGAGGGTTACCCAGGCTGCCTACTTGGAGGAGGAAAGCCGCAGGCTCGGAAGGAGTATTTGGATGTGTGCTCGCGCAACGTGAACGGCCCCAATCCAAATTAGCGGGTCACGCCCGCTGGGGCCCCGTCTTGTGTGGCGACCACCGACTGGAGGCTCGCCATCAGCGCGTCAACTTGGACGGGTTTTGGCAGATAGTCGGCCGCGCCCAGACGCCGCGCCTTCTCTTCCGCTTCTTGTCGATCACGGACCGTGACCACGATCACGGGAATATCGCTCAGCAAGAGGTTGCTCTTTAATCGTTCGAGGACGACGAACCCATCCCCGCCTGGCAATCCGAGGTCTAAGAGAATGGCCTGGGGATGGTGGAATCGGGCAGCAGCCATAGCCTGCATCCCATCGGCAGCCCACACGGGATAGAAGTTATGGGTTTGGAGGATCGTGCACAGCAAGTGCCAGCTATCGACGGAATCATCGATGATGAGAATTTTTGGTTTCACGAGGAACCTCCCTTTTCGGATGATTTTTCCCCCTTCTAGCCCAACACCAGTCACATAACCGAGACCCATACACCTCTTAAGATCAACGTACCTGATGCACTGGCTTGCGGTAGACCCACAAGAAGTACTTCGGAAGCGGGGTAGGGTGGGGAGGGGATGGAGCCTGATGATCTTCTGTGCTCGCGCAACGCGCGGCCTCAGAAGGCCCTCGTTGAACGCGCGCAGTGGAAGATCAATCAGCCCCCATCCCTGAAGAGATAACGAGCGAGCTTGGAGGGAGCATTTAGATGGATGAGGAACGTTCGATGCGCGCAGTAAAGGGCAGCCTCGGCCACTCCCTTAAAGCGAGATATAGGGAATCGGATGATCGTAGTTGGACACGCGCAGTGGGAGGCCAATCAGGCCACTTTTCTGTGAGAAGAGAACAGCAAGCTAGGAAGGAGCATTTGTGGCAAGGCCCGCGGGGCTGGCCCCGCCGAGCCTTGCCGATAGGTGCATTTCGTTATTTCGCTATGTTGACACGTACCGTCAGCGAGTCGTAGCCTGTCGTCGACTCTCATCGCAATCACCTAAAAAGACAATGCCCCCGATTTTGTCTTTAGGATCGGCTAGTCGTTTCGCATGAATGTGTCGGATCGTTGTCTGACGGACACTCACCATGCCCGCGTCTCTCGATCACATCCATCCCGGCACCCCGATGGGGGCCAATCTAATCGCCGCCGGCGCGATCTTCCGCGTCTGGGCGCCGCAGGCCCGGGCCGTGTATGTGATTGGCGACTTCAACCATCGGGTGCGCAACGACGACAGTTTGCTCACGCGCGACGAGATCGGCCATTGGAGGGGCTTCATTCCCGGCGTCCGGGATGGCGCGCTACATTTTCTATGTGGTCGGGGAAGGGAGCGAGGGGCCGAAGCGCGATCCCTACGCCCGCGAACTCGCAACGCCCTTTCCCAGCGAGTGCATCGTCCGCAAGACCGACTTTCCCTGGCACGAGAGCGGGTACGTCACGCCGCCCTTTCATGAGTTCGTCCTCTACCAGCTCCATGTCGGCACCTTCTTCACGCCGAACCTGCCGCACAAAGGCGGCACGTTTCTCGATGTCGCGCGCAAGCTACCGTACCTGGCCGAAGTGGGCGTCACGGCGCTGCAGCTCATGCCTATTCAGGAATTCCAAACTAGCTTCAGTCTCGGCTACAACGGCACCGATTACTTTTCACCCGAGATGGATTTTGCCGTGGCGGATGCCGACCTGCCTCCGTACGTCGCCAAGGTGAACGGCCTCCTTGACGCGAAGGGCCTGCACCGCTACCGGTCGGAGGATCTGCGCGGAGAAATGAATCAACTCAAGGCGCTGGTGGATCTCTGTCATCTCCACGGCCTGGCCGTGATCCTCGACGTGGTCTACAACCACGCGGGCGGCGAGTTCGGCGACCAGAGCCTGAACTTCTTCGACCGCCAATCTCCCGCCGGCGGGCAGTGTAACTCCCTCTATTTCACGGACAAGGGACATGCCGGCGGCCTCGTGTTCGCCTTCGCCAAGCCGGAGGTGCGGGATTTCCTCATCCAGAACGCCAAATTCTTTCTCGACGAATACCGCGTCGACGGATTCCGTTATGACCAGGTGAGTGTCATCGATCACGACGGCGCGCCGTACGGATGGGGGTTTTGTCAGGACCTTACCGCTACGTTGCATGCACACCGGGCCGGGGCGTTGAATCATGCCGAGTACTGGAACGTGAATCCGTACGTCGTGAAGGTGGCGCCGGACGGAGCCGGCTTCGACACGACCTTGACCGACGGCCTGCGCATTGCGATCCGCGACGTCATCGGCAACGCGAGCGCCCCTGACGAGCGCCCCCTCAATATGACGGGCCTGGCCCGGAGCCTCTGGCCTGAGGGCTTTCAGGAGCAGTGGCGCTTCGTGCAGGGGCCGGAAAATCACGACATCGTCTACAATGGTCGGGAGTTGCGTATCGCCCGCCTCGGTGATCCGGCGAATCCCCGCTCCTGGTTCGCCCGGAGCCGTGCCCGTGTGGCGATCGGGCTCAGTCTCACCGCGCCGGGCATTCCCATGCTGTTCATGGGGCAGGAATTTCTGGAGGACAAGCAATGGTCGGACGATTTTGACTCGCACCACGATCTGCTTATCTACTGGGCAGGCCTCGACCGGGGCGACAAGCAGATGCTCGACCATGTGCGGTTCACGCGAGAATTGATCGAGGTGCGCCGGCATACTCCCGGCTTGCGCGGCCAGGGATTTCGCGCCGTACACGCGCACGATCAGAACCGAGTGCTGGCGTTTCATCGGTGGGTGGAGGGGGAAGGCAACGACGTGATCGTGGTCGTGCATCTGGCACCCATCAATCGGCTCGGCTATCGCATCGGCTTCCCCGGCGGCGGAGCGTGGCGCGAAGTCTTCAACAGCGACGTGTACGAGAACTGGGTCAATCCCGGAGTGGTCGGCAACGGCGGCCTGGTCGTCGCCGACCCGCAACCGCTGCATGATCTCAGCCATTCAGCGGCCCTCGTGCTCCCGGCGAACAGCCTGCTCGTCTTTGCGCGGTGATCCATCACAAGAACCTGATCGCGCAGCCCTTCTTGCTCGCGGAGGCCGCACAATTGTTGGTAAAAAGTAGCCTGTCCCTATTTCTTCTTCGATCTCGCTACCGGTCGCGGAAACGTCCCACCTATTGCCGCGGCTCCTAGTAAACGCCCGACCGTTCCACGTGCCGGCAACCCGGCATCGAACCGCTGAGAACGCCCGGCCCGCTCACCAGAAATACATGCATATCCTTGCTTACCCCATGCAATTTCTGTTGCGAGTTTACCCCATGCCACTTACAATTAGCTTCCCTGAGAGGCTCTCCATGCTGTCAGACCACCTGTGTCAATCAAGGATGAACATGCGCAAAAGAATCTTTCGCGGCTCTAACCTCCTCACCGTCACATGGGTTGTGTGCCTGCTCCTCGTGCTCGGCGGGTGCTCTATTCTGCCGGGTCACTGGCGGCCAGGATGGAATCAGCCGTGGCCAGCCGACAAACCGGTGCCCGACACAGCCGGCTCATGGAAGTTGACCGAACTCGAATCGAAGGACGACCGGTTTGTCGCGTTGGCCATCTCGGGTGGCGGGAGTCGAGCCGCCAACTTCGGCGCCGCCGTCATGCTGGAACTCCAACAGAGGGGTTTGCTGGAGCAAGTGGATGTGATTTCAGGCGTGTCCGGTGGAACGCTCCCGGCCGTGTACTACGGACTCGGAGACAAGGCCGGTGCATTTACCGAGCCGGCGGTCCGCGAGGCATTGGGCTACGATTTTCAGAGCAGTTGGATTCGCCGGTGGTTTCTACCGCAGAACATCTTTCGCTATTGGCTGTCCGACTTCACCCGCTCAGATATTATGGTGCAAGTCTTCAACAACCACCTGTACCACGACGCCACCTTTGCAGACCTTCAGCCTCATCCGAAAATCTTGCTCAATTCGACCGTCCATAACGATCACACCCGGTTTACCTTTACGGATGAACGCTTCGCCACGCTCCATTCTGTGCTCGCCCCCTATCACGTCGCCAATGCCGTGAATGCGTCATCCGCATTTCCCGGCGCATTCCAGGACGTGACTCTGCAGTGGTATATGGAGCCGATGCAGTTCTTGCACCTCTATGACGGTGGCCCCATCGATAATCTAGGCGTGCAGGCGATCACCCAATACATCAATCGGAACATTTTAGGCACCTCGCTCGATCGGCTGTTTCCCAAGGGATGTGTCATTATCGTCATCGACGCCACGCCATCGAGCGATCATACTGAGCTCAACACGCGTGAGTCCGATCGTACATTCATCGACTATTTCGTCGACACCAATGCGCTCGATTCCACGGATGCCATGTTGATCGAATCTCGTCGCTCCCTGCTCGAGAGAATGGGCATTCCGGTCGAGAAGCAGGATCAGGAGCCGAGGGGCCGGCTCCCGGTGAACGATCTCCGGCAATGCGGCTGCGAAGTCCGCCATATCTCGCTCCGTCATCTGCTCTATGCCGAAGTATCCGAGGCGAATGAGGAATTGGCCGAACGTGTGACGCGAATTAAGACGAAGTTTTGGCTTGCCGAGGGAGAACAGAACGATCTCTTCCAAGCCGCCAAGGTCATCATGCAGCTGCTCGACGACAAACATCTATTGTCGGACCCGTCATTTAAGATTCCTTGTGCCAGCGGACCAACACAGAAACCACCAGCGTGAGTGGAAAGGGGCGGGTAGCCCGTTGGTCTCCTGTGCTCGCGGAACGCGCACAATCAGAATGTGCTCGTTCGACGCGCGCAGGGGGAGACCAAACGGGCCACCCCCTTGAGGGAGAAACGAGCAAGCTTGGAAGGATCATCATATGTTGGACGCGCGCAGTGGAGACCAGCCGGGCCGCCCTTTTGGGAGAGAGACGCGCGACCTTGGAGGGACCATTTTTAGGTTCAGGGGCTGAACTTGGTTCATTTTTTATAGGTGTCCCAGTCTCTTTCCCTCGTCCTATGGAAGCCATCTCACCATCATCTGGAAGCTCCTTCATGTTGCCTCCGTCTGAGTGCCCGCGCGCGCGGGGTTCCGCTGGTGTACGCAAAGTCATGGTGAGCGTCCTGCTCGGAGGACTCCTGACCGTCCTGCATGCGATACCCTCGCTGGCGAGCACGGAATTCTCGCCGTTGTCGATCAAGAAAGGTGTGCTCTTAGTGGCCAGCCCATCGCTGGAAGATCCAAACTTCCGCAAAGCCGTCGTGCTTGTCGTGGAGCACGGGCCTGAGGGAACCGTCGGGCTCATTCTGAATCGCTCCACGAAAGTCCTCCTATCCGAAGCGTTGCCGGAGCTTACCGTGCTCAAGGGTAGCACCTACCGGCTGTTTGCGGGTGGGCCGGTAGAACCATCCCGGCTGCTCCTGCTGTTCCGACTCAAGGAGCCTCCAGCAGACGCACGATCGGTCTTCGACGGGGTCTATGTGGGGGGAACACCTCGCGTCCTGGAACGCATCATTACACAGGCCAAGCCGACCGAAACCTTCCGGGCATTTGCCGGATCTGCCGGATGGGCTCCGAGGCAGCTGGAAGCTGAGATGCTTCTGGGTGCGTGGGGGATCTTGCCGGCAGATTCGTTCAGCATTTTTGACAAAGATCCGGCCGTACTCTGGTCAGACTGTCTCAGCCGGCTGCAGGCGCCGAGGGCGATCTCCAATTAAGGATAGAGGGGGGGTCTGGCCTATCCCTCGTGCTCGCGGAACGCGCACGATCAGAATGTGCTCGTTCGACGCGCGCAGTAAGGGATAGATCCAGACCACCCCTTGAGGGGAGTACGAGCAAGCTCTGAGGGACCATTATATAGTTAGACGCGCGCAGTGGAAGATCAATCAGCCCCCATCCCTGAGAGATCACGAGCGAGCTTGGAAGGGTGGGAGGGGAACAGCCAGACCATCCTTCTTGCTCGCTGAGGCCGCACGATCAGAATGTGCTCCCTCAATGCGCGCAGTGAAAGACAGTCTGGCTGCTCCCCTTAGCGCAAAGTGGGGAAAATCGGAAGACCCTCGTTGGACACGCACACGTCAACATGGATCAGACCAGCCTTGAAAAATAGAATAAACCCAGTTTGTCTTTGAGTTGAAGTATGCGCTGAGATCACTAGCATGAAATCCTTCCTCGCTGAATGTGATGCCTCTTAGAACCGAAATCGAAAAGGCTCTGGATGAACTCATCTCATATGAAGAAGGGATGAGGTTCCAATCGCTTGCCATCGTGCTCGCCAAAGGGAAATGGCCGGGGTTTATTGCTACTGAACGTAGGGATGACCTCGGATTAGACGCGTACCTGCCATCATCGCTCGCTACTGACGGAAAGGGAAAGGGGCTGGCATGTTCAATCACCAATACTTTAGGGAAAATTAAGGGCGACATAGACAAATTCCATGAAACCTTTAAAGACATCAAAGTTGTGATCTTTTCGACTCCACGCAAGGTCTCAAATGAACTGGCAACAAAATGGGCAGAGGAGATTGGGAAGGACTACAACCTTGAACTGATAGTCGCTTCGCGAGAGGACATCATTACGGATTTGATGCTGCCTTCTAACGTCTCGCTTTGCGGCAGTCACCTTGGGATTCAAGTCCAAGTTGAGCCGGTTCTCAGTGAACTGGTCGACAATGCACGTGGAGCAATATCCGAGGTCATATCTGGATGGATGTTAAATCCCCAGCTAGCGGGGAAGCCGATGATTGCTCTACAGGCTGCCAGGCTAGATGAGCAACATAAAGAGACCGGCAACTTGCTCGAACTTGCCACCTTCCACGAGGCCCTTCGGGAAAGCCGTCGGATTGTTGTCGAGGCACCAGCGGGGCGAGGTAAGACCACAACGCTGATACAGCTTGCTAACCGACATTCTAGTCCGAGGGAACTGGCTTTTCTGATTGATCTTCAGATTTGGGTAAGCTCGCATAAAGGTTTGCTTGACTTTATTGCCAGCATGCCGGCGTTTCAATCACGAGGAATTAGAGCGGAAGATCTCGCGAAGATATGCAATGCCGTGCACTGTTCGTTCCTTCTTAATGGGTGGAATGAGGTACCCGATAGATATTCTGAGGATGCGGTGCAGACGATTAAGGATATGGAGAGGAGTTTTCCTCGGGCGGGCATCATGATTGTCACACGTGCCCACCACCTCAAACCGCCGTTACCCGGTGCGTTTCATGTCAAGCTTCTCTCTCTCAGTCGGGCTCAGCGGACAGAGTATTTAAAACAACGACTGGGAGCTCGCGCTCTTAATCTCGACAAGAAGCTCGACGAAGACCGAGTCTTAGATGATCTGACGCGGACTCCGCTATTTCTTTCGGAAGTAACAACCCTATTCTTATCTGACAGACCAATCCCTAGAACAAAGATCGGCATTTTGACTGCAATGGTGGATCTCATTGAGGGGGCTGAAGAGCATAGGCACCATTTGGTCCAGTCACCGCTCAGCGGGCACAGTCAGGACTATTTGGCCGAACTCGCCGCAGAAATGACGAAGCAGGGCGAGGTAACTATTCAAGAATCGCGAGCTCGAAACATTGTTCGCTCGGTAAGTCTGAGGTTGAATGCATCGGGGGAAATTGGTCAGCCGCCGGAGCCGCTACTTATCTTAAGCTCGCTCTGTGCGCATCACGTGTTGGAACGGCTCGACTATTCTCCTGTCGTCTTCAAGTTTGAACACCAGCAGTTTCAGGAGTTTCTAGCCACGGTAGAGATCAAACGTCAATTGTTCGCTCTGAGTAATGATGGTGACACTGATAGCGTGCGTCGCTTTGCGCGCGGGTATGTCAATCAGCCAGCATGGGAAGAATCGCTCTGCATGATTGCCGAAGAACTTGGGGAGCTCGCAGTCGGTTCGTCCGGAGCTGCAGATGCCATTTCGGCCGGGACATGCCTAGTCAAAATGGCACTTGATATCGACCCAATTTTCTCTGGAGAGCTGGCAAGGCTGTGCGGGGCACGTGTATGGCAAGAAGTCCGAACAGCGGTGGGGGAGCGCTTACGGAATCTGTATGCCAACGAGATTGTAGCCAGCCGCCAGTGTGCTCTTGCAGGTATGCTGGCCAGCGGTTCTGAGGACTTCATAGACATTCTACTGCCGCTCTGGCGTAATGAAAATCATCAGGTTCGTCTAGAGACATATCGCACAGGGCGTGACCTTCACCTTTCATCTTTCGGTGAAGATTGGTGGTCTATCGTCGAAGGATGGGCCGAGCCTCAACGAGCTGAGTTTGTCCATGATGTAGTGCAGGAACGCTGGATGGCCCATATCGCAGAAAAGTTTGCTCGTTCGGACCCTAGTCCTAAAGTACGGACAGCAGCGCTCCGCGCGCTCCACTGGGCTGGAGCAGAAATGACTTTTGTTACCGTCCTGGGAGAGGCGGATTCCCAGACTTTCGAGCACGTTCTTCAAGAGGGACTATTGGACCCCGTTCCGGTACCACTTCGTCCTCGTGCATTGGACACATATCAAACGCTACTACAGAGAACGACAGATCCGGTTGCCCGACTACGAATCCGGCTGGCGAGCTTAAATGTTGGCGCAAAGAATAGGTCCGAAGAGGTAAAGAGTGATTTATCTGAATGGCCATCTGGGAAGGACTCCGATAGAGACCATTGGGTTCTGAAGTCAGCACTAGAAGTAGTCAGGAAGGACGATCCGCAATGGGTTAGCCATTGGCTCGCGGAGCGAATCATTGAGGGCTCTCTGTGGCCAGAGGAATGGGCAGCAATGCTCTTAAGCATACCCGAAACCTTGAGAACAAAGGTATATGAAAAGATTTGCAACCAGGACCTTGGGCACAATGATAAGAGCCGAATCATTTCGGTTCTCGCGCCGACTGCTGATGCCGGTTTCGCCGGCAATATATTCTCCCGCATGTGCCAGCTGAATTCTGAGACCTCGAACAATCCAAGAGAGCAAAACCAGACCCGCTGGGCCATCTTACGGCAGTTAGAAGAGCTGTATCGCACCATGCCGCCCGACATAGCGGTTTCTGGCTTACTGTCCTTTCTTGTTGACACCTTTGAGCAGTTTCAGTACCTCACTACCGTCGCGCTATTTGGCCGCATTGGTGGTGAAAATTTCGACATCCGAGAGAAAATTCCGGACAATCTCCGACAGAAGCTACGAAAATACTTGGTTGAGGGTCTTTCGTTTACGCTGTCAGAGGACGACTATAACGGGCATCTGAAAATGTCTCTCGCAATGGCTTTGGCAAGGGTTGGTGAGTCAGCTGACATAGACATTCTCCACAGTTTGATACAGGCTGATATTGGCCGCCTCAGGCGAGGACGAGAGGCAAGAGTAAAGGGAGAGCACGGTCCTCGTGCTGAGGGGGCTGGAATGGGTTGTTCGAACTGGCACGTGCATGCCGTTGCCTCGTTCGACCCTGGTTGTGCAGAGCCGATACTTCTTCAGCTTTTGTACGAGCCCGAGTACGAAAGAGAGGTTGCATCTGCTTTACTTCGGCTGGCCACAATTGTGAGCCCATGGAAGGATTTTGATTCCAAGAGAACAGACTACCGTCGTGTGTGGGAAGCACGCGCGGGACAGGAGCTTGTAGGGTTCGCTGAAGATCGTCGGCTTCGATATACGCTCGCTATCAAGGACAGAATAATAGGAATTGCCGCTGAACGATCAAAAAGCGATAAGCCAGAATATTTTACTGGTCGATTGAAAGGGCTTTCCGGGACACTTGCCCGCTTGGATGGAAGGAATTCAGCAGAGTTCATAATCGATAAGTTAGCTTTACCCCAGCAATGGGACCAATGGATCAAGGTTGACACCCTTGAAGCTCTACTATTCAGTGGGACACCACTACCTGCTAATAGGGTCTTAGAAGTGCTCAACCCAGTGATCGAGCACGCCATGACCGTATCGTACAATCAACAAGCTGATCATCTACTTAGCCGTTGCCTCTGTCTTCTCCCTTTTGTTGAACCGCCGTCTGAAGGGATCACACGTGTTAGAGAGATAGATCCGATCAAACGGATGTGGGGATATGAATTTCACGGGTTAGTTACAGCGCTGGGGTATAGTCGATGCAATGAAGCCCTTGGGCTCCTTATCGACATGGCCAAAAGCGAAGAGAAGAGATTGCAAGGGATAGCAGGAGATTGGATAGATGCAATTGCAAATATTGGCACGCCTGAGGCGATTCGCACAATACTAAGCTTCGTCGACCCTGAGATTGAACAGCACAGCCTCAGACTGACATTTGACTATTTTCATCAAGAGAGACTTGTATCAAAAATAGCTAACATCGCAGGAGATGATCCCTCAGTCAGGGATCGCCTACTTTTTCTGTGCACGAGGAAGCTGCCGCCTCAATTGCGTCTCTTGCTAGCCGACTGTGTCACCCGATTAGGCACAAGAGACGGCATATTTGCTGGCCTCAACCTAATGAAGGATGATGTAACTCCATCCATTCCACCCGCCCTAATGAAGAATCTAGAATCTGTCTTTGTTGAGCGTCGTACCTACGGTTCTTCTGAAAATACCTATACCCTTGAACCACAGAGCGCGAATGACATTAGAAGCCGTCTCTTTGAGATGGCGGTGAGCGACGAAAGTAGGAAGCATTCAGCCTGGAGCATCTTGGCGCAAATAGAATCCTGGCGTATTGAGTATGGCCGGCCCACTACTGAACCTCGACATCCCAATATCGATTCTGGCATTCCATGGCCTCCAACAAATCTCCTGGCGGATGAGAAGCAGGGACATTCTATTCTCTGATTGCCTCCCCCGCACGCGTTCTTGAGAGGAGACCCGTGAAGAGATTTCACATGGCATTGGGCGTCTCGGATGTAGAGGCTTCTCCGCCGAGCGTGATGTGAGCGGGATTCTCTGGGAGCGCATTACGGCCGACCAGTAGGCGGCAGAGATTCGCCAGACCTGGCCCTCGACGAGCTATTACTGAAGTAATCCAGCCAGATCCGTGTTCGCCCCCGCGTGCACGTTGCGATCGTCGAATCCCTGGAGGGTCGCATGTGCTTGCTTGTAAGCCTATGAGAGGGATCTATGAATAGGACACACATCCTGACGGTGACCCCAGCGGTGCTCTTGGTTGCGTCGGCGGCTGCGGCTGAAGTTCAAACTAGAGAAATCGAATACAAAGAGGGCGAGGCGGTTCTACAGGGACTCATTGCCTGGGATGACGCTTCCAAGGGTCTACGTCCCGGCGTGCTTGTCGTTCACGAGTGGTGGGGCCACAACGAGCATGCGCGGAGCAGATAAAAGTGTCAGGAACCATTTCGCCTCGTCCGCGCGCGGCAGGCCTTTGTAGGCTTCAACGCCGTATCTATTTTCTGCTGTCGCCGCTGTCTACGTGACACTTTTCCGTTATCGGCCTAGCCTTTCGTCATTCTCCCGCACCGATCCTAACGAGTTCCCTTCAGGCCTGGATGCGACCCTTCGCCGGCCTGCACTTGGCAAGCGCTCACGTGTTCCGCTAAGGTAGCACCTATGAAGGTACCGTTCACAATTGGTACTGTCGGTCACTTCGGACTAGCCGTCCGTGATCCGCGGCGCAGCGCGAAATGGTTCGTGCGCGTACTGGGATTGCGCAAGGAGTTTGAGTTCGAAGAGGGCGTTGCAGTTGGCAACGACAACGTGACAATCGCCTTCTCAAAAGGTAAACCGTCACCGAAAACGATTGGTCACATGTCGTTTCATCTGCCGACCATGACCGCGTTGCGAAAGGCGCTCGAGCACCTGAAGAAGCACAAGGTCAAGGTGGAAGATCCTGGCAACGAAATCGGCCCGGAGTCACCCGGCTCACCTCACATGGGCTTATGGTTCCACGATCCTGATGGCTACCGCTGGGAACTTTCCGTCCAAGGCGGAAAGTAGAGGCCGAAGGCTAAGAAAGGTGTTAAGAACCATTTTTGCCTCGTCCGCGCGCGCGTTGTGATCATCGAATACCTTGAGGGCTCCTTGTGCTCGCTTAGAAATCTGTGAGAGGGATCTATGAATAGGATACACATCGTGGCGATAACCGTAGCGGTGCTCTTGGTTGCGTCGGCGGCTGCCGCTGAAGTTCAAACGAGAGAAATCGAATACACAGAGGGCGGGACGGTTCTACAGGGACTCATGGCCTGGGATGATGCTTCGAAGGGTCTACGTCCCGGCGTGCTTGTCGTCCACGAGTGGTGGGGCCACAACGAGCATGCGCGATATCAGGCCAAGCGACTCGCGGAGGCCGGCTACGTCGGCTTTGCGTTGGATATGTATGGGAAGGGCAAGGTGACCATGCATCCGAAGGATGCCCAGGGCTTCATGAACGAGGTCAAGAAGGATCCGGCGGTGATCCCGGCGAGATTTCACGCGGCGCTAGAGCTGCTCAAGCAGGATCCCCACGTCTCGGCGGACCACATCGCCGCCATCGGATACTGCTTCGGCGGGTCTGTGGTCCTTGACGAGGCGCGTTCCGGGGCCGACTTGGATGCGGTGGTAACCTTCCACGGCGCGCTCGCGACGAAGAGTCCAGCGGAGCCGGGCAGGGTTCGGGCTCGGGTTCTCGTGCTCACAGGCGCAGCCGATCCGTTTGTTCCGAAGGAGCAAGTGGAGGCCTTTACTCAGGAGATGAAGGCGGCGGGGGCGAAGTTCCACGTGATCACCTATCCGGGCGTCAAACACGGATTCACCAATCCGGACGCCGGCAAGGCAGGGATGGATGCCCTCGAGTACAATGCGGAGGCCGACAAAAAGTCTTGGGCGGCGATGCTGGAGCTGTTTAAAGACGTGTTCCATTGAAGACCTCCGTCGGGGTCGGACAAATCAAAGGGATCGGGAGTCATTGTTGACCGCCTCGTCCGCGCGCGTCTTTTCTTCTTCGCCTGGCCTTCTCTCCTGGTCTGTTGAGCTTCGCTCTCTGAAGGGGTATCGTTTCGGCGAGGATTTGCGGATCGCCCATGCCCGAGAAATTGGACACATCTATTCGAGACCGGCTGGCTCGGCAACGGACTGAGTTGGCGAACGAGCGCACGCTGCTGTCATACATCAGGACTGCGCTGGGGTTTTTCATCGTCGGCATTCCTGCTGTGTGGTGGCTTGAGCTGCCCGGCATTCAACTACTGGGTGTGGTGTCGTTGGTGATAGGTCTCGTGTTCTTGGGGGTCGGGGTTCGGCGATTCTTCTCCATCAAAGCAGTGATCGATCAACAACCGGACTAGATGTGCGGACCCTCGCCTCGTCCGCGCGCGGCGGCGTGGATTGTCGGAGCGGTTACCATTTCTGCGGGTCGTCATGTGACAGTGGGAAATAGCTGCCGACTCCTTTTGCCCTCTCCAAAAGAAACACCCTGTGGAGATGCGCACCTCCACCGGGTGTTAGTAGATAGACTCTCGACTGATCTACTCTGTCTTGGCTTTCAATTCTTTTGCCTTGCCTTTGATCCTCTCTCCCGCTGATTTCGTTTTTCCCTTCGCCCGTTCCACCGCGCCACTCATCTCATTCCCTTTCGCCTCTTCCGTTAAGGCCTTCACTTCCCCTTTGGACTCCTGAGCATTCGCTTTCGCTTTTCCCTTCATGTCCTCAATATTGGCTTTCATCTCATCGGCTTGAGCAAACCGCTGCATTCCAACGAACACGAACAGAAACGCCATCGCGACAATCGTGAATGTTTTCATGGGAACCTCCCTGTTAAGAGCATGAAGAATTGTGATCTCGGGTGATTCTGCTCATCATCACCAGTTGATGAGCCAGATTATGCCTGCTGAGACCGATCGCAGCCTGGTCAATATTGACCAGTTTTGAAGAATTCAGATGGGAGACGTTGCATTCCGCCTGGTTGTGCGCCTAGGCTATGCGAATTCAAATACCATCCCATCATTGCGCAAGAGGTAAGTCCTCGTGATGATCATTCCATTACACATTGTTTTCACGCGAAGCATTTCCTGTCGTATGATACCCGCTATTTGGGCGGGTAGAGGAGGGTATGATGGCTGATCTGATTCGAATTGCTCAATATTTCAAGGTGCAGATTGCGGATAAACCCGGGGCATTAGCCAGCGCGCTCGCTCCACTGCGTGAGGCCGGAGTGAATCTGATAACCGTGCATGCCTTTCCTCGGAGTCGCCGCACACAGGTGGATGTGGTGCCGGAAGATCCCACCGCGTTCAAGAACGTAGCGAAGGCGCATAAGTTGAAAGTGCAGGGACCGAAAATGTGCCTGCTGGTGGACGGCGATGATCGCCCGGGAGCGCTGGCCGATCTGACTGATCGACTTGGTTCAGCCAAGATCAACATGATCGCAGTGACCGGCCTCTGTGCCGGCCAGGGACGCTTCGGCGCCATTCTATGGGTTAAGCCCGGGGATGTGAAAAAAACAGCCAAAGTCTTCGGCATCGGACTCAGTTAGCCACGCACGTCCGCTACTCCGGCAAGCGCGGCCTGGCCGCATGGAAGCGAAAAAGTGTCAGGAATCATTTCGCGTCGCTGTCCGCGCGCGGCGTCTTGAGATACTAGTATTTCGTCCGCTCTCTGTTGACATGATCCTTTCTCCAAAGTAGCCTGCCGTAGATCCAGCGCACGGCTCTGTAGCCAATTCGTTGGGTAGCTTCTAACTTGATAGAGAGGGTTGGCCGATGTCTGAACACAAGGTCACGCTGGAATGGAAGAGGGGCACGGAGAGTTTTTCGTACGAGACGTATAGTCGCGATCATGTATTGCTCTTTGAAGGTGGTGTTCGGGTTTCTGCTTCAGCCGCACCTGCCTACTATGGGAATCCTGCTCATGTGAATCCTGAGGAAGCCCTCGTCGCGGCCTTGTCGAGCTGTCATATGCTGACCTTCCTGACCGTGGCTGCCAAGAAACAGTTCGTCGTCGATCAGTACAGCGATCACGCCGTGGGAGTGTTGGAAAAGAACCAGAAGGGAAAGCTCGCCATCACGCGGGTCATTCTGCGTCCTCGGATTGTATTTGGTGGGCCGACTCTTCCGACACCGGAGCAGATTACCGCGCTCCATGAGCGAGCCCATAGCGAATGCTTTATTGCCAACTCGGTGCTCACGGAGGTCACGGTCGAAGCAGGGTAACAAGGACTGGTTGCCTTCTCACTATACGCCGGAAGAAAATGGTATCAAAATCCTCACTCGCCTCGTCCGCGCGCGGAGATGTCAATTGTGTCAAATTTCTCCCTCGACCACTTTCCCGCCTCTGAGGAGGACATCATCGGAGGCAACGGATGAAACCACGAGAGGACGAAACAGCAGGGCCTGTCACAGACTTTCTTATGGCAGACCACCGGCGACTTGAATCACTGCTTCAACAGGCTGTGGCTCATGCCGACCATGTCGATCAGGGAGCGTATTCTCAATTTCGAGCCGGGCTTCTCCGCCACATCGGCATGGAAGAAAAGATTCTCGTGCCCGCCGCCCAGCGATTGCGAGGCGGGGAGCCACTCCTCATCGCTTCGAAGCTCCGGCTCGATCACGGAGCACTCGGCACGTTGCTCATACCGACTCCCACGGCCGCCGTCATTGCGAGTATCCGTGGCATTCTCAAGGAGCACAATATTTTGGAGGAAGGACCGGGGGGCTTGTATGAAACCTGCGACGAACTAGCCGGAGCAGAAGCTCCGCAGCTTCTGGCCAAACTCCAGGCTGCACCGGAGGTGGCTGTGCTGCCGCACTCCGATACTCCTACAGTGATGAGTACCGTACGCCGGGCAATGGAGCGAGCTGGTTATACCTTCCGCGAAGATGAAACGTGAGAGACTGCAGGATCGGTCCTCGAGTCTTGTAATCCAACAATGCGAAGCTCCTCCGCGCGCCGCATTGTTTTTGATTCTTGGGTAGCGCCATGGCCTATCTTCGATATTCACGAGACTGTGATTGGCATGTCTTCGATGAGGGCCAGACAGGTGAGCCTGAGAGTCGTCTTGCCGTGTGGCATAAGGACCATGAGGCTCAAGGTGCGTCGTATACTGTGAGCATGATCCAGAAGATGTTGGAGTTGGAAGATTACTCCAGAATCCCCGGGTACCAGCCGCACCATAAACGCATGCTCCGTGAGGCATTTGAAACCTGGCTGATCGAGCAATCAAGTGCAGAGATATAGCGCCGGCTCTGTCTCATCAACTCGGCGGCGCGCGCGGCGGTTGTCTCGTTCGCCTTGTTGTATACTGGTGATATCGAACGGCGGCGGGTACGCTGTCCGTGGCTAGCCCGTATTATTCATGACGGTTCGTCGCGAAATCGCTGAGCCGCGTCGCGAGACCGGCGCGCGGAGCCGTGAGGACCCGATGCATACTCGTGCAGTACGGTGAGGGTCCGAGGGGCGAGCCCGCTGGCCGAAGGCTCGTCATAGCAGCGGATCGGCGATTGCAGCAGAAGCGCTCATGAATCATGCGTGCTAAACCACTTGCTCACAGGGGAGGATGAATACGTGAACATGGTCATGCTGACCCTTCCCCTGCTCCGCTTTAAAGCGCGTGAACCCATCGATGAGGCGGTACGCAAGCTGTTCCGATACCGCGGTGAGGATCATACAGTTGGCGCCCGGTGACAGGAGGAACTGAACGGTGGGTCCGGTCTCCCCTCTGCCGGCTACATTGTGCAGTTCAGTATACGCGTTGACTTCATATTCTTTCAGCAGGGCATGGATGCGTTCTACAATCGACTGACGAAAGACGATCAGCAGCATTTTCATAGTAGACACTCCTGTGCAACTGCGAGAGGGGTTGTCATGGAAGCTAACGATTGTTCAGCTTGCGACTCTGCCCATTCTATAAGGTAGAGACGGAAAAAGGACAAGAGCGAGCAACCGGGGACATTCTACTTGTCCAGTGTTTCCTCCGCGCGCGGCGTTGAGAGGAGATCCATGAAGAGGTTTCATCTCGCCGTCCTCACCCCGACCGCACTAGCTTGTATTCTTTCCGCCGGTTCTTCTGTTCTCCAGTGATCTTTCACAGCCGCACGGTGACGGCTTTCACCTCGGTGTACAGTTCCAGCGCGTCGTGGCCCATCTCGCGTCCCCACCCGGATTGCTTGTAGCCGCCAAAGGGTAGCGCAGCGTCGAAGATGTTGTAGCAGTTGATCCAGACAGACCCTGCGCGCAGCTCGGCCGCGATGCGGTGGGCTTTGCTGACATCGCGGGTCCAGACCGCCGCCGCCAGGCCGTAGATGGAGTCGTTTGCCGCCTGGAGTACCTTGTCCAAGTCCGTAAACGGCACTGCGCATACAACTGGCCCGAAGATTTCCTCCTGCATGATCTTCATGTTCTGCGTGGTGTTGACCAGCACGGTCGGTTCCACAAAGTAACCCTTGTCGCCCAGCTTGCGCCCGCCGACCACCGCCTTGGCGCCCTCGGAGAGGCCCGATTCCAGATAGCCGAGCACCCGTCGTTGCTGCTCGTCCGACACCAGCGGGCCCATTTGGGTGGCGAGATCCATGCCTGGCCCGACCTTGATCTTCTTCGCGTCCTCAGCCACACCCGCCACCACCTTGTCGAAGATACCCTTCTCGACGAAGAGCCGTGAGCCCGCACAGCAGCACTGGCCTTGGTTAAAAAAGATCGCGCTCGCGACCCCAGGGATACTCGCCTCCAGATCGGCGTCATTGCACACGATGTTGGGGGACTTCCCTCCGAGCTCCAGCGACACTTTTTTGAGATTCCTTGTCGCCGCCCGAAGGATGAGCTTTCCCACTTCGGTGGAGCCAGTGAAGGCCACCTTGTCCACGTCCGGGTGCGCCGCCAGTGCCGCGCCGGCGGTCTCTCCATAACCTGGAACAATGTTGACTACCCCGTCCGGGAATCCCGCTTCGCAGATCAGTTCGCCGAGTAGCAGGGCTGACAGCGGTGTCTGCTCGGCAGGCTTCAGGACGATGGTGCAGCCGGCGGCCAACGCTGGGCCTAGCTTCCAGGCTGCCATGAGCAGCGGAAAGTTCCAGGGGATGATTTGGGCTACCACGCCGACCGGCTCGCGTAGCGTGTAGGCGTGATACCGGGCGCCGGGCGTGTAGGGCACTGAAATAGGGATTGTGTTGCCTTCGATTTTGGTCGCCCAACCAGCCATGTACCGGAAGTGGTCCACGGCCAGCGGCACATCCGCCGCGCGGGCCACGCCGATTGGCTTCCCGTTATCGAGCGACTCCAGTTGAGCGAATTCTTCCAGGTGAGACTCGAGAAGGTCGGCGAGCTTCCAGATCAGCCGTCCACGCTCCGAGGCTGTGAGCGTCCGCCATGGCCCGCTCTCGAAGGCTTTCCGTGCAGCGATGACCGCCCTGTCAATGTCGGCGCTGTTGCCTTCGGCCACTTGGGCCAGGACTTCACCAGTGGCCGGGTTGTAAGTCGGGAAGGTCTTCCCCGACGCGGCTTCGAGCCACCTGCCGCCAATCAGCATCTTCCGGGGCGCGCCTAGAAAGGTTGTGACATTTTGGTGAATCGGGATTTCCACCGTTGCCGTGCTCATGGTGTTCCTCCTCTCTGGATGTATATTGCGGCCATGTCAGATACGTATAGCCGAGGGCAGAGACACCCCATTATACATGAACGGAATACGGTGATGATCGCGAGAGGGTGGAATCTATAGGCTGAAGGTCAGGCGGAATGCCCGTTGCCCTTCGCCGTTCCTGCTCCGCCAGGCCAGTGTGTGTAACCTTTCCCCTTGTCGGAGCGACTTGATGGATGAAGGGGTGAGATAGCAACACTGGCGAGTTGGACCAACAGGCACTTGCGTTTACCAAGGAGGTTCCTATGAATAGCGGAATGAAAATGCTTCTCGGGGTCGCGGCGGGAACGGTTCTGTTGGGAATAACAATTCCATTCGCATGGGCGGACGGGGGGGCAGCCTGCAGGGGTGGTGGCCATGCGTTCGGCATGGCTCGGCACGGCATGTCGGGTCACGGAGGCACGACGTCACATGTCCTTCGCAACCTCCTAAGGCATCAGCAGGACCTCGGCCTGACAGACGACCAAGTCACCAAGCTGAAGGTTTTCGCTCTTGACCAGGACCGTGCGCAGATCCGAGCTCACGCGGATGTCCAGGTAGCGGAGCGGGAGCTCAGGGCGCTCGTGGCGGATGAGAAGACGGAGCTGTCCGTCATCGAATCCAAGATCAAAGAGCGCGAATCGTTCGAATCCACGCTGAGTTTCATGGGGATCAAAGCCAAGCGCGATCTCTACGCAGTGCTGACCCCCGAACAGCGTGAGAAACAGAAAGCCATTCGTGACCAGATGCGGCAGATGCATCGCGCACGCATGTTCAGCGGCCAGGGGGTGGATGCGGCTGATCACGAACAGACAGCCGAGGGAATGACTTCGGTATTGGAGAGTACGCCTCGTGATGCTGAGAGAAGTCTGCAGACCAGTTAAGCCACGAGGTAGCGTGACTACACGGCGAGTGTTCACACGTGATCTGGTGTGGTCACGTCCGCTGGTGAGGTATGATGCGATGCCTGGCTATGTGGTGGCGGGGTGCCTCGACCTCATGGGAGTGCAGACTCTGGTGTCCGATGATCTTGAGATTATCCGGCGGGTGTTGCACGGAGAGGTCGACCGTTTTGCGGAGCTGATCGTGCGGTATCAGCAGCATGTGACGAGAATCGCGAATCGGCATGTGCCGTCCGATCGCGTGGCGGAGGTCGCTCATGACGTCTTCGTCCGGGCGTACACCAGCTTGTCGAGCTTTTCGGGGCAGACCCCGTTCGAACATTGGTTGTCCGGCGTCGCCGTCCGGACGTGCTACGACTTCTGGCGAGCGAGGCGGAGGGAGGAACTGCCGGTGAGCGCTTTGACCACGGAGCACCAGGCCTGGATGGATCATGTGCTGGCGGCGGAATCCGACGACCAATTTCGTGAGCAGGCCAGGCGGCAGGAGGCGGCGGAGTTGCTGCAATGGGCCTTAGGCCATCTCTCAGCCGAAAACCGTCTTGTGCTCACCCTGGTCCATCTCGATGGCTATTCCGTTCGCGAGGCGGCAGGCCTGCTGGGGTGGAGCGTGGTCAACGTGAAGGTGCGAGCGCATCGAGCCCGACAGATGCTCCGCACACTACTACTTGAAAGGAAGCGGCAGGAAGATGACACGACTCAATGATGAACACCTCAAGAAAGTAGAGCGCGCGTTGACGGAAGCCCATCGATCGCGACAAGAGCCGTCGCTCGGTGCCGACTGGACCCTTCGTGTCATGCGGGACATCCGCCGGGAAGCCGCAGGGCAGGGGCAATCGATGATTACTCTGGGGCTCGAGCGGCTTGTGTGGAGAACAGCCGCAGTGGCCGCCGTCCTGGCCCTGGTGTTCACTGGCTCCGTTTTGTTCTACATCAACCAGGATGCAGTCGAACTCACCGCGTTGCTGTCGAATGAAGTCGATGTGATGGTGCCGCTCAGCGAGTAAGTCGGACGTATGGAGGAGGAACCTGTCATGGCAGCAGGGAAATTGTGGGGTGGACTCGTTGTCTTGTTCTTCGCGGGAGCGCTGACGGGCATCGCCGGAACCACCCTCTACCACCAATACGAACAGCAACATCAATGGGAGCGAGGTCCGGCCGCGAAACACGAGAGAATCATGAAGCGTCTGACCCACGAATTGACCTTGACGCCGGCACAACAAGCGGACATCGAGCCGATTATCAGCCGGACTCATGTGGAAATCTTACAATTGCGCTTCTCGCATCAGCCGGAAGTCGAGCAGGCTCTGACCCAAGGGATGGCCGAGATCAAGACCAAGTTGTCTGCGGAACAGCAAAAAGAGTTGGATGCGCTCTATGCCAAACTCCAACGGCGCTGGCAGGTTTCGCGCGACTACTTGCGAACCGCCCAGGAACGGCTGAAATGGACGAAATAGAAATGTGGCCGGCGGTATGAGGCGCGTGTGATAGGCTCGTTGACGACGTGTAAGCAGGAACCCAGGAAGGACGGTATGCCAGAGTCTATTGGTTTCGCCAAGTTGCTCAAGCGTTGGTTGCTCGGGTTATTCGTGGCTTGTGCCCTCGCCATTGGCGTATACGCCTTGGTGACCAAGTCCGACGAGACGCAATTACGAGCCGCTGGCCAAGGGGCGAATCCTCAAGCGGCACGCACCATGCCGGTCGTGGTTGCGGCGGCGAAAACGGGCGACATCGGCGTCTACCTCAACGGACTCGGGTCGGTCATTCCGCTCAATACCGTGACTGTGAGGAGTCGCATCGACGGGCAACTGATGCAGGTGCGGTTCAAAGAGGGCCAGACTGTCCGCAGCGGTGACCTGCTGGCCGAAATCGATCCGCGCCCCTTCGAAGTGCAATTGACGCAGGCTGCGGGACAGATGGCGCGCGACCGGTCGCAGTTGAGAAATGCCCAACTCGACCTCGAACGATACCGTGGACTGTTGCAGCAGGGATTTATTCCCAAGCAGCAACTCGATACCCAGGAGGCGTTGGTCCGCCAGCTTGAAGGGATCGTGCAGGTCGATCAGGGACAGATCGACAACGCCAAGCTGCAGATCACTTACTCCCGCATCACCGCTCCCATTAACGGGCGCATCGGGTTGCGGCTCGTGGATCAGGGCAACCTGGTCCGTGCGAACGATGTCAATGGGCTGCTGGTCATCACGCAACTTCAACCGATTACCGTGGTATTCACCATCGCCGAAGATAGTCTTCCCGCCGTGCTCGACAAGCTCAAAACCGGGGAACATTTGACGGTCGAGGCGTTTGATCGGGAGCAGAAGCGAAAGCTGGCCACAGGAACGTTGCTGACGGTGGACAACCAGATCGATCCGAACACTGGGACGGTGCGGCTGAAAGCGGTCTTTCCGAACGACGACAGTGAATTATTCCCCAATCAGTTCGTCAATGCGCGCTTGCTGTTGGACGTCAAGCGCGGGACTACGGTCGTGCCGTCTGCCGCCGTGCAACGAGGGCCGAAGGGGACATTTGTGTATGTGGTGAACGCCGACCGGACGGTGGGCGTGCGGCCGGTCGCGGTCGGGGTCAGCCATGGAGAGGAGGCGTCGATCGATACGGGCCTGTCTCCCGATGAGCTCGTCGTGGTCGAAGGCACTGAGAAACTGCGAGAGGGGAGCAAGGTAGAAGTCCAGAGCCAGAACGGCCTGCCTGTAAAAGGCGGAACCGATCAGCCGTCCCAAGGGGCCGAGAAGCCACGAAGAGGGACGCGGTCGTGAATCCGTCCCGTCTATTCATTCTGCGTCCGGTCGCGACAGCCTTGTCGATGGCCGCCATTCTGCTCGCCGGGTTCATCGCGTATCGACAGCTACCGGTTTCGGCCCTTCCCCAAGTCGATTACCCGACCATTCAGGTGCTCACCTTCTATCCGGGCGCAAGTCCGGACGTGATGGCCTCCTCCGTCACCGCGCCATTGGAACGCCAGTTCGGGCAGATGCCGGGGTTGAACCAGGTAACCTCCACCAGTTCCGGCGGCAGTTCGGTCATCACGCTGCAATTCAGTTTGGAACTCAACCTGGACGTCGCCGAGCAGGAGGTGCAGGCCGCCATCAATGCCGCTTCCACATTTTTGCCGCGCGATCTGCCGAGCCCGCCCGTCTACAGCAAGGTCAACCCGGCGGACGCGCCGATCTTGACGCTGGCGCTGACGTCGCGCACCCTGCCTCTGTCTCAGGTGGAAGACCTCGCTGAGACCCGGTTCGCTCAGAAGATTTCACAATTATCAGGCGTCGGGCTTGTGAGCATCAGCGGCGGGCAGCGGCCGGCGGTGCGGATTCAGGTGA
>PLBR01000119.1 GCA_003135435.1 Nitrospira sp. | reverse complement strand
TCATATTTCGCCTTCGCCATGCCTTACTCCCTTTCTAAGAATATCCAGAAGCCCTGTCCCGTCGCGCTCATTTAATGAGCGTGCGGATCAAGCAAGCTCTGCTTGGAGCCCACGACGCGGATCGAACGCGTGACCTCGTCCTTACCAAGGACNNCGATGGGATTTGAACCCACGACAGCCAGCTTGGAAGGCTGGAACTCTACCACTGAGCTACGCCCGCCCATTTTCTTCCCACACCCTGCAGCGCACAAATCCAATTTCGCACTTAATTACACACGCCTTTGACTCCCAGGTTGTACAAGCCTGATGTGGTGGGCAGGCAAGGATTCGAACCTTGGAAGCCGATGGCAACAGATTTACAGTCTGCCCCCTTTGGCCACTTGGGTACCTGCCCGAAACACCTTGCACCCGACACAACAAATCTAAACGCTCAATTAGAATTGCCTTCTTCTTCATCCTCTTGATGAAAAAATAAAAGCAAGCTGGTCCGCGCACAGCTCCCCCCCTCCTTATGAATTAAGGATGACAGTGGTACGCTCGGGACACAGCCTTGTTCAGGAACCGCTGGATTCTATTGATGAAGTGTGGTGATGTCAAGACCAAAAAGCAGAATTATCTTGTTTTTTATCCGGTACCTCCCATCTGCAGGAATTTTCCTGGCGCATCCTGTCAAGTCCTCTCTTTTTCATGTCTGCCTTTCTCGATACCACATTGCTAGACCAAGCTCACGTCCCCTGAACACCTGCAGATATTTCATGGGCTTATGGAGATACGTCCTTTCCTAATCCGCACTGACTGTATCGTTCAACCCCTTGGCCTAAACCAGAAAGTACCCCCTTCGCACGCACTAGGAGGCTGGGGGAAAATTCAATGACATTCTCCATAAGTACCGTGGCTTCTTGTTCTGACAAGCGCGATGCAGCGGCTAAGTACCGCTTTCGAGCCACGGCCCGCTCGCCAGGATCTTCCGGCTCGTAATATCCACGGAGAGTTCCTTCTCGATCGGCACTCCTGAGACGACGCACCCATTCATCCTGACTCTTCCCTGATTTTTGAATCGATCGTCCTGCGCTGCTCGTCAATTCCAACTGATTCCACACGATCCACCCAATAAACACCGCCCATGTTTCATTGAGAGCTTCCCAGGATTCATGCTCGGTCAGAAACCGCTCCTCAGTTTCACCCTTCCTCTGCACAACCGGTGTGATCAACACCGCTCCATAGTGACAGCCCTGCTGCACTCTCGCAAAAGCGAGCACTGGATCTAGCGCCACCTCGGGCGATGCCTCAGCCGCCGTCACCAGGTAGTCGATATAGGCGTGGAACAGTTCATGATACAGGGTTTCGATCTCGGCATGGGTGAGTCGCCCGAGCGGACGCAAGGTGGCCCCGGCTCCATTAAATGACAGCGCACGATTGAGCACCATCCGATGCTCCCCGAGATGATATTCGGCGGCATAGCTGTGCAGATCGTCGAACTCAAACTGAACGAAGCTCGGTGGGACTGCCCTGAGGAACTTCGTCGGAAGGCCCAGCGCGTGAGCCTCACCGAGTAACTGACGCCACATCCGGTCAGTCAACTGCAGACGCTCCTCCGACATCCCCGCATTCGGCGCGAGGAGAAGTCCGCCCATCATGAGGAGACCCATCGCGACCACTCTGCACAATGCGCGCACCATCGATATTGATCCGCTTCGATGCTGGGAGAGTTATCTCAGGAGGTATCGGTCACACCTGGCCCGTATTATTCATGAAGCTTCTGCTGCAAGCGCGGATACGCGGCTGTGACGGGCAGTCTCGCCGTTCAGCCCTTCGACATACTGTACGAGTATGCACTCAGGGCTTCACGCCTCCGAGTGCCCGTCTCGCTTCGCGTCTACACGCTTCTGCGACGGACCTTCATGAATAATGCGGGCTAGTGATCATCGCGAGCATACCAGTCAGGCCGCCCACCTTCCTCTATGAGGGCCAGCTGATCCAGCAGCGCAGGCGATACAGGGTCCAGGAAACGGGAGGGTTTCGACAGCAGCATGCCGCTTCCCTTATCAAACACATTGATCGGATAGGTCAGGTACAGATGCCGCTTGGCTCTCGTCACGGCGACATAGAACAGCCGCCGCTCTTCCTCCAAATCCTCGTCGGCAACGAACGAGTAGACCGACGGAAACTTTCCATCCACAATCCAGATCACGAACACACATTGCCACTCCAGCCCCTTGGCAGAATGGATCGTGGACAACACGAGTCGTTCGTCATTGCGATCAGGCGCCTCGACGCCTGTCGCACTCCCATCCGGCGGCTCCAGTGCGAGGTCAGACAAAAACGTTTCGACCCCCTGATAGCCCTCCGCGATCGTATGCAAATGATCCAGATCCCGCGTACGCTTGGGATAGTCATCGTACTGCGCCTTCAGAATCGGCAAGTAGTATTCATAGATATGGCTAACTTGATGAGCTGGCCGCAGATCTCCGGCCCCGGCAAGGCTTTCAAGCGTCAGAGCTAAATCCCTGAGCCCTTTCCCCGATCGCCCCGGCATCTCACGCAGTGCGTGATAGGGATTGTCCGATTTCACCAGCGCGGCCATGACATCCTGTGCCTTCTTTGGTCCCACCCCTTCGATGAGCATGAGTACTCGATGCCAACTGACGGCATCCAAGGGATTGGCCACCACGCGCAAGTGGGCCAGCAGATCCTTCACGTGTGCAGTCTCGATGAATTTGACCCCGCCGCGCTTGATAAATGGCAGTCCGTGACGAGAAAGCTCGATTTCAAGATCGAACGAATGAAAGCTCGACCGAAACAACACCGCCATTTCACCAAGAGGAACCCCTTCCTCCCGCAACTCCAAAATCTTCTGCGCAATGAAGCGCGATTGGGCATTTTCTCCCGCCGCCTCCACCAGAACCGGCAACGGCCCGTCAAGCTTCCTCGTGAAGAGATGCTTGGTGTACTTTTCCGCCGCCGCTTCAATAATGGTATTCGCGAGATTCAGAATTGGCTGGGTGCTGCGGTAATTCTCTTCAAGCTTGTAGATGGTGGTGCCGGGAAAGAGCGACGGGAAGTCCATGATGTTCTTGAATGTCGCACCACGGAAGGCATAGATCGATTGCGAATCGTCGCCGACGACCATCACATTCTGATGGGTGGATGCGAGATACCGGATGACATCCGCCTGCAAGCGATTGGTATCCTGATACTCATCCACCAGAATGTACCGATACAGCGATGAAATAGTCCGCCGGACCGCTTCATCTTCCATCAAGAGCCGCCGCAGCAACACCAACAAATCGTCATAATCTACCAGTTGGCGCTGTCGCTTCGACGCCTGATATCCCCGCTGCAACTGACCCAACGCCTCCAAGTGATCCGAGAAGTGATTGAACTCTTCGACGACGATCTCGTCGAGCGGGCGCAACGTATTCTCGGACTTGCTGAACATCTCCGCGATCGTCGCTTTGCGGGGAAACCGCTTATCTTTCTCGTTCAACCCCAGTTGCGCACGAACCAAGGCAATCAAGTCTTCGGCATCACCCCGATCGAGAATCGTGAAGCCCGGCTCAAGCCCGATAGTTCGACCATAGCGCCGGAGCAACATATTGGCCACAGAGTGGAACGTACCACCACGGACATGCTCGCTGCGTACGCCGATCAGTTCACCGGCCCGTTCGAGCATTTCCTGCGCCGATTTTCGCGTAAAGGTCAGAAGCAGAATATGGGACGGATCGATCCCCGAATCAATTAAATAGGCCACGCGGTAGACCAAGGTTCGTGTCTTGCCGCTGCCGGCACCGGCGATGACCAGTGATGGCCCTTCGCCCGCGGTCACCGCCGCAAGCTGCTGGGAATTCAACGCCGCCGCATAGGCAATGGAGAGGGTGGGTACCGTCCCCTGGTCCGGCGACCGCTTGAGCACGTAGGGAGTGATGTCTCGGTTCATGCAGGCAGCTCACGAAGTGGTCGCGCTGTATAACATACTGAGGTAGCCCTTTCAAACGAACCTACACCTCCCCGCCAACGGCTCGCCAATCGACAGACTCACTCGCAGGATGCTCAAAAAGGCCGTCCAGCAAGGCCGCAGCGAGTGAAGGCCCGAGGCGTACCCTCTGGGGTACGTTGAGGGCCTGAACGATGCGAGAACGACGCTGGCGGACTTTTTCAGCATCCTGCGACGCAGACGGCCCTTGGAGACCGAGCAGGAACCTGTATATAATGACCCTTGTTATTGCGAGGTCATGGTGGGAACGTCGAAAAGTCCTTACAGCGAACAACTCCGAGGGATCGCCGAATTAATACTGGCCGTCGCGGGCGAATCCGTGACCGTCATGAAACGGAACGCCCCTGAGCGGGCGTTGAAATTGAAACGGCAGGATGAGTGGGGCATCTACCTTGAGTTTCTCAAGGTCATGTTTAATCTCACCGACCGGCTCTCCGTACTGTACTTACCGATCAAAGAACAGCCTCAGTTCATGGACAGCCTCGAGGACGCCGTCACCCTGCAATTGAAGAACGTACTTGAACCGGCATTCGGTTCTGGTGCCGACCAAACGGAAATCATACTCACCGTCGGGGCGGCAGTTGCGGAGAGTCGGCAGACCTATGAGCGATACCGGTTCCTCGTCACCGAAAACACTCCCGTGAAGGACGAGATGTTGAAAGACTTTGGCGGACGAGTCGCCGACGCGATGGGAATCGCAGGGAATGCGCAGATCTCCTCTGCGGCAACGCTCTGCGCGAGCGCTGTGATTCCGGCCATCAAAGCAATTTTAGCCGGAGACGCGCCGCCAGCCGCCGCGGTCGACACAGCCGCTCCCGTGGCGACCGATACCACGTCTGCGCCGCTGCTCCCCACCGCGACGCCGGGGCCCCAAGGTCCGACGGGGACCGAAATCAAGTTGGTGAGCGTGATGTCAACCGTCGCCGGAGAAGAAGTGGAAACTCGGTGGGGGCTGCACCCTCGATTCCGGCAAGATCTTCCTCCAGAGGACATGCAACAACTCACCAAACTGATGAACCGAGTTGCAAAAATCCTTGGAGAACGGTATGCCTCCGTGGCATTCTCCGACGAGTGGACTTCCTGGCATAAAGCCGGTCACGCCTGATCGCTCTCGCCAATCGAGCTTAGGCCGTTCCCACACGACAACGCCGACTTCGATATCAGCAACGAGGAGGTGCAGTGGATACTTCGCAAACAGCAACCGGTTTACCGAATGGCATTCCATCCGGTCTCTCACGTCTCATGGAATTGGCACATAACCTTTGGTGGAGTTGGACTCCGGAGGCCCGTCGGCTGTTTGAACACATCGATCCGACCCTCTGGGTGCTGACCCACCACAACCCCGTCGAACTACTGGCCAAAGTCAGGCCAGACCGACTCATGCACCTCACCCAAGATCCCTCGTATATGCGGTTGTACTCTGCCGCCCTCAAGATATTCGACGGGTACCTTCAGAACAAACACAGTTGGTTTAAAACACAGCACGGCGATTTGAAAGCCCCCACCATCGCCTACTTCTCTGCGGAATTTGGTCTGCACAGGTCCATCCCCATCTACAGTGGTGGTCTGGGCATTCTTGCCGGGGACCATTGTAAGGAAGCCAGCGATCTGGGTGTGCCCCTGGTAGGAATCGGATTCATGTATCCACAAGGATATTTTCGGCAGCGGATCACGCCGGAGGGATGGCAGGAAGCGGCCTATGCTCCGTTCAAACAAGCAGAATCGCCGATTCATCCCGCCCTCACTCCATCAGGAAACGCGTGCAGGATTACGGTCGAGATCGGTAGCCGGGTCGTGACTGCAGCAGTTTGGAAAGTGCTCGCCGGGCGGGTGCCCCTCTATCTCATCGATACAGACGTCCCCGAGAACAGTCCTGAGAATCGAGCTCTTTCAGCTCGACTGTATGGCGGCGATCAAGAGATGCGCCTCTGTCAGGAATATCTGTTGGGTATCGGCGGTGTCCGTATGCTTCGTGCATTGGGCATCGCACCGACGGTCTGGCATGCCAATGAGGGCCACTCCGCCTTCCTCACATTGGAACGCATTCGCGAATTGATCCAGAAGGGATCGACGCACGCGGACGCCTGCGAAACGGTCCGCCAGAGCACGGTGTTTACCACCCATACACCAGTGCCAGCCGGTCACGACGTGTTTCCCCACCATCTCATGGACCGGTACTTTACCGGCTATTGGGAGCAGTTGGGCCTCTCGCGGGAAGTCTTCCTCCGCCTAGGCGATACCCCCGAATCCCAGGGGCAAGGCTTCAACATGACGGCGCTCGCCCTCCGGCTGGCCGCCCATGTGAACGGGGTCAGCCGTGAACACGGGCAGGTCTCGCGAGAAATGTGGCACCATATGTGGCCCGGACTACCGACCGAGCAAGTCCCTATCCACAGCGTGACCAATGGCATCCATGCGCCGACCTGGATCGCGCCGGAACTCAACCAACTATACGGCAAGCATCTCGGCCCGGAATGGACGGAGAAATGCGACGACACGGCGATGTGGCAACGAGTCCTGGATATCCCCGACCAGGAACTCTGGGCCGTACGCCAAACCATGAAACGTAAACTCATGAGCTTCATCCGGGAACGTGCCAGGAGCGGGTGGATGCAGGGGCATCTCCAAGCCTCGCAGGTCATATCGCGAGGCACGCTGCTCGACCCCGAAGCGCTCACCATCGGCTTCGCCAGGCGATTTGCCACCTACAAGCGGGCCACCTTGTTGTTCCGCGACCTCGAACGGCTGAAACAGTTACTCCATAACCAGTGGCGTCCCGTCCAACTGATCTTTGCCGGCAAGGCCCACCCGGCTGATGAACCTGGTCGCTATTTCATTCATGAAGTAGTGAGCTTTTGCGACGACCATAAGTTGGGCGGCCACGTGGCGTTCATAGAAAACTATGATATGCACATGGCGAAGTTTCTCGTCCAAGGAGTCGACATTTGGCTTAACACACCACGCTTTCCCTTGGAGGCGAGCGGAACGAGCGGGCAAAAAGCCGCGCTCAACGGCGTCATAAACCTCAGCGTCCTTGATGGATGGTGGAAAGAAGGCTACAACGGAGCCAACGGATGGGGCATTGAACCCTTAGTAGGGAGCCAGGACATTCAGGCCCAGGACGAGCATGACGCGCAACAGCTCTACCGCATGCTGGAGCAAGAAGCCATTCCCCTCTACTATCAACGAGACCTTGACGGGATACCCCGCGGCTGGTTGCAGCTCATGAAGGAAAGCCTTCGAACCAATGCTCCCCGCTTCTGCACCAAACGAATGGTCAAGGAATACGTCGACAGTCTATATGCACCGGCCATGGTCCGAACACCCTCGACATGGTAATCGACCGTGGATCCGGGCCCTTGCAGAAGAGACCCCGTCGCTGCGCCATCACTGCGCATCTCAGGATATTTCTGGTGTTCACCCTCGGGACGATAGTCGTGAGCCTCTGCCCAGCGGAAACACGCACCCCAACGGCACCGACCGGTTCAGCCCTCGAACGTGAGGCTACGGACGCATTCAACCACGCCGAATACGACCGGGTCCTGAAACTCTGGCAATCGCTGCAGCCCGAGACCACAGCATCGAAACCTCTCATCCGCCTCACCTTCCAGAGTTCCCTCAAGCTTGGGCGACCAGAAGAAGCCCTTACTCTCTATCAACGGCTGGTCCCTGCAGATCAACCGGACGATCCAGGCCTCTTACGACCCTTGGCGCTCAGCTTTCTGACCAGCCATGTCCGCGACTCGCAGGAGTATGTGCGGATCGCGGCCTATACGGTGCTGGCTGAACTCAGCCTCGCAGAAACACAGGCCGTCCTGGAAGACGGGCTGCTCGATGTTTCGGTCCTGGTGCGGGCTCGTGCCGCGGAAGCCATCGGCAAAGCCGGACTCGCAGGGAAGTCCGGCCCCTTGCGACGGGCCCTGAACGACGCGATGCCGGCCGTGCGAATTGCCGCAATGACCGCGCTCAGTGAGGCCAAAGTCATCGACATCATGCCCTCCCTCATCGAAGTCGCAAGAACGGACGACGGACCGGAAGCCGTGTTCGCCTATGCCGCACTGTATAGGCTCGGCAAACAGGACATGCTGACCGACATCACCGGAGCAGCGACGCTTCCGGACCCCGATGTCCGTATGGCAGCCTTGGGGGTGCTGGGGCGGCTGAAGCGCCCCTCGAGCCTGTCGGTCCTGAGCCAGGCAGTGTACGACCCTGAGCCGTCGGTTCGCGCGTTCGCCGCTGGCGCATTGGGAGAGTACGGACAGGTCGGTGGCGTCGCGCCATTAACCCATGCGCTAGGGGACGAGAGCGCGCGTGTGCGCGCGGTTGCAGCCACGAGTCTTGGGCGGCTGGGAATTCGCGAAAATCAGCCGTTGCTGCGAGCTCTCACGCGCGATGCCAATATGCAGGTACGGGCCAGTGCCGTGGAAGGACTGCTTCGACTGGGCGACATATCGGCTGTCTTGCTCGCCGCGGATTTGGCGAAACACCCGGACCCCTCTATCCGAGCAGCGGCAGCCCATGCGCTGGCCGCGACGTCCGACAAACAAGCGGTGGCAATCTTACAAACGCTCCTGCAAGACCAGCAACCACAACCACGTCTCTTAGCGGCGAAAGCCCTGGGCAAGAGCGTCGCACCAGTGACCCCGTTGCTCAAAAAAATCTTGCAAGACTCGGACGTCGCCATTCGCCTTGCTGCGGCAGGAAGTCTACTCCAACAACTCCGCCGTTCCACAGCGGTTCCTAGCAGGCTGCGGAAAAATAATATCGGCATAACAGAACTTCGATGATCTGTTCGTCTTGGACAAGAGCAGAGCACTCCCGCAGGATGCTCAAAAAGACCGTCCAGCAAGGCCGCAGCGAGTGAAGGCACGAGGCGTACCCTCAGGGGTACGTTGAGGGTCTAAACGATGCGAGAACGCCGCTGGCGGTTTTTTTCAGCATCCTGTAAAGTTCGTTAGCCGAAAGGATCGCGTCATGTGGAAATTTATCGCTGCTCTTGTCCTGGCCGCCGCGTCGTTTGGCCTCGGATTTTACTTCGGCCAACGTCCGGTCGGCACGCTGCAACAATCGGTCTCGGACCTCCAACATTCGCTCACAGACACGTCGCGCACCATATTCGACACCACGATGGGAATCGAGAGAGACTTGCGCAGGAGGCAGGGACTGCTCGATACCAAGTCACATGTGCTGCAAGCGAAATCAGAACTGTTCGATAAAAACTTTGGGGAAGCTGCCAAGGAATTGGGGGAGGCGGCCGAGGCGCTGGAGAATGCCACGAAGGGAGCGAAGCAAGACGAGTCGATCCTCGCCGTGCGGACGCTGACCGGAACGCTTCGGGAAGTGAGACTGGAATTGTCGATGGGAAAAGCGGTGTCGATCAAGAAGCTCGATGAAATTCAGCGGGAGGTCGACCGACAGCTGAACAAATAACCGCTAACAGGATGCTCAAAAAGGCCGTTCAGCAAGGCCGCAG
>PLBR01000144.1 GCA_003135435.1 Nitrospira sp. | reverse complement strand
TGGTCGGGATGGTGAACAGTCGGTAATCCGGGAACGCATAGACATGGTTGCCGGATCTGGCCAGAAGTTCACCGAGCTGTTGTTTGAGGAATGGAAACCGGATTGCGGCAATGGTGGCAAGGCCGGGACTCATGACGGCCGTGCCTGATGCGCTAACTGCGCCATTGGTGGCCAGGCCAATCCAATGGCCCTGGCTGTTCTGCTGCCAGAGATCCCCGACTTCTTCTCGCATACGTTCTCCAAAATCTCCTATCATGCCATGGCTTCATCGACCGAACAATCAATGTGCAGTTTGCCGAAGGCGAGGACCGAGGCGGCGTGCTTGGCCTTGGTGCCGTATGCCTGGCCCTTTCTCTGGGCAGTCGATCCCGTTGAGTCGGAGGCGTTCAGCTTCGTTGTTGTGCAGGACTTCGATAGTGTCGCCGTCGAGGACGGAGATGACGGGGCCAGAAAAATCAGAGGCAATGGACGGCGCACTTAAGAGGAGTAAGCCGAAGAGGGCTAACAATGCCGGGTGCATAATACCTTCAGTACTTACCGAGTCCAACCTCCACAAGCAATTCGCTGACCGTAACTGTCAAGTTTAGACCAACTTCAGGTCTTACGGTTTTGCCTTCACCGACCGATTGGTTCTCATGAAGACGCGCATGTAGAATTCTAATCTGGTGTGCCAGATGGTACCCATAATGAGTCAAGGAGAATGCTTTTCGTTTTTCCTTATTTTCGAGGATTCGCCTAGCCTCAGTCAGCTTTTTATCTAGCGTCTTAGGAGGAGTTTTTACCCACGAGGCCAGACAATGGCTCAGAATGCCCTCCGTGAGATTGTTGGCGCGGTCTATCGCATCAAATGGTGCATGACGGATGATGGCTTGTTGAAACCCCTCGAAGTGCTGTGTGAGGAATGCACGAAGCTCAGGGCTCACCTGTTCAAAGGACGGCAGCGCAAGGGTCGGTGTGAGCTGTACTGGGGCAAAGGTGAGAACTTGACGGTTCAACGCATCTACTTGAATTCGCATGATACGCCACAGTGCGCTTCGACCGAACCCACCGGTAAGAAAGTAACCGCTCTTTCCTGAGCTAATGTCTGTTTCCCATGCGTAGGGTCCCCCTGGTGGATCAGCGCGATAGCACCAGGCTTGCTCTGGCTTTGCAACATAGTGGGTAGCGACGTCTTGAAGCACTTCCCTCAGGTTTACGCCGGTAGTAGTGCTCCCGGATCGTCGATACACAATCGCCGACCAAAATGGGGGGCCATCGCTAGAGGGAACGGGTCGCAGCAAGGTATGAGCGGGCCTCTCATCTAGCCTGAGTTTTACTTTCCCCAAACCATCAGACGTTATTTCAGATTGGCCTAAGTAGACTCCCTTGAAGATCACAAGCGTTGCGTCCATCAGAACGACTCGATCGTTCCGAATAGGCTCAGCAAGTTCCTCAGACTTGCATATGTAGTAGATTGTTCGGGAATCAGAAGTCATAGCTGCTCCACCACTACGTGCGCGGTCTCGTTGTATGGATATAGATTGAATACTGCCCGATTTTCGCTAGTGCGTTGTCCCCTTCGCCACCTACTGCCCCATCTCAATAATCCGGCCCAATCGCTCCAGTAGGTTCAACGACTGGTGAGCGGTCAGGTGCCTCACCTTGAACCGGGCAGCGTGAACTGCGCGATCACTTCTTGGCGCAGGCAGCTTTCCACAGAGTATGACCAATACTGCCTGGTTCAACTGGTACCCACTTTTGTTCGGTAATGCTAGGTCCCACCACCTTATCGCTTCCCATATTGCCTGAGAACGCCGTCATAGCAAGCATCCGTTCGCGCACTTCTGTACAGTCGTATTCACGTTGAATCTTTAACGACAAAACCGAGACACCCGCCAGGATTTGTACAGTCTTGTAGTCGTTAAAACTCCACATCTTCACCAGATCCCCTTTGCGGCGAATGGTGTCTGGATCGAAGTAGATAGTCGCTCCTCCACCTTGAGAAAGCTCCACCCACTCTGCATACGCCGGTCCACTACTCAGCAGTAGGAGGGTGACGAGGAGCAGTCGTTTCATGTGAATCCCTCGGTCAGTCATGGCCACTCATTTCTTTATTGGCTTCCACTCACGCGCCCGCTTGTGCGCCTCGGCAATCTGGGCAGGGGTCATTTCTAGGGCAAGAAGTTCACGAAATTCGGCTCCTAACTTATTTCCGTTCGCCCCAGCCAGGTTGTACCACTTGTGAGCTTCGATCAAGTCCCGCGGGACGGCAATACCATTTTCGTACATTGAGCCAAGCTGTTTTTGGGCTATAGCATTCCCTTTATTTGCGGCTAGGCGAAACCATCGCAAGGCCAGCTGATTATCTTCCGGCACGCCGCGTCCGTCGTAATACATCCGTCCGAGCGCAACCTGCGCCAGCACGTTTCCCTGGACCGCGGCTTTCTCATACCATCCCCACGCTGTCGCATAGTCCTGCGGGACGCCATACCCGCCGTCATACATCAATCCGAGGTAGAACTGTGCGACGGCATCTCCCTGCTCGGCAAGTGGACGAAGCTCACGCAAAACTGTGGCGTAATCTTTACGTTCATAGGCGTCCACGCCCGCTTGAAAATCGGCCCGTGCGGGGGTGGCGAGGCAGAAGATCGAGAGCAGGAGGGTAATGGTGAATCGGAGGAGCATGGGGGGCCTCGCAGGGAGGCGTATTGTAGGAGGGATGCGAACGAAGGCGCAAGGGTGGGGAAATGGTTGTATTGTAGGGCGATTGCACTCTTCTTGTTAGTAGCCAGCTACCTCATCTTCCGCCACTCCCACGGCAGCACCGGCTGCGGATCAGCCCACAAGCCTATCCTCGCCTCTCGCGCTTCCTTCTCCAACCCTTCTAACATGGTATCCCCCGGCGCATACTTCCGATACCACCAACACCAGCCCTCTTTGACCAGCGTATGAATGCTATCGTACTGACCTGCCCGGGCAAATCTGGTCCAGGGTGAATGTGAGACTGGACCGTAACCAGGGAGGTCAGGGTCATGCCCAAGAAACGGTACACGCCCGAAGAGATCATTCAACATCTGCGGACAGTCGAGCTGGAGACCAGCAAAGGGCTAGCGGTGCTTGACGCGTGTCGGAAGCTCAGCATGACCGAGCACACGTACGACCGCTGGAAGAAAGAATACGGGGGGCTGCGCGTGGATCAAGCCAAGCGGTTGAAGGGACTGGAGCAGGAGAATCTGCGCCTCAAGCGGATGGTCGCCGACCAAGCGCGCGATCTGTCCATCGTGAAAGAGGTGGCCTCGGGAAACTTCTAAGCCCGGCCCGCCGGCGCGAAGCCGTGGGGCACGCCGTCACGGTGCTCCAGGTGTCCGAGCGTCGAGCGTGTCGGGCGATCGGCCAGATCCGGTCCTCCTCTCGGTACGTGCCGCAGCCTGATCAAGATCGAGCGCGGTTGCGCGAGCAGATCATCGCCCTCGCGAAGGAGTATGGGCGGTACGGCTACCGTACGGTGACGGATCTCTTGAGGTGCGAGGGCTGGGACGTGGGAAAAGATTCCGTGTATACGATCTGGCGGCACG
>PLBR01000221.1 GCA_003135435.1 Nitrospira sp. | reverse complement strand
CTGCCCCGAGAAAGGCCAAGCCTACGGCCAGAATGCTAAACATGCCGCTTCGGCCCTCGCCTTTGGGAAGGACGTGACCATCCAGATGCACGGCCACGACAAGTACACACGCACTCTTGGAGACGTGATCCTATCCGATGGCATGAATCTCAATCAGGAACTCGTCAAGCAGGGCTGGTGCTGGTGGTATCGGAAGTATGCGCCTGGGGATACGGTGCTTGAAGGGCTAGAGAAGGAAGCGCGAGAGGCCAAGCGTGGCCTGTGGGCAGACCCAAACCCCATGCCGCCGTGGGAGTGGCGGAAGAGAAGATAGCGTCGCTCGCGTAGGGTTGATCTTTCTGCTTCCGCGAGAGCGATCAGCTTTTCACGAGCAGGTTCACCATCGCGATTCACTTAGGTGCCACTAGTGGCACCTGCTACTGTAACTCATTGATTTTCCATGACATGAAATGTCACTTTTTACCTCGCATTTTTCTTGCAACATATTGAATCTGCTGAGTTTTAATATGCACTTAAAAGGCTGGTGTCGATTCTCTTCTGTTCCTCGTTTCCTCACTGAAATGTGTGTTGGCTCGCTCTTCCTGCGAGAGAGCCCAACTTCATTTCAACGAAGGCGGAAACAAGGTGGCTATCTTCGCAACATCGACCTGTTCGAATCATTGGCCTTCCGCCACGCTTCATCAGCGGACCGCAGGTTGCGCCCCCGCTGGTCCCAGTAGAAGTCCTTCCACTCCTGCAGGTTTAACTCCCTCCACCGTCCTCCTGTGCTTGTCCTGTCCCGATCCATCAAGGTAGGCCACAACGCTATTTGCGCCTCACGCGTTTCGGGTGTGTTGACTGCGTCATCCGTTTCTCGGTTTTCTTGGGGAGTTCTTTCGGTTTGGTGGCGCGTTTTTTTGTTGGCGGAGGACCAATGGCCGACTCCGGGGTGAGGAGGGCATTGAGCTCCTTGAGTTCTTTCTCGACCTTCTCGAAGGATCTGTACACAACCCGCTCATGAGGACGCGTGCCCACCAGCTTTCCCTCCATGTCGGCTGCGCGTTCGACGGCTTTGCTTTTTGAGGATGTTGCCACGATGTCTTTGAGCTGCACCGGAGGGTTCATCAGACTCTGGACAGTCTCGAAGCGAAAATAATCCAGCCCCTTGTCGTGCGGATGCCCTGTCCACGTGACCTTTTTCACCCGTGTCACCGCGTCCCAGAAGTCCCGCTCGAACTTTGGATCCCACCTTCGTCGGGTCAAGATCCACTCCAGATCGTCCATCACCCATTCGAACTCTGGGGGCCTTGAGAGGATGCGTGGACAGGTCAGGATCATCCTGAGGAGAAAGGCGGTCCACTTGGTCGTTGTCGCCCAGCGATCCGCTAGTCCGTGGGGACCGATCCGATTCCGGTAGACCGTGGCATCCTCAGACAGCTTCTCCCTCAAGTGAGCCGCGTAGGGCCGATCAAATATCAGTGCGACCTTATCGGCTAACTCAAACACCTCTGCATCAAGCGGTCGTACTTTTTTAGGACGTCTTTTCTTCGTGCGTGCTTTCTTCGAAGCCATCACCTAACTGTCACCACCTTCTCTAGTTGTGTCAGTGCCGGCGGCCCGCCGATAGCGTAAAGTCCAGGCCACACACGCGCTAGATCTTGATTGTCACAAACGGCGCACCGAACACAGGCAGACTTGCCACTGTAACGTGAGGCGAGCCTATCACGGAAAGGGAAGGAGGGGGCAATGGGAATTTGTCGTTTCTGTATGCAGCGGTTTAAATCAGAGCAGGCCGTAAAAGCACACATGAAGCGCTGTGCTCAATACCAAACCGACAAAAGCAAAAAAGCGGCTGCCTTAGGGAACGTGCCTAAGGCAGCAACCACGCTGGCCGCGACGCTTCCCGTTCACGCGATCCCACCCGTTGTGGCACCGGATCTCTCTGCGCCGCTACGCGAGTTTGAGAAGGCAATGAGCGAGCTCTCGACGAAACAGCATGCGCCACAGACACCGACCCAGCAGCGTCGGCACATACTGCAGGCCGCGAAGACGCAGGTCGTCGACGCCTATCGAACTCTGTTGGGTCAGGTCACTCCTTCCATGCGCGGAGTCGCGAAATTGGCGATCGAGCGGGAGTTGGCCTCGCTTCCACTTGAGGAGCTTCCATTCGAAAAAGTCTGCGAACTCGCCGCTGCCATCCGCGATCGTATCTACGAGCTCGCTTTTCGAAAGCGGGCTCGTGAGGCCGAGCGCCAGCAGGCCGAGCACGAGGCCCGGCGACGCAAGGAAGTGGAAGAGTTCGCCGCATGCTACCGGGCGGATCGCCGGAAAACTACCCTCATTGAGCAGGCCATCGGCCAGGCCCGTGCACGGTGTGAGGCCCAGCAGATTCTCGGGCGGAATCGGCTCAGTGTGCTCGTCGACGTCGAATTACGACTCAATAAGTTGCTTACCGGCAGCGAGTCGGTCCCAGACGCGCACGTGATCATCCAGTGCGTGATCGAGACGCGGTTCATCGAAGCCGAGGCGAAACAGGAAGCCGCGCAGGCGAAAGCCAATGAGCGATGGTATGAGGATGTCGCCGGCGTCCTTGTGCTCGGGGTCCTCGTGGCGGCGCCGCTGCTGGCCGTGCGGTATCCCACGCAGGTGTCGGCGATTAGCAGCTGGCTCGAGCGAACGTTCGGACTCACGCCCGAGGCCGCACCCACCCCTGAGGCGGCGGAGACAACCCCGCCGTCTGCGAGCGCGGAGTCCCGATCTCCCAGCAAGCGCCGGCGAAAAGACCCCGTCGCGCCGCCTGGTTCCGAGTCTCCCTGGGCGCATGCCGTGGGGCCGGCGCAAGGGCACGCAGAGACCACGGCACCCAGCCAGACGGCAACGGCCGGGCCCTCCGCTTGCACGGGTGGGGGCGCGGAAGCCTAGCACAGCGGAGCACACTCCCGAGAGGGGAGGGCGCCGCGCGCAGGATTGGCGCGGGGTTCAGGGATGACCCGCGGAGGGGAAATACCTGTTTTCCTCAGCATGATGCGGTGGGCAATCCCGGGAGGACTAGGCACTGTGTTCAAAAACCCTCTCACAGTCGAGGATGGGAAAGTCGATTTTCCTAAGGTTTTGACGTATCCTTCCGCCTGTTCCAAAAACAAATATATTTGACACTTTGCGGACATGCGGACTCAGAGTGTCCGCTTTTATACATCTGGGCATGATGACTATAGTAAGATGATCAAATAGAGGCCAGGCGAACAATAGAGGGGGATACCATGCTTCGAAAAATATGTTTGCTCTTCTCGCTCTTCGTGATACCCGTCGTCGTGCTCATGATCCCTCTGGACGCGCAATCTGAACCCGCGGACCCCGAAGAGGTTGCTCATATGAAAGTGGGCCATCAAAAAATCGAGGGAGTGGTGACTGAGGTGAAGTCCGGTCTCTATACCGTCAAGTCACCTACGGGCGCCATGCTCACGCTGACCGAAGAGGCCGCTGTTCGCAACGGCCATAGTGTTCCGAAAGTCGGTGATGAAATGACGCTCTGGGTCAACGAAGGCAACATGGTCATGGATGCCCGTCCGAAAGGACAACCCGGCAAGGGCCCTCGTTTCATCACCGGTACACTCGCATCCATTGATAATGGCAAGTCCAAGATGACGCTGGCGACCTCAGGAGGGGAGAAGATTTTTAACCTCAGACCCGAGAGCCGCATGTTCAGGAATATCGCTGTCGGCTCTGAGGTCACGATCGAAGTCAATGACACGGGAGAGGTCATCGACATTCATAAGGACAAAAAGTAAGGCCTCTTACAGTGTCCACGTGAACGAGGTAGACTCAACTGCCGTGCCCCACGTAACGTTTGGCCAGTTTGCTTAACATGGAAACCCTCCGTTCTGCTGAGAATTCAGCCTGCTTTGAGTCGCCACGTTTCAAGGGACATCCAGGTACACTCGCTGGTCACTCTGTGGGAAGGACCTCGGCTGTCTTCCGGTACGATGGGTTTTGAATAATTTCGGTGGGGTTCCTTCACCAGACTGACCTAGCTACCTGTCCAAATCTCAAGTGGGACATAACAGCTGACCAGACATAGCACAGCCTTCTTACGTTAATTAATTCAGTCCGTCAGAGATCCTTCCTCAACCTGACAACCTTCCCATATATCTGCACTTCTTTGGTCAACGGGAGATCGTCGTACTTCCGATTGAGTGGGTGAAGGATGTATTGACTCCCGAGTTGCTTGAGTTGCCGTAACATCGCCGCTCCCGAACGTCCCCCCTGGCTTTCGACCACGACATAGTGGCCCGGTTTGTATTTGAGATCGGGATTTACGAAGATGATCTCCCCTTCACTAAAGAGTGGCTGCATCGAGTTGTCTTTCACCCTCAAGGCGAAGGTGCGTTTTCCCGGAACGTCTGTAGTCTCAAGCATCACGTTAGAACGGACGGCTCGAAAGAGCTCTTTGTCTGTGACAACCTGGTCGATCTGACTCCAGGAGAGCAACGGGACTTTTCGCATCTCGATGTTACTGGAGCGATGGTCGCCTTCCGATAGTTTGACGAGAGTTGTGGGGGATAGTGATTCGCCGGTCGGCAAGAATTCCACATCCAGCCGAAAGTACTTCGCGAAGTTCTTCCATAGTGCAATATCTTTGGGAAACTTATCGGCAAGGATGTTTTCAATCGTTTGTCGCGAGACCCCAATCGCTGTTGCCAATTCATTCTCCGTCAGGCCTTCCCCTAACTCTCTATGAATAAGACCTTTGAGATTCATAAAGTCCCTCCGATGATGGAACACGTAAAGGTCCGGACGCTTTTCTCAGTTCCACATTCAGTTGTTTTTGAACGCTCACGAAGATTAGGACAAAGCCCTGAAACATCGATGTCTAGGGACCTGAAACCGAACAAGGATTTTGGACAGCGTAAATATCATGACTAACATTCAGGCTCTTCAAGGATTGACACAGGTTACATGTGTGTCCAGACCTGTGAGTGCTAACAAACCGCAGGTCATGCTAGTGATTTTCTTCCTGTGTGGCCCTGGATGGTTTTGGCAACGAGGCCGGTCCAGCCTGGCTGGTGGCTCGCGTCCAGTCCGGCCCCTTTGTCGCCGTGAAATCTACCGGCTTTATGAATTCCCACTATTTGTGTTACAAGACATTGGTCAACGGGAGAAGGTCCATGAGCAAGATGTCTCTAAACACACCGATTCTGCAGCACGTGTTTCATCCTACAGACTTTAGCCCTGAGAGCGACATCGCCTTCGCCCACGCCCTCAAGGCTGCGTTGATCGCCAAAGCCACGCTCACCATGCTCCACGTGTCGAGCGGTGAGGAACAGGATTGGATGGAGTTCCCTGGCATGCGACAGACACTCGAGCGGTGGGGATTGCTTCCGAAGAACAGCCCCAGGTCCGCTGTGCCTGAGCTGGGGATCAATGTCCGGAAGGTTATCACCAAGGAGAAGGATCCGGTGAAATCGGTGTTGGGGTTCCTCGAGCAGCACCCCACCGACCTGATTGTCCTCGCTACACATCAGGACAAAGGGCGAGGCCTATGGCAGGAGAAATCCGTCGCCCAACCGCTAGCCAGGAAATCACGTCAAATGACGCTCGTTGTTCCCGCAGGTGTGAAGGNNGTGAAGGGGTTCGTGTCGTTTCAAGACGGTGTCGTGTCACTCAAAAACATCGTCATCCCGGTCGCCCAAGTTCCGAACGCGCAGCCTGCAATTCAGGCCGCCGTCCGAATCGCGCAGCAGCTGAGTTGTCCCACCGGCCGGTTCACAGTTCTCCACGTGGGCGACGGCAGCTCCATGCCGGAGCTTGACTGTCCGGAGCTCCCGGGATGGGAATGGACCAGGTTGTCACAGGTGGGCGACATCATTGAAGTCATTCTGCAGACCGCTCGCACAACAGAAGCCGACCTCATCGTCATGTCCACCGAAGGCCACAACGGCTTTCTCGATGCCCTGCGAGGCAGTCATAGTGAAAAAGTACTCCGGCAGTGCGCATGCCCCTTGCTCGCTATTCCAGCCAAAAGTTGGGTCTCGTCCGTGCTATAGACTGCGTCCAATCGAATGCGGCTTCTTCGTCGATCGCAAATGTCGGCGATATGTACTCTCCCCGACTCACTGTGCACGTTCCTCCTGACGATCCTCGCGACAGGCATACACAAGAGCGAAATTCTAGGGAGCAAGGTAGGCGCCTCGTTGTGAGGATGGAGATGTGCGGAGCATTCCCCGGGGAAATTCGTAAACCGCAGGTCGTCCACTTTCCGCTTTGACGAAAGTGTTTCTTCCGGGGGAGCCACATATCGAACCTGGAAACCTATGTCACGCCGCCCCTTGATTTGGCCGCGACTCCCCGCAGGAACCTCCACACGGTTCTCGAACTTAGCCCTAACCGTTTACCGATCGCTGCCATCCCGAGGCCTTGTTGCCGAAGCTCAAGAATCCTTGTGCAGACCGCAGGGTCAGTTTCCTCGATCGTCCGCCTACCCCACCGTTGGCCCGTCGCTCTGACACGTTTGATACCTGACCGGAACCTTTCTCGGATCATCGATCGTTCAAACTCGGCGAAGACTCCAATCACCCCGAACAGCGCCTTGCCGGCTGGCGTGGTCGTGTCGATGCCTTGTTGGTGAATGAAGAGATCCACTTTCCTGGCGTGGATCTCGGA
>PLBR01000017.1 GCA_003135435.1 Nitrospira sp. | reverse complement strand
TATACAAATACATGCTGTCAAGGTGACCTGCCCGGGCAAATCTGGTCCAGGATGAATGTTAGACTGGACCGTAACCAGGGAGGTCAGGGTCATGCCCAAGAAACGGTACACACCCGAAGAGATCATTCAACATCTGCGGACAGTCGAGCTGGAGACCAGCAAAGGGCTAGCGGTGCTTGACGCGTGTCGGAAGCTCAGCATCACCGAGCAAAGATGCGCGATCAACTGCTCAACGGAGAGCTGTTCTACACGCTGAGAGAAGCCCAAATCATCATCGAACGATGGCGGATTCACTACAACACGGTTCGTCCGCACAGCAGTCTCGGGGGCCTGCCACCTGCTCCCGAAACCATCCAGCTTGCGAGCTGAGGACTAACATGGTAGGTGGTACAAAAACTCCCGGCTGGTCATCATGGCTTGGGGGGCGGATGAACAGTTAAATTGAGTTGATCCTCTATAAGAAATGGCTCCATCGTAGTCCTACTGAATTGCCAGATTGAAAAAGCCACAAACTGTTTGCCCTGCTCATTCTGATATTGAGCTGTATATTCCATGGTTAATTTCGCCGTGCCATTCATCACTTTCTCAAAGAATGTGTCTGGAAGGATACCACGCAACCCTCGATCGTCATTCGGAGCAAGTGTGGACTCGAGCCCGATAGAATCTTCCTCTATCGGCACATTGTGCGCATCCAGAAAAACTTCAAGGCCGGTTACCACATGATATGCGTGACTCGGACCAGAATTCCTATATCGGATAGAAACAAGTGATTTTTGGTTCTCATGATAAAATCGTGCATAATTAAACTGAATATTGGGATTGCGCACTACTGCGTTAAGTTCCTGAATGGTTTTCTCCTGTGTAATTGCTGGACTACTACAGCCATAGGAAAGGGAGATCAAGACAACCATTATCAAAGCGCAATACCTAAACATCGTGGTTCTTCCTTAATGCGGACATACAGGACGTGCTTCGATGGCATTACCGTCGATACGCGGGGGCATCGGTATTCTATAGACTTCACCTCAGGCTGGTGTGCAGACAATTTCGGCTGGAGCGACAGCGTTGCCTGACTAATCAGGCCTTAGCCTACTCCAATTTTTTCGTCCAATCTACAAGCGCCGCAAGTAACTCGTTGGTCCGTTCGAGAGTCGCGGCATCCTTCAGAATCTCCTTCTCATCAAATTTCTGGGTGGCGTTGGCAATCAAGACCTCCGGCTGGTTCAGCGGGAACATGTTCAAATAAACGAATATCGGAACACAGTCCGGAGTGTATAGCCCACCCATCACGCTAGGGACGTCTCCAACCTACACCGGTACGAATCTTATGTCAGGCATGACCTACTAATTCTGTGTCAGTGCCGTTGACAGTGCGGGCAACGAAAGCCTCTGTTCCGCCGAGGTAAGCAACCCATCCTCTAACATTGGCACGATCTCTTGACCTGTTTGGCTAGCGTGACCTGCCCCCTTGTGGTTGTACCAGACGCAATGTGAGTCACGCCCTGCATTGACTCGCCGAGCAAATGTGGGGCGAAACAAGCCGCGTCTAAACTTGTCTTTGGGAAGGAAGTCCCCATCCAGACCCACGGCCACGACAAGTACGAGCGTACACTTGGAGACGTGATCCTGCCCGATGGCATGAACCTCAATCAGGAACTTGTCAAGCAGGGCTGGTGCTGGTGGTATCGGAAGTATGCGCCAGGGGATACGGTGCTCGAAGAGCTAGAGAATGAAGTACGAGAGGGGTGGAAAGGGCTGTGTATTGATCCGCAGCCGGTGCCGCCGTGGGGGTGGCGGAAGAGGAGTAGGTGAGCGGCGAATGGCGGTCCTGCTCCCAAGACTACGTGTAAGATTCCTCTGCAACGTCCTCCCGATCAATACCACCATCTCCCCACCTTCCACCTTGCGGTTTAACCCTTGTCCTTCTACACTGCCCTTTCCTGCGAGGCTCTTATGCCGTTCTCGATTCACCCCTTCCCCGTTACAATGCTATCGCTGAACACGCTGACAAAGATGGCGAAGGCGCTGAAGGTGACGGTGGCGGAGTTGGTGGAGTAACGAGATACGAAACGGGAGGGGACGAAATGAACTTCTCCTACACACACCACTTTGTGCTGAGCGCGATGCTGCTAACAGTCCTCGCGGGCTGCCAGTCGTATGCGCGGCCGCTGGGGGGCACAAATCCTACTATTCCCGATGCGAAGCAAGGGCAGGACTGTCGAGTTCACGTGTTCGGAATTGGTGGTGGGCCTGATCTCACCGGCGCTCAGGCGATGCGCTCGGGCGGGATTACTAAACTACGAAGTGCCGAGTATCGCGCGAACGCCTTTGCAGGCGTGGGACGCGAGTGCGTGATCGTTACCGGAGAATGACCGACACGCCGGTGCCGCCGTGGGAGGGGCGGAAGGGGAGCCGTTAGAACGAACGGGAAATCGCTCTGCTATACGACCGCAAGTAGGTCTCGTTCGAGTCCTGCTAGGCTCACCAGTTCGTACTGTAGACAGAACTTTCAGAACAACCTTTAGCCCCTTATGCGCCTGCCTAGTCGTTCTGCGCACTGTGTTCAAAAACCTCTCTCATGGCCGAGAGAAGAGAAGTCGATTTTTCTAGGGCTTTCACGTATCCTTCCGCCTGTTCCAAAACCAAAAGATTCTGATTGTACTAGTCCGTCCTTCAGCCGGACAAAGGAATTGAGCCAGACCCTGACACGCCGCACATCGTGGTTGCAAACTAACAAACCGCAGGTCATTACAGTAATTGAGTCTGCGCTTCGCGCAAAACGTTAGACGAATGCAGGCTACGCGGCAGTGACGATTTTTTTCGTCCCTCTTGCATTGCTCCAAGGCCTTTCCGACAGTGGCTCGTCGATCAATCAGGCGTTCACCGATGGTCTTCATGGCACATTTCAGGATCTTCAGACCGTGGGTTTGAGGGGTAAACAGCCG
>PLBR01000092.1 GCA_003135435.1 Nitrospira sp. | reverse complement strand
CTGATCTCAGACCCTTTCCCTTTCACCACCAAGACCTCAAGACAATGGTCATGGTCGAGATGGACATGCATACCGGCCATGATGTGGCCTTGAAAGTCGTGCTGGATATGAGTCAGTTTTCTTGTCAGGTCGCGCACATGATGGTCATACACAAACGTGATCGTCCCGACCGTCTCTTTATCGTCGTCCCACTCCTGCCCGACCAGGTTGTCCCGGATCAGATCCCGCAACGCCTCCGAGCGGTTCGTATACTTGCGCTTCTTGATGTGCAGATCGAAATCATCGAGCAGATGATGGTCTAACGACACACCGAATCGAATAAGCTTCTTCATGGCAGCCTCACAAGTAGCACGATGTTATAAAACGTAGCATTGCGCGAAACACAAATCAATACACAGCCACCATAATCAAGCAGGGGACACACTCGGCTGGAATCTATGCGTTCAACAGGCTGGGGCGGGGCTGTCTTGTAGGCGTGCGTCCACCGAGGACCGTCTTCTCTTCTTCATCACCGAGGCATGTGACCGGGAGGCCTTCCATTGCACGCATCGACCGAGCACACGTTTATCGTGCGCCTTCCGTTCGCCCCCTCTTCCTCTCAGGCAGAGAGCGCGGGATGTCTCGGATTGCGCGCATGGAACGAACACGGTGTCATCGCGTACGCTTCCTTTGAAATCTACTCTCCCTCAAAGCGGGGTGGCCGAGGCCGCCCTTCACTGCGCGCATCGAGCGACCGTCATCCATCTAATCGATCCTTCCAAGCTCGCTTGCTATTCCTCTTTGGAAGGGCACCCATGTTGGTCTACGTGCGGCCGTCGAACGAGGCCCTTCTCAGGGCGCGCGTTCCGGGAGCATAGGACCAACGTGGATGTCCTTCCCATCCTTTTCATCGTGGGGGCTCTGCGAGCAAGAAGGGCACCTGGCCACCCCGCGCACTTCTACTCGCCTTGAATCGGGATGTACATGACATTTCCCTGCCGATTGACCAGCAGGAGCGCAAGATCGGTAGGTTTCAGAGGGTCTGCGAGACGTTGGAAGGTTGCGAAATTATTGACTGCCTGTCGATTGAGTTCGATCACGACGTCGCCAGGCTGGAGACCGGAGGATTCTGCCAGACTGCCTTCTTCAATGTCCGTCACCACCACCCCGCTGGTGACAGCCAGATCCATCTGCCGAGCCAACGGCGCGGTCACATCGTCGAAGACGACGCCGATGAGTGGATGAGCCGTGGCAGCTGAGGCCGATGCGGCTTGGTTCTTCTTGGTCCGTTCACGCGGCGCCTCCTGCACAACCAGTTCAGCCTGGTACGGCTTACTCTCGCGCATGAGATCCAGCCGGTGCTTACTCCCGATCGTAGACGCGGCCACGAGGTTCCGAAGATGTCCGCTGTCCATCACGTCGCGCCCGTCGAATCGCACGACTACATCGCCGCGCTTAAGTCCGGCTTTCTCGGCGGACCCTTTCCCCTGCACATCAGTCACGATCGCACCTTTGACATCGGGGAGATGAAAGACCTTGCCTAACAAGGGCGAGACATCTTGCGTCGAGGCGCCGAGAAACCCACGGACAACATGACCGGTCTTGAGCAAGCTCTGCATGGCAGCCCGGGCCATATTGCTCGGAATGGCGAAACCCACGCCGACGCTCCCGCCGGTCGGACTGGCAATGGCGGTATTGATCCCAACCAATTCTCCATTGATGGTCACCAAGGCCCCGCCGGAGCTGCCAGGATTGATGGGGGCATCGGTTTGAATGAAATCCTCGAAGTCGGCGACGCCGACATCGGCGCGACCGACGGCACTGACAATGCCAAACGTCACACTGCGACTCAAACCAAGCGGATTCCCGATCGCGAGCACAAATTCGCCGACGGCGAGGGTGCTCGAATCCCCCCACGTCACCGTCGGCAGATTGGTCGCCTGGATTTTCACCACGGCCACGTCGGTCTTCGGATCAGTGGCCACCACTCGTCCTTTGTATTGCCGCCGGTCGGCGAGAATCACATCCACATCGACCGCATCGGCAATGACATGGTTGTTCGTTAGAATGTAACCATCCGACGATACAATGACGCCGGAGCCCTGGCCATATTGCCGCCGCCCCGGGACATCCTTGAACAATCCGAACGGTAGCGCTTCGTCGCTGAACGCTTGATCGCGGACCATCACCGTTGAGGCAATGCTGACGACAGCGGGAGTCACTTTGGTCGCGGTCGCCTTGACCTGCGCCTGGAGTTCACCCCCGCCCGCCACAGGAATCACACGACTCCCGGCCAGAGCTGTTCCACCGACGATCAAGCCCCACACACAGAGCCCGATCACGATTCGCAATATCACATTGGGTCGAAACACGCCACGGTCCTTTCTAACAGGCTGCTGAAAAAGTCGCTCTTCTCACCCGCCCAACCCAGTCGCGCCGAGACGCGCCTTTTCCCACTCAGCGTTCTCGCATCGCTCAGAGGCTCAACGTACCGAAGCGTACGCCTCGCCTCTTCGCTCACTGCGGCCTTGCTGGACGGCCTTTTTGAGCAGCCTGCGGGAGCGTTCTCCAGTCGAAGTTTTCGCGTGCCAACATAGCTTTTCGCAGCCTGCCCAAAAGAGTCTCCACTCGATTGACGACAAACGATCGTAGCCTAACATGCGTGCGTCGGAGGCGCACTTACAATTCCACATGACGCAGGCGGAGGGCATTGGAGATGACGGACACAGAACTGAAGGTCATGGCGGCACTGGCGATCATGGGGCTCAACAGTATCCCCCAGACCGGATAGAGCGCGCCGGCCGCGATCGGCACCCCGATCACGTTATAGAGAAAGGCAAACAATAGATTTTGCCGAATATTCCGCATCGTGGCTTGACTCAGCCTCCGCGCACGCAGCAGCCCGCGCAGATCCCCTTTCACCAGCGTCATTCCCGCGCTCTCAATGGCCGTGTCCGTCCCCGTTCCCATGGCGATCCCGACATCGGCTAACGCAAGGGCCGGTGCATCATTAATACCGTCACCGGCCATCGCCACCACGCGGCCTTGCGACTTGAGGCGGGCAATGATCTGTCCCTTTTGGTCCGGCAAGACTTCAGCCATGACCTCCTCAATGCCGAGTTGCCGAGCCACCGATTCGGCCGTATCACGGTGATCTCCCGTCACCATGACTACGCGAATGCCTTCCGTCTTGAGCTCCTGCACCGCGTCACGAGTAGAGGCTTTGATCGGATCTGCCACGCCAAGGATGCCAGCAGCCTGCTCATCGATGGCGACAAACAGGATCGTCTGCCCTTCACGACGAAGCGAGACTGCTTCTTCGTCCAACTGCGTGAGGCTCTGGCCTGATACCCCGACGTCGTTTCGCAAGAACGCAACCGTCCCGATGGCGATGCGACGACTGGTGACCGTCCCGGCCACACCCTTCCCCGTCACTGAACGAAACTGCTCAACCGGGGCGCACGCGATCCCCCGCCCTTCCGCTCCCGCCACCACCGCTGCAGCCAGCGGATGTTCGCTGCTCCGTTCAAGACTCGCGGCGAAGCGCAACAGATCGACATCGGACCAGGGCGGCACAACATGCACCGACAGCAATTTCGGTTTGCCCTCTGTGAGGGTCCCGGTCTTATCAATCACGAGCGTATTCACCTTGCCGAACACCTCCAGCGCTTCAGCCTTCTTCACCAAGACACCAACCGTCGCCCCCCGACCAGTTCCAACCATGATCGACATCGGCGTAGCCAATCCCAACGCGCAGGGACAGGCAATAATCAGGACCGCCACGGCGTTGACCAGCGCATAGGCCAACTTCGGCTCTGGACCCCAGATCGCCCAGGCCACTGCCGTGATAAGCGCGGCAGCCACAACCAGCGGGACAAAATACGCCGCGGTCACATCGGCGAGACGCTGGATCGGTGCCCGACTCCGTTGCGCCTCACCGACCATCTGCACAATCCGAGCAAGCATCGTGTCTCTGCCGACTCGTTCAGCGACCATCACAATCCCGCCTGTGCCGTTGATGGTCCCTCCAGTCACTCGTACCCCAACTGCTTTTTCGACCGGGATCGATTCCCCCGTGATCATGGATTCATCCACAGCGGTCGCACCTTCTTTAACCATCCCATCGACCGGCACTCGCTCTCCTGGCCTAACGCGCAGTCGATGGCCTACCTGTATACGCTCGAGCGGCACATCTTCTTCCTGTCCGTCCGGCTTGATAAGCCTGGCTGTCTTTGGCGCAAGCCGGAGCAAGGCGCGAATCGCGGAGCTCGTCTGACTCCGAGCCTTCAGCTCCAGGACCTGGCCGAGCAGAACGAGCACCGTAATGATGGCCGCAGCCTCGAAATAGACTGCGATCGAGCCATCATGCAGTCGGAATGAACTGGGAAGTAGCGCCGGCGCGACGGTGGCAACAGTGCTGTAGCCATAGGCCGCTCCCGTTCCCATGGCAATGAGCGTGAACATGTTGGGGGCCCGGTTCACCACCGAGGTCCACCCTCGCTGGAAAAACGGCCAGCCACCCCAGAGCACCACCGGCGTCGCCAGCAGCCATTGCACCCAATTCCTAGTCGAGCCGGTGAGGGCCTGTGGAAGTGACAAGCCGGGAATCATATCGGCCATGGCCAAGAGCATGACCAAGAGGGACGGCGCGAGACAGATCCAAAACCGCCTGGTCATATCCTCAAGCTCGGGATTCCGTTCATCTTCGAGCGAGACGACTTTGGGTTCCAGCGCCATCCCGCAAATCCTGCAAGCCCCTGGTTGGGTCTCAAGCACCTCCGGATCCATCGGACAGATGTACTCGACCACCCCACTGGACGGAACCGGCATGACGCGAGGAATGTGCTGTTCAGGAGGAGTCAGATAGTGAATCGGTTCAGCACGAAACTTGGCGAGGCAACTCGTCGCACAGAAGTAGTAGGTCTTCCCTTGATACTCATAGGAACCGGCTGCCGTGGCCGGCTGCACCGTCATCCCGCACACGGGATCGATAGCCGCTGCGGCCCCCGTCACGGCCGGGGCCTGCTGCATCATCGGAAGGGGTCTTCTTGTGGTCGGCTTAGCGGAACTTTCCAGCTGTGGCTGCAATGCCCGTTCCGGATCGGCCTTGAATCGTTCCAGGCAGGACAGGCCGCAAAAGTAGTAGCGCTGGCCTCGATGGTCGTGACTTCCAGCTGCCGTAGCCGGATCGACCGTCATTCCGCAGATTGGATCGATCGCCATCTCTCCTCAGAAGTAGTTTTGAGTTTAAAGTTCTGAGTTCTAAGTTTTTAAACTCACCGTAACTCAACACTCAGAACTCAGCACTCAGAACATTCGAGTTTACTTTTTGGCATCTGCATCCAGAATGCTCTGGATGATCAACTTTAGATTCTCCGGGTCGATACTCTCCGCCTTAATATTCCCGTCGATGAGCACGGTCGGGGTAGACTGAACTTTGATACGCTCGCCCCACTTGCGCCCCTCCTCGAATATCTTAGCCGGCTTTCCGCTGGCCATTCCTTCTTCAAAGGCTTTCGGATCGAGTCCGACTTCCTTAATCAGAACTTCCCGTAGCGAGCGATCCAGCACTCCTGTGATCTTATCTTTATGGATGGTGCGGAAGAGGACGGCTTTCATTTCATTCCCCTTTCCCATCATCTTCGCCTGCTCGTACATATCGAACGGGGTCGGCAGTTTCCCGTGAATCACCGGGAACCCCACCATCGTGGCCTCAAGTTTGTTCCCGAACTCTTTTTCCAGCAATGGCAGGCCTTCTCCATCGAACCGGTGACAATGCGGGCAGTAGAAGTCGGCAAACTCAATCAACCTCACCTTGCCGGGCGTATGTGTGGACACCTCACCCTTCAGGACTTCGAACTTGCCCTTCAACTCGGGGGATGCGGCGGTGGCTGGTGAGCCCCCGAAGGCGACGACACTCCATACAATCGCACATACCGCCGAGCCCCATTGCGCACGCTGTCTGTTCACCATATCGGCTCCTTTCTTGGTTCAACGCTGATCGCTCATTATATCGAATGTGCCGCGAACTTACTCCTGACTCTTTGTTATACTGTGGCCATGCTAGGAGCCTGTCCGACATTGACCGTTCTACTGCGGCGAACGAGGGCCAGGCATCTACTTTGTTCTCGGCCCCGAAAAATCCTCACCGTATTCCAGCGAATACGCCTCCGGTTTTTCGGGGCCTGCGGCCGCGCATCTGCCTGCCACTCGTTCGCCTCGTCACGAATGGCAATGTCGGACAGGCTCCCAGCACGTACGCTGCTCTCCACCGTGGCCTTGCTCGTCACGCTCACAGGCTGTGCCTCGACGCAAGAGGCGGGGGACGGCTCGGACGTACAGACACAGGCACTCACTTTCCTCCAAGTCAAGGCAGCACCGGACTCCTTAAAAGGTCAAGCGGTGGTCTTCGGCGGCCACGTGTTGACGGCCCGACGACTGAAAGACGGCACGAGAATCGAAATCTTGCAGCTGCCGCTTGATCGATCGACGCGTCCCGGATACGACTTGACCCAATCACAAGGCCGCTTCATCGCCCTCCAGCGAGAATTCCTCGATCCCGCGACCCTCCCACCAGGAACCAGAGTCACCGTGACCGGCGAGGTATCCGGCTCCATCACGTTACCATTAGATGAGACGGACTATACCTATCCCGTCATCGACATCAAACAACTACACGCTTGGGCCAGATCGGAATACGTGGCCCCCTACATCTACCCCTACATGGGTCCAGGCCCCTATTGGGGGCCTTACTGGGGCCCCTTCTGGAGGCCTTGGCCCTACTGGTAACAGCAGGATGCTGAAAAAGCCCGCCAGCGTCGTTCTCGCATCGTTCAGACCCTCAACGTACCCCAAGGGTACGCCTTCGGCCCTTCACTCGCTGCGGCCTTGCTGGACGGACTTTTTGAGCATCCTGCGGGAATGTCGTCCTGTTGTGCCACAGGTGCGGACCATCGAAGTTTTCGCGGGCCAGTATAATTTTCCCGTAGCCTGCTAGAAACAACAACACCTCGGCTCCTCCTGGACTTCCGAGGCATTCAGGCGATCTCCACAGGGTCAGCTATTTCGTCGGTAGGCTCTTCACCTCTTCATCCTGCTCACACAACCGTCATCGACCTCCAGACCCGACGATCCGCTCAACTCGATCGTCGTGCCCACCGAGGTTGAGATACGTGTGATATTGGGCCAGTGCTTTCGGCAGGTCTTTCCGATGCAACTCATAGAAGACTCCCAAGTTGTAGTGCGCTTCAACATAGTCCGGCTTCAACTCGACGGCTCGCTCGTAGGACTGTTCCGCTTCTTCAAGCCTGTTCAGACCAGTGTAGATCACACCCAGGTTCATATACGCTTCGGCATACTCCGGGCGGTACCGCAAGACCTCGAGAAATTCCCGCTCCGCCTCCACAGGCCTGTCTTGGCTCCGATAAATAAAAGCGAGGTTATAGTGCGCGGCCACTAACGAGGGCTTCGCCCCGATTGCCTGTCTATACGAATAGGCGGCTTCCACGAGATCGTTGTTCTTCTCCGCCATCCGCCCGGCAAGGTACCAGCCATCGGCATACTTGGGATCGAGCTTGAGCAGCCGGCCCACCGTCTCTCGCGCCCCACGACTGTCTCCCTGCCCCTCATACTGTAATGCGAGATTGTACAGGCCGTCACGGTGGCTCGGATGGACGGCCACCAAGGCTTGATAGGTCTGAGTGGCCGCGGCGAAATCACGACGTTGCTCGTACAGCTTTGCTAAGTCGATATACGAATCGGCGTGGCGAGGATCGATCTCAATCGCCCGCCTGAGAGCCTGCTCCGCTTCGGCCGATTTTCCTTGAATCCGATAGACCTCGGCCAGATCGTTCAAGGCATCGGGATAGGCCGGCCTCAGCTTGAGCGCGCGGGTGAAGGCATCGACAGCCTGATCCGGCTTCTTCTCTTTGAAATAGACCACGCCGAGCAGATGGTGCGCTTCAGCTGAGGAGGGATTCAACTCGATGGCTTTCCTGGCAGCCTCGGATGCCGCAGCAAGGTTACCTTTTCGCAGCAGCGCGGTGCCTCGCTCATAGTGACGCTGCCCGGCATCCGGTAGCTCAGCCGCCGCCGAGACAATAGAAAAAAGCAGGGCCTGGCACAGGACGAACAGCACGATGACACTATGCTGGAGGAGGCGATTCATAGTCAGCCAACCTGTCTTGTTTATTTGGTCTATTTGGTCTGTTTGGTTTGTCTTGTTTATTTGGCTTAACCAGACCAACCAGAAAAACCAGATGAACCAGCTAGACCCGCACCAGTCCAGCAAACTATAGACGGCAGCAACCATGAAATCAACGACGCACGTACCCGCGTGAGATCGAAGCGCGCAGGGTAAGTAGCCGATTCGACGAGATGGGAACGATCACCAGGATGTGAGAAATGTAATGTGTGATTGCAAGACCCGACCCCTATTTCCTATTATTTTTTGTTCTTGCCAAGAAACTCTAGAATGGTCCGTTCATTCTCATCGAGGTAGGCACTCATGTCAGTGATCAGCGACGGCCCGCAATACTGATACTTAGTTTTAGCGTATTCCTTTAGTGAGGGATCAGCTGATATCTTGACCTTAGCCATCTCGTATGTGGGATAGAGGACTTCGTCTTTGTAATGTGCAGCAATTGCCTGAACGAGGTCCGCTAGACGTATAAGAAGCCCGTGCACTTTCAACGCATCTGTGCTGCTCAACTTCTTGTAGGAAGGGCTTTCAAAGCAGATGTTGAGCATTGCACCTGCTTCAGAAAGCTCATGAACATTTGCGAGCATCGGCTTTGGCGTTTCGCCTAACGCCATGGTCGGCAACAGAAGGAAGAACAATCCGGCTAGGTTCCAGTTCATATCAATCCTGCCAAACGCCAGCCGTAACAGGCGCATTTGTTGTGAGCGCAGCGAACGGAAAATGCGTCCGAGTTTGCGGTATTGTTAGGCCACTTCGATTTCGCCCTCATGATCAGTTGAAACCCGTTGTTTGAGATCACCTTTGAATATACGGCATTTAAAGATCAGTATATTTCCGATGAGTTTCAACTGGTGGCAGTAATATGCCCTAAACATCGGATCATGGCCGCAACTGATGGTGGTTCCAGTTTGTTCGTATTTCTCTATTTTGAAAGGCGATTGCTTTCTGTTTTTCTTGTAAGAGAGTTTTTCGTTGATTGAAGCGAATTTATCAACGTACGTTTGCTCCATGAAATCGCGGACATATTTCTGACACTTTCGAGCACTGATGGTCGAAACTAAACGCTTTTCTGTGCTATGGAACGACTCTTCGATTATCACCCACCCTGTTCCGAGGTTCATCTTATTGCCTAACTATTGAGTATACTGACCGGCATAGTACGCAAAACCAGCCCGCATATTTCTCTGTGATTGTCGTGTCCGTTCAAAAACTTCTCGACGTCGTCCACAGGGTCAGATTGGCGTGCTATACGGATCTGCGGATTTTCAGCCGATTCATGTGCGTCGTCAAGTACCACCCGCAAGGTTGCCCTGAGAAATATTTCCATTGTGGCCGGTTTCAAACCATGACCCATCACCATGCACTCAGGCAATGGGCATTGGGGAATATGATGCGAGGGTGAGCAGAAGTTACCTTAGCCAGGGGCGGCTCCTAGCCCGCAGGGTGCTCAAAAAGGCCGTCCAGCAAGGCCGCAGCGAGTGAAGGCCCGAGGCGTACCCTCTGGGGTACGTTGAGGGTCTGAACGAAGCGAGAACGCCGCTGCCGGACTTTTTCAGCGCCCTGCTAAGAGCGACGCTTGGAAGGTGTGAAGGCCTGCTTGAAGACCGTGCGTAGGCCGAAATAGGCAACGGAATCTTTGAGGTTGGAGTACAGCCGTTTGAAGGTTCCCATGTCCGGGTTGGTGACGTATTCCATCGTTAAGGCGATCCGTTCTTCCCCCTCGCCGAGTGGAGTCACCGAATGCCAAAGTTTATCTCCATTGAAAATGACGAGATCGCCTGGTTGTGTGATCAGTTCCAGATGCCGAGGGGGTTTCACGGGATCATCCTTAAACAGCTCGCAGACCAGTTTACATTGCGTAGACTTATCGACGAGTCCCATCAGAATGGTATAGCGAGCGCCCTTATAGTAGGACGTGTCATAGTGAAACCCGATATGGTCCCCCGGCTCCGTATAGTAGTAGAGCGCGCAGGAATGGGGATCGTTCTCAGGGCATAGACTGAGCTTGGCCTGCACCAGACGGCTCAAGAATTCGATGAAGGCCCCGGATCGATACAGATCGAGAAAGCGGGGAGCCTTCTCCATCACCGTGTAGTAGCTCACGCTCCCGCCCTTTTTGTGGCCGGGAATGTAGTTGCGATTCAGCTCGCTCTTCACTCCTTGCGCCTGAGGAACGAGAGACTCTTCCACCACCGACCGAGGGAGAAACTGTGGAACAACCAGGAACTCGTTCTGGTCCCAATACTCACGGTGCAGGCGCTCGAAATCCAGGGCGTTCACCGCCCGCTCGACGGCTTCCGTCAAATCGATTATCAAACTTGTCACCGGTATTTATCCTCCCAGTCATTCGCTCAGGAGTCATTGGTCAATGGTCAATAGTCAAGCACGGGGGTCATCAGTCATTAGTAAGACGGCTGCCCAGACATCTTAGCCGGGCGAACGAATATTGACTACTGACCATTGACTGGATCGCTGCCACCAATGACCCATGACCATTGACATCCATCCCTACGGTCCATTCAGCACCGGGGCCTTCACCACTTCTACATCGGCCGGCAACTTCAGATCGAAGAGTGTGTCGCCGAGACCCATGTTGGGCTGCAACGACGAAAATTCAAAGCTCGCCACATTGCCGCTGATTTCGTAGAGAGAGATCGTCCGAATGAAGTAGGTCTTGGGAAACACTTCTAGTACGATCCGTTGCAACGATCTCCCCGCGTCACCTTCACGTGACTTAGGCAGGAGGGTGAGTAACCGGATGCCTCCCACGCCACGTCCCTGCCCCGGCGTCGGCTCAATATCGAACGACTCATCCAGTTTGGCCGCCCCCAGCAACAGCTCCAACGGAGCCTTGGAAGCTGCCATTTGCGTGAGCTTCCCGACCAGCACTTGTTTGTGTTCCGGCACATACACTTTGACATCGTCCCGATTGACATAAATGTCCTCGACCGAAGGGTCGAGATAGTTCCACCGTAACCGGCCAGGCTTTTTGATATAGACCTTCCCCGAGGACGTGATGGCCCGCTCGAACCCCTCGATCGTGGTCTTCTGCGTAAAGTCCGCCTGGAGATCTTTCGTTTTCTCATACCGCGACTGGAGTTGCTTGACCACCTCTCGCACTTCCTTCAACGCTTTCTCATCAGTCTCTTCTCCAGCGGAGAAGACCATAGGTACCATCAAGAAACCACAGAGGATGCTGCAGAGAGAGGACCAGACAGCCATTCCGATTCGCGTGTTCAGGTTCATCTTCTTCAATTGTCCATTCCTCTATTAGAGAGTGGCCAAGGCTGCCCTTTACTGTACGCATCGAACGAGCACAGTTTCACCGTGCGCGTTCTGCGAGCAAGAAACGCACCTGGCCGCTCCCTCTCCATCCTTCTCAGGCCGCGCGTTGCGCGAGCACAGGAGATCATCAGGCTCCATCCCCCCTCACGCCTCTTCTGCTCCCACCGGGCCACGCCGCCCAACGACCTCTCTCCGTCCATCGCGACCAGCCGCGCCCACGAGACCATCTGTCTCCATTTGCTCGATCATCCGAGCCGCCCGAGGATAGCCCACCCGCAGCCGACGCTGAATCAGCGACGCAGAAGCTTGACCGGTAGACAAGACCAACTCTTTAGCCTGTTCGTATACTTCGCCCAGCCCCTCTTCCTCTTTCGCCCCTTCCTGTTTCAGGGCAATCTGCAACTCCTGATTGTAGGCTGGCCTGGCTTGATCCTTCACGAACTCGACCACGCGGCGGACGTCGTCATCTGACACAAACGACCCATGCAGCCGCATGACACGCCCGGTCCCCGAAGCCATATAGAGCATGTCCCCACGACCAAGGAGCGCTTCCGCACCGTTTGCATCCAGGATGGTGCGTGAATCGGTCTTCGACGACACTTGAAAGGCAATGCGGGCCGGGAAGTTCGCCTTGATCAAACCGGTCAGCACATCGACCGACGGACGCTGCGTCGCCAGCACGAGATGGATCCCTGACGCACGAGCCATCTGCGCCAAGCGCGCAATCTTGTCTTCCACGTCCTTCGGCGCCACCATCATCAAATCCGCCAATTCATCGATCATCACAACGATATAGGGCAAGGGCTCAGGCGGAGTCTGCGGCGGCATGAATGATCCGGGGCTGCCATCCGGAAGCGCTGTCTCTCCGGCAGAGAGCCGCTCATCTTCAGACAGAAACTGGATGGGCAATTCCGGCTGCTCCAGCTTGGCCGCTGATTCCGCCTCCAGCACACCCTGCGCCCCGGCGACCTTTCGATTATAGGTATCGATGTTTCGCACCCCTGCCTCAGCAAGCAATTTGTAGCGCCGCTCCATTTCAGCCACAACCCAACCGAGCCCCCGCGCCGCCGACTTGGCATCGGTGATGACCGGCCGTAACAGGTGAGGAATGCCGTCGTACGTTTGAAATTCGAGCATCTTGGGGTCGATCAGAAGTAGCTTGACCTCATCGGGTCGAGCCGAAAACAGCAGGCTCAGGAGCATCGTATTGAGACTGACGCTTTTCCCGGCCCCTGTGGCACCGGCTACCAGCAAGTGCGGCATCGTTTTTAGATCGGCGATCATGGGGGCCCCGAAAATGTCCTTCCCCAAGGCCAAGGTGAGCTTCGATCTGGCGCGTGAAAACGCCTCGCTCGTCATCACTTCCTTCATCGACACCGTCTCGCGATAGAGGTTCGGCACCTCGATCCCTACCACCGATTTTCCCGGAATCGGCGCGACGATCCGGAGACTGATCGCCTTCAGCGCCAATGCCAGATCATCGGCAAGGTTCACAATGCGCGCGACTTTGGTTCCCGGCGCCGGCTCGAACTCGTACATCGTCACGACTGGCCCAGGACGAACTTCCGTCACCTTGCCTGCGATGCCAAAGCTGAGCAGCGCGCGGGTCAGCACATCAGATTGCGCCTTGATTTCTTCTTCCGTGACACGCCCAAGGGGGCCTGAAGGTTCGGTCAAGAGCAGGGCCGGATCCGGCAAGATATAGCCTCCCGCCTTCGCTTGGACGGCTAAGACCTGTGGGTTCGACTCGGATTCAATCGGCTCAGCCGGTTCGGGAGTCGGTCGTCGTACCGGCTGAATGACCGGCCAATCCAATTCCGGCTCCGCAGCCGCCTCAGGCAGCGCCTCCTCAATCACCGCACGGATGGATTTCGACGATTTCTGTTTGGCTTTCCGTGGAGACTCAGAATCGGATTCTTCCACCGGTCGTTCCGGGATCGACGCACGTACCCTGTTAAACATCCAATTGCCCCAACCAGGAAGCCGCTGAGCAATCTCTGACAGCGAGATGGTCGTCGTAAAGAGGAGCGAGACCAGTAGTCCCGCTATAATGAGAATGTGGGCGCCGGTACTCGCAAAATAGGCTCGTAAGTTCTCGGCCAATACTTGCCCGAAGAAGCCTCCTGCCATCCCTCGATAAATAAAGCCGCTTGAGACGGTCGGCACCGCCGTGATTTCGAGATGGAGCAAGCCGCTGAGAAACAGCAGTGCGGCCAGAGAGGCGCCGGCGTTCCGCAGACGGATCGACAGGTCGCTCTGAGTGAAACAGCGGATACCCATGAGACCGAGGAGAATTGGAAACAAGTAGGCGGCCCCGCCGATCGACCAGAATAAGTTAGAGGCGAAGAACGCGCCGACCGCACCGATGAGGTTTCTCGTCGGAGGCGTCGCAGCTGTCCCTGCCTTGAGTTCCCCTGGGACAAAGGACACCATGCTGAGAAGCATCAAGAGCGCCAACGCGATCAGGACGACTCCGATCACTTCTCGTTTGATGTGTGGAGGAGGGGAAGCGGCGCCGCGGGCCTCGCCCCGCTTGGCCGAAGTGGATGCACCCATAGAACGGATGCTAGCACAGGGAATTGGTCATTTCAAACGAGAGGAGGGGATGGAGCCTGATGATCTTCTGTGCTCGCGCAACGCGCGGTCGCGGACTCCCCTCGTTGGACGCGCGCAGTGGAAGATCAATCAGCCCCCATCCCTGAAGAGA
>PLBR01000233.1:504-4640 GCA_003135435.1 Nitrospira sp. | reverse complement strand
CTTCGCTTGCTGCGGCCTTGCTGAACAGCCTTTTTGAGCATCTGCATATATATTCTTCTGTTGTCCCACATATGCAGACCATTGACGTTCTGGCGTGTCTACATAGTTTTTCCACAGCCTGCTAGGAGAGATACTGGTTCAGATGGCGTTTTCACAAAGCAAACACATCAAGTTTCAGAACGGGATGAGACGACGGATCGACTCGTTGCGTCCGAAGGCCGAAGAGAGTCTGGAGCTCGCCGTCGATACGATGATGCAGGAGCGGGTCGACAGCTTCTTTCGTGTGGAAGAAGGGCTGGAGGAAATCATCAAGTCCCTGGTCCAGATTGAAGAGGAGCTTGGGGAGATCCGTGATCTCTCCGGTGCCATGCGCCTGGAATCCCGTCTCGAGTTTGTCGAAGACCGATGGGACGATTTCGACAGCGAGATTCGAGAGCGCCCCCGTCGCCGGCGCAAGAAAATCAGCCTGGCCGATATGTTGAAAGCCGCCGGCGGGGGAGGCGGCGACTCGTCACAAGGATCGAGTGGTATCAACAATGCGATGGATGCCTATGCCGCGATGGGCATGGAATTCGGCAGTTCGCTTGCCGATATCACCGCCGCATTCCGTCACAAGGCTAAGCAGCTCCATCCCGATTCGAATAACGGCGACCGCAGCGCCGAACCGGAATTGCGCCGTATGTTGGAGGCCTACCAGTTTCTGAAAGAATACTTGAGCCTCAGCAATGTCGAGCCGCCACGGTCGCCAGACGCCACCTACAACCCAACAGAATGAGACACGAGTGACACCCAATCCACCGATGCAGTATGTGACCGACCAGCGTGCGCTTGAAACCCTCTGCCTCACACTGCGGCAGAGTCCGCGACTGGCGCTGGATACGGAATTCGTTGGCGAAGACACCTTTATTCCACGACTCGAACTGATCCAAGTTGCCACCGCCACCACCGCTGCCGTCATCGACTTTCCCGCCGTGCAGGCCAGCGGATCGCTCGACGCCTTCTGGGAACTCATCTGTGNNATGCCAAGATTGAGAAAATCGTTCACGCCGGGCGGCAAGATCTCGATCTCTTTGCCACACATGCAGGGCAAATCCCGAAGCCATTTTTCGACACCCAGATCGCCGCCGCCATGGTCGGATATGGCGCCCAAATCGCCTATGCAAATTTGGTCCAGCGACTCCACGGCACGAAGCTGGCCAAAGCCCATACCTTTACCAACTGGAGTGCACGACCGCTCTCGGATGACCAGATAGCCTACGCCTTAGAAGATGTCGAATTCCTCCTGTCGATCCATACGCATTTACAGGATCGCCTGAGCACACTCGGCCGGTTGGAGTGGGTCAGTGAGGAATTTGCACGCCTTGAAACGGCCGTGGGAGAAAAAAGTCGAGAGCCGCAGGAGCGCTACCAGCGCATTCGCGGCTGGGACACGCTCAAGCCCAAAGGGGCTGCGGTGCTTCGTGAACTGGCTGCTTGGCGAGAAACGGAAGCCCGGCGCCGGAACGTGCCTCGCGGACGCGTCATGCGAGACGAGGTACTGCTCCAACTCGCACGCCATCCACCCAAATCAGTCAATGAGCTTCGGGGGCTCCGCGGCGTCCATTCCTCCGAGGTCGATCGACAGGGAGAACAACTGTTGGCCACCATCACTTCGGCACTGGCACTTCCACCGTCGGCATGGCCGGATATCCCTCACGAACGGAAGCCAGATCCTGAATCGACCGGCATCGTCGAACTCCTGCAAGCCGTGCTGAAGGCCCGCGCAGCGGAGGAGGGGATTGCCCCCACCATGCTCGCCACCAGCACCGACCTACAAACACTCGTGGAGGCTAAGCAGAATCGGACAGCCCTCGATGTGCCCATCCTCCGGGGCTGGCGACGACAACTGGCTGGGGACCTGCTATTACAAGTATTAGATGGAGCGGTCACCATCGCTGTAGATCGAACCACCGGTGCCCTCCGGATGACCCCGGGAAGTGCCTCGAACGCTTCAAGCTGACGAGCCGTCACTCACTCACCCCCTGTGCCAACCTCCGCTGACTGTTCAAAAACGGCCCTGACTTAGCCCCACCCTTGAGGCTCCCTCATAAGGCGGCCGGCGGACACCGGTTTTTCCCAGGAAAATCCACAATTTTACTGGACCGCTGCCTCATCGTCCCCTGCAGTCCATTCTCTAAGCTGGGACCAGCTGGTATGGATCTGGCACCCCTCTAGCACGATGCTGAAAACCTCTCTTGTACGCAAGAACTTCCAAGGTCCGCACATGTGGGGCAACAGGAAAACACTCCTTCAGGATTGCCGCGCGCGACAGGCGGGACGAGCGAGACGCGCCAAACGAGGTGGAGCCCAATCTGTCCACGTCGCGCCTTNNCTCGCATTTCTCGCGCGTCACGCGTCATGGTCCATAAGACACAAGTACGAGTTATGCTGAGCCTACTCTGGAAATCACTCCTCGCAGTTCTCTTCCCTGGAGGGCTGATTTTTCTCATTGCGATTGGATTTCTCCGCCCCCAGGGACTCCCAATGTTGCTGCAACAGCCGATCACAGCCCTACCGTATATCGTCCTCACGTTTGGGCTTATCTTTGGCTGGTACTTTGCCAGCAGCCGCATGATCCTCTCCCTGCTTGTACTGGCACTCGCCGATCGAGCCTTGGTGTTATTTCCCGCCACCGGTGCCGATCAGGCGTCCGTGAACCAGACGATTGTCGCCGTGACCGCCTTTCTCGTCCCTCTCAATCTCTTGGCTTTTTCCATCTTCAAAGAAGACTCCCTCTCGACGCTTCGTGGCGTGGCGCGTGTGGTGCTCGTCCTGGTCCAACCCTTTCTGCTGCTCTGGCTCTGCCTCCCGGATCAGCATGACTTAGCCTCCTCCTTCACACGTGAGTACATGCCCTCGCCGTACACGGATTGGACGCCGATTCCACAGCCGGCGCTGTTTACCTTTGCCACAGCGTTGCTGTTGCACTTCATACGATTTGCTCTTCATCGTGACCCATTGGAGGGAGGAGCAATCTGGGCTCTGTTTGCCGTCTTCGTGGCGTATCATACGAGCCGGTTCGGCTGGCAACCGACAAACTTTTTCATGGCGGCCGGACTGATTCTCTTCGTCACCTTGCTTCAATCCTTCTATCAGCGGACCTACCGCGACGAGCTCACCGGCATTCCCGGTCGCCTGGCTTATGAAGAAGCGATCGGGCAACTCGGGAAAAGATTTTCCCTCGCAGTCATCAGCATCGACCAGCTTTCCCAATATGCCAATACTCACGGGAAACCTGTCAGCGAACAGGTTCTGAAACGGGTGGCACCAAGAGTTCAGGCCGCCTGTGCTGAGGGGCAAGTCTTCCGTACAACCGGAGAGGATCTCACCGTACTCTTCCCTGGAACATCCGCCACAGAAACCTTGGTGACGCTGGAAACTGTCCGGAAAACGATCGAAGCCATCGGTTTGTTCCTCCGAGGACAAGATCGGGTCTGGGAAACGCAGCGAGGGACCAAGAAGGCCGGATCACGCGACCGAGCACTCCCGATCACCCTGAGTATTGGCGTGGCGGAAAAACTGAGCGACAGCGCGACATTGAGTCTCGTGATTAAATCGGCCTATCGAGCCGTCTATGAGGCCAAGGAGATAGGAGGGAACGTTGTGAAACGTGGCCCGGTAGCGAGCGCCCCGGCACGACAGTCTCATGCCGGGGCGGGAAAAATTGTCGCGAGCGGAGAATACGGAACGTAGGCCTGCTACAGAAGTTCTTTCACAGACTCAGCCGGTCTGGCCAAGATCACCTTCTCTCCTTTTTCGACAATCGGACGCTGAATGAGATCCGGATGGGCCACCAGCGTATCAAGCCATTCATCATCCGAAAGATTCTTTTTCGCTAAACCGAGATCCTTGTAGACGTCCTCTTTGGTTCTCAGAATATCCTTCGGCGAAAGTCCCGCCTTCTTCAAGAGATTCTTGAGTTGCGCCTTAGTGAAGGGCTTCTCATAGTAGTTGATGGCCGTGAAGGGCTTACCGCTCTCTTTTAACAACTGCACCGCCTGACGGCACGTGCTACAGGTTGGTTTCTGATAAATCGTGATCTCAGCCATCTTTAAACTCCTTGTCTTAACCCGAACTATTCATGAATACCTGCTACG
>PLBR01000233.1:0-491 GCA_003135435.1 Nitrospira sp. | reverse complement strand
GCATTCATGAATAATCCGGGTTTGCGTCTTGCCTGCCTTGACGCCATTTTTACCCGTGTGGTACATGGGTCTCATCTTATTCCTGTGAATGCCCATTATGCCAACGCCAATCTTTGGAACCAGCTCCACCGGCCAATTCTCTTGCGCGACGGACACCCAGCACACCCTACGAGACCTGCGCACGAAACGTAAGGGACAGCCGGTGTTCGTCCTCGGGCATGTATTGGCCCGAAAAGGGCAGGAAGGAACCTTCGAGGTCTTTAACGACCGCCTGGCTATCGTCAAATTCCCCGACGGCGGCGCGATAGGATATGACCCGCTGGAGCTGCTCTTGCCCACCGACATCGACGACAAGGGAACCGCCTACTTCGAAATTCGCCCCTGCCACCAGTGCGAACAACTCTTCCCCCTGACCGCTGAAGAGTGTGAGGCAGCAGAAGAACCCACCCTTTGTCCGGAATGCCGCCGCGCCTAGCAGGATGCTGAAAAAG
>PLBR01000093.1 GCA_003135435.1 Nitrospira sp. | reverse complement strand
CACGCGCACGTGTGCGTGAGCCGTGCATGTATGATCTCGACGACCACCCGCCATCGTCATCGTGTGATCACCGCCTCACGTCGCCTCTCGTCAGACCGACTCGCGTGCTCCAGCCCAACCGATCCGCGGGCTGGCTGCGCTGAAACAATATCGCAGAATGATTGTCACGATCGCTCTCTCCGCCTGAGTACCACGATCATGGGCTCGCGCTCTTGCTGACTGCGTGGGATGGCCTCAAACAAAACGGAGCCGCGCTGGTTCAGTCGAGGTGTGGGCGCCGGGGCCACCCATCCGTTCCGTGCCTTTCTTAGCGTGACATCGCCAGCATTTTCTTGATGTTGCTCATGATCGTGGCCCACATCGCGTCTTCTTCGCGAATGTCCTCAGGAATCTCTTGCTCCTTCTCCCCTTCGCGTACGGGTCTCAGATGACGGGTTCGATAGTACATCCATGCGTCCCGTATCGGGCCCAACTGATGATAGGCCCGGAACAGCAGCGACCGATCTAGTCGTAGGGGCCCCACCATCAAATCAAAATCCCTGTCGACATCGTCGAGTCCCTGTGACAGCCAGAACCATTCCTTTGCCTTCTCGTATTCCCCTTGTTCATTCCCCTGAGCCAGGAGATAGGCTATGCCGGCAAAATAACGAGCGTCCCGCCGCAATTGCTGGATCAGTTCGGCCGTATCCAGCAAGAGCAGCCTGCTTTCGTGGCTATCGGGGCCAGGGCGACGGGACTCGCGATCTGCAACAGCGGAGCGTAGAGCCTCAGGCCCAGCCTGGGTGGTTGGCTGCTGGCTCAGCTTGCGCGCAGGGCAGTGGGGGGTATGTCCCCACATTTCCGGAAGAGTATTGAAGGGCTTCCGGCAGGACTTACACGCGTACCGGTGACGGCGTTTCTTAGCCATGGATCAGGCCTTTCTCCTGTGTAGGATTATGCGGTGTGTGCCCATGAGAGTTTGTCGCAATACGGCTATTAAGTGGGACAACGATGCGCTCATTGATGCTGTTCTCACATGTGTGTTGCATCTCTGCCTGCTGGATTGGTGCAAGGGACTTTTCTCCTCTCTCTTAGCCAGTCCCGCTCTCGTGGCCTCAGCGTGTGGCCTGTCCCGCCTTGTGGATGGAGCGAGGACTCGCACCCACCTATTTCACGATGGCACGAATGCTGAAACTCTGGTCTGGAGACGGACGATTCACTCCGTGTGCCTTGGCAATCTTGGACGCCCCATCGTCTGCCCCGTCGCATGGGCCTGGTGTACTGGTCAATCTGTGCGACCGGCCTGGGTGATGGCCGGTCGAAATCCCAATTCGATCAGGTCGTTCAGTGCAGATTCTGGGATGCGGACTGATCGCCCAAGTTTGACGTAGGCGATCTCCCGGCGAAGAATCTTTTTTCTGATCGTGCACTCTTTCCAGCCGGTCCGGGCGGCCGCCTCCGCGACGGTCAGTAATGGGCCTTTGAGTGTGTCCATCGTCACCCCCCCTCCTGGATGTCCGTATCGTTCCGGGAGTCATTTCAACACAGATCATCAGATAATACAATATGATTTAGTGACTGACGTATATTGTATAATTGACTATCTTTTGCCACTGACTGTAGAATGTGCTCACACTAGCGGTCTAGAATTGGTGGTCGGCCATACAACAGAGGAGGTCAGCGACATGAAGCAGCGGGGAGTTGCGGGGCGGCCCTCACACACGAGGCGGATGGCTCATACGATCACGACACAGGCCTTAGAAGAGACCTTCAGAGCCTATAGCGCGGCGATGCAGCGGACCGGCACGACACCGGAGACCCGGATGCTGTGGCTGCTCACCGTGCTGTATACGGACGTGCACACGTTGTCGAGGGGGGATCTGCTCAACCTATCTGACGAGCTCGCCGTCTATGCCTCGCCACTGAAGTCCGGCTATTACGTGGTGGATATAAAGGAGGGAAAGACGACCGAGGCGATTCGGAACGCCTCGATTTTCTCGCCGAGGACGATCACACGGTTTCAGGCTCGGCTGCTCCACGACCTCCAGGACGTGTTAGCGGGCACAGTAGTCAAGACAGAGCCCAGGATCGCATACGTGGGCTGTGCCACGCCCCAACAGGAATTCCAGCTCACGCGAACCGGTGACCTGTTAGCCCGTCTGCGGCTCGGACTCTGGCTGGATCTCGAACAGCTGGGTCTCGCACGACTTCGCACGTGCGAACGCGGCACGCTGCCCGGTGATCGCGCCCTCCACATCGTCCCGTGCGGGAAGCTCTTTTTTGCCACGGATTTGCGACAGCGGTATTGTGGACCAGCCTGCGGCAAGGACGTGCGATGGCGGCGGTATTGGCACGACAAGGGAGACGCGATCAAGCGGAAACGCCGCAAGGAGGCGCCTGATGGCTCGTAAGGACGGGAAAGATCGCGGGCTCGTGTTCAAGAACAACGTGTGGTGGTGCCGTATTTATGCCCATGGCCAGGAAAAATGGTTCCGCTGCGAGAACAAATCGCAAGCCAAAGTCCTCTATGGCCGACTGCGGGCAGACCTGCGAGAAGGGACCTACTTCCCGAAGAAGGTCGCCACGTCCCACGCCCTCACGCTCCGGGCGTGGATTCACCGCTGCCTGGCCGGGTCGACGAATGCCAATCTCGTCAATGAGAAAATCTACGGGCGTCGCTGGAGCCACTGGTTCGGGAAGCGGCTCCTCACGCAGCTCACCACCGAAGCGTTGCGGCGGCATCAAGCGAAGCTCCGCGACAAGATGAAGCGCACCACGCACACACCGCACCCTCAACGTCGCTGGGCCGATGCGACCATCAATCGGCATTTTGGCTTTCTCCGCCATATCCTGACGTTGGCGCTGCGAGACGGCCAGCTGACCCGCAATCCGGTCTCGGGCGTGAAATTCTTCCCGGAATCAACGCGGACGCGCTACCTCACCGACACGGAGTTACGCGCGCTGCGACAGCAGCTCACCCCTGAGCAGTGGGCGCTGGTGGCGTTGGCCATTGAGACCGGCTTACGCCGCGCCGAACAATTTCGGTTGCGCTGGGAGTGCGTGGACCTGGAACAGGGGGTCCTCACCATCCCAATGCCGAAGGGAGGCCGGACCCGGCATGTCCCCTTGAGCGACGCGGCCCGGGCGCTGTTCCAGTCGCTCCCGTCGTGGGGCCGCTCCCCGTGGGTCTTTCCCGCCCCCCACCATCTGCTGCAGCCCTGGAACCCGCACAGTTTCGTCACCCGCATCTACGCCCCCGCGCTTCGCCAGGCCGGGGTGCACGGCGCCTGTTGGCATTCACTCCGGCATACGGCGGCCAGCCGCCGCGTCATGGCCGGGGTGGATCTGGTGTCGGTCATGGCGATCCTCGGTCATCGCACGATTCAGACCACCATGCGCTATAGCCACGTGAGTCCGACGCACCTCCGACAGGCCGTGAACCGGGGCAGCCTGGGCGACCCGCATGGGCCCCTCGATCAGCCCACGCCCCTCGCGGCGCCGGCGGCTCGACGGGACCGCGCCCTCTCCCCGCTCGACGTGCCGAGGGGAACCGGGAGTAGAACCGGGAGTGGCGCCCCGCATGCCGAACCCGCCCCTGCCGGGCTCGGCGCGCAGGTCGCGGATGGGCTTCATGAAACGACGTGGGGAGAGGAGGAGGAGGTCCCGCGCATGACTCAGGTCAAAAATCCGAAGTCAAAACAAACACCTATCGTGCGATTTCTTGACAAAGAGTACCCCCACTGCTAGCTTCGACATAGTTCAATAACATTGGAGGGTTAGGTGGCTTCAACCATCTTTGTCGTCGACAGTAGTCCCGCCGTCCGCCGGCTGGTCGAGCAGATCCCGAAACCAGAAGGNNAGAAGGGTGCGATGTCGTGGGATTCCAGGATGGCCCAGCAGCCTTGGAAGCGGCACGCCGGATGAGCCCGAATCTCATCATCGCAGATTATCATTTGGAGAACATGACCTTCTCGGGGTTCTGTAAAGAAGTCCACAAGCTGGATAACCTAGCAGAAACCTATATTGTCTCCCTGATCAGCTCTTCGGATCGTGTGGATGAAACCCACTTGCGTTCGCTGGGCGTGAAGGCCTTTCTCAACAAACCATTTCAGTCCGAAAACCTCATCGATGTGATCAAGGATTTGGAAGCACAGCAGGCATCCAGGACGAACGGAACAAAGAAGAAATCTCGCTCCTGGCCGCCGGTCTCAAGCGCGACGGACTCCGATGATGATGTCTTCGACGATGACAGCCTGACCGAGGAAGAAGAGGAACAGGCGATCGCACCCCACCCCCAACCGAAAGACTCCCCCGTGACCACCACCACAGCAATGCAGGCCTCGACAACCGAACCGGAAGAGGCGATGAAGGGCCTCTTCGGTCAACTCCTTCAGTCCATGTCAGAACGGACAGAAAAAAAGATTGCCGACCTGCTCCCCAAGATGGTGGGGAAAGACCTGGCAGCCCTCGTGGCCAAAGCCGTGGAAACAGAGGTGCGCTCACGCATGGGTGCGTCCCTCTCGGAAGAGCGGCTGACACAGATCCTTGAGCCGTTGCTCATGACGGCGCTCCCGAAGGTCCTCTCACGGGAAATGTCCCTCCTCGAACCCATCATTCGGCACAGCATTTTCGAAATCGCAAGCCCCCTGGTCAACGAGCGCATCGATCGATTTGTCCGCGAACAAACAGATGCTGTTCGCACCACACTGCCCGATATGGTTCGGGAACAACTTGGATCGATCGAGGGACTCGTCAAGGAAGAGATCAAACAGGCTGCCGCTAAGCAGACATCTGGAATGGTCGAAGCACTCGTCCAGGCGATAGCTCGAGAGCAGGTCGAACAGGCCGTGCAGCGTCTCGTGCCCGACCTGGCCGAAGAGCAGATCAAAGCAGAGATCGCACGACTCACACAAGCCGCGTAGAACTCTCGCCTCCGCTCCGACTTACCCCTTTTTGCTCTTCTTACCCTTACCCCGTCTGGCTGTCACCAGTGCCTTTACCCGCGCGACATTCTTCCGATGCTTCTTTCTCGTCTTGCGATCTTTTTCACGCCCTGTGGCCATAGTCTCTCCAAATTGTAAAAAGTGGAAGCGGAACGAACCCCTCGCCCTCGCCTTGTGCGAGTCTGTATAACACACGGCTCTGCACCCCTCAAGCTATGTGTGTCCCCACCTCGCCTTGAGAGCCCACCACCCGCATGCTAAGATGCGTCGCATTTCTAGCAGGATGCTGAAAAAGTCGCTCGTCTCACCCGCCCATCCCCGGCGCGCCGAGACACGTCTTTTCCCGCGCGGCGTGCTCGATACACGTGAAACATATCTCGTTGGGAATACGAGCGTATGGCTAATAGCTTATAGCCGGTGGCAGGAAACAGGAGCTGATAGCGAATAACGAATGCATAGCACGGACAAGGAAAGTCCTGCTTCTCCTGCACCTGCTATCGGCCATAAGCCATACGCCATTGGCTCTTTTCTTCAGACGAACGACAGAAGAAGACTGAATGAGCACACCCCAACTCGACAAAACCTACGATCCCAAGGCAGTCGAAGCACGTTGGTATCAGGTCTGGAGCCAGCAAGGCTATTTCCACGCCTCGCCGACACATCCCGGCCAACCTTACTGCATCGTGATTCCCCCACCCAATGTCACAGGCTCGCTTCATGTCGGCCACGCGCTGAATCATTCAATACAAGACATCCTGATACGCTGGCGACGCATGCAAGGCCGCAATGTGCTCTGGTTGCCCGGTACCGATCATGCCGGGATTGCCACGCAGAACGTCGTGGAAAAGCAGCTCATGACCGAGGGGGCTTCTCGGGAATCCCTTGGACGCGATCGCTTCATTGAGCGCATCTGGCAATGGAAAGCCACCTCCGGGGATACCATTATCCGTCAACAGAAACGGCTAGGTGAGTCCTGCGACTGGGATCGTCTTCGGTTCACGATGGACGAAGGGTTGTCAACAGCCGTCCTGGAAGTCTTCGTACGGCTCTACGATGAAGGCCTCATTTATCGGGGCGAGCGGTTGATCAACTGGTGTCCTCGCTGCCTGACCGCCCTCTCCGACATCGAAGTTGAGCACGAAGACATCAAAGGGAAACTGTATTCAATCGAATACCCGCTCGAACAGGATCCAACGATTCGTCTCACCGTCGCAACGACGAGACCAGAAACCATGTTCGGCGACACCGCGGTGGCGGTGCATCCGGAAGATCCCCGGTACAATCGACTGATCGGCCTACGAGTCCATCTCCCTCTTACAAACCGCACGATTCCCATCGTGGGCGATGCGATTCTCGTCGACCGCGAGTTCGGCACCGGTGCCGTCAAGATCACGCCGGCGCACGACTTCAACGACTTTGAAGCGGGCGAACGGCATGGACTGCCGCGAGTTTCCATCTTCGACCATCAGGCCTTGCTCGACCTGCAGGGACTGAACGCCGCCGGCGTCGAACAAGCGGTCATTGACATGGTCGCAACCCTCCCCGCCACCAAGGCACGGCCCAAGATCGAGCAGCTTCTGAAAGATCGTGCCCTACTCACGAAAGTTGACGACCACAAGATGGCGATCGGAAAGTGCTATCGCTGCAAAACCGTGGTCGAGCCCTATCTGTCTCCTCAGTGGTTCGTGAAGATCAAGCCCCTGGCCGAGCCTGCGATCCAAGCCGTCGAAGACGGACGCATCCGAATCATTCCAGAAGGATGGACGAACAACTACCTCGGATGGATGCGGGATATCAAAGATTGGTGCATCTCACGCCAAATTTGGTGGGGGCATCAGATTCCCGCCTGGTATTGTCGCAACTGCAACAAAGACTTGATCATTGAGGGGACTGCAGCGACGGCTTCAGCCGCTCAATCCACACGGTTAACGATCCTCCAAGGGGCGACTCCGATTGTGGGAAAGACCGAACCGTCAACCTGCCCTGAATGCGGAGGCCAACAGTTCATTCGAGAGCCTGACGTCCTCGACACCTGGTTTTCTTCTGCCCTCTGGCCCTTCTCTACGCTAGGATGGCCTGAGCATACGCCTGAGCTGAAGGCCTACTATCCAACCTCCACCCTCGTGACCGGCCTCGACATTCTGTTTTTTTGGGTCGCGCGTATGATCATGATGGGCCTGAAATTCATGGGCGATGTCCCCTTCCGCGACGTCTACATCCATGCCTTGGTCCGCGATGCCGAAGGCCAGAAGATGAGCAAGTCGAAAGGCAACGTGATCGATCCACTGCATGTCATGGAGCAATTCGGCACCGACGCGCTCCGCTTCACGCTCGCCTCAATGGCCTCACCGGGGCGCGACATCAAGCTTGCGGAGGAACGGATCGAAGGCTACCGTAATTTTGCGAACAAGATTTGGAACGCGGCCCGTTTCAGTCTCATGAATCTGGACGGACCACGAACGGCCACCGCGCCATCCGAACGCACCTTCCCCGACCGCTGGATTTTGAGTCGCCTCAATCAGACCATCCAGTTGGTGACGTCCGAGTTGGAAGTCTATCGGTTCGATCGCGCGGCGAATGCTCTATACCAATTTATCTGGCACGAGTACTGCGACTGGTACCTTGAACTGATCAAACCCACCGTCCAAAACTCAGCCAGCCCGGACGCGCCGGGGACCAGGCAAACCCTCGTCGACACGTTAGAGACCACGATGCGTCTGCTGCACCCTTTTATGCCCTTTATTACGGAGGAGATCTGGCAAACGCTCCCACACCAAGGTGAGAGCATCGTGATTCAGCGCTATCCGATACCCGAGTCGACGTGGATTGCGCCAGAGATGGACCAACGGTTTACGTTGCTCGAACAGACCATCGGCCTGGTGCGCTCATCCCGCATGCTCTTGAACTATTCTCCGGGACAACAGATCACCTTCTACGTCGCGCACGACGAGCCACAGCGGCAGGGCCACCTGGATCAACTCCGGACCTATCTCGCCCATCTCGGTCGTGGCACGGTCGGTCTGACCCCGACGGCGACCTGGCCGACCAACAATCTTCTCCGGCTCATCACCCAGGGCTTATCCGTCGGCATGGTGGTGGCAGGCGACGTGGATCTCAACAAAGCGCTGGATCGTCTGCTCAAGCAACAATCAGAGCAGACGAAGGAGATGGAACGGTTGGAAGGGAAACTGCATAATCAAGAGTTTACGGCCAAGGCACCGCCCGAGGTGATTACCGATCACCAGGATCGTCTGACAAGCCTGCGCCGAGATCAAGCCATGCTCGCCAGCAGCGAGCAACAGTTGCGCGCCATGCTGAGAACATAACCGATGGTCAGATCTCCGGTTGCCGACATGCAGCGCGCCATTCGACTGGCACTCCAAGAAGACTCCCCCCTCGGCGACGTCACGACAGCCGCCCTCTTTCCCTCTCCTGCCCCAGCGCTCGCTCGCATCGTCGCCCAAGAATCGCTGGTGGTCGCCGGTCTCGCCGCCGCCGTGCGAACCTTTCGGACCGTGGATGTGTCTCTTGTCATAACCATCCACCGCCAGGATGGGGAGCGCGCACAGGATGGCGACTGCCTACTCCAGATCGAAGGCGATGGGCGCTCCATCCTGAAGGCTGAACGAGTCGCCCTGAACTTTCTCCAACACCTCTCCGGTATCGCTACCTTGACGAGTCGCTTCTGCGACGCAGTTCGCGGATACCCTGTGACTATCCTCGACACAAGAAAGACGATCCCGGGCTTACGTGCGCTTCAGAAATGGGCGGTCCTCCTCGGCGGGGGCATGAATCACCGCCAGTCACTGAGCGACGGCATCCTCATCAAAGACAATCATCTTGCCCTCCTGGGACGAACGACAGCGCCCGTCAAAACGGCCTGCCGCAAAGCAAAAGCCAGCGCCTCTCGCAACATGAACACTATTGTGGAAGTGGAATCCTTGACGGAGGTGCGGCAGGCCCTCGCAGGGCAAGCCGACATCATTCTGCTGGATAACATGACTCCAGCGCTTGTCCGTCAAGCCGTCAGGCTGATCAAGGGGCGAGCACGCGTGGAAGTGTCTGGCGGAATCACCTTGAAGAACGTACGAGCGATGGCGGCGGCAGGCCCAGACCGCATCTCCATCGGAGCCCTCACCCATTCAGCCCCGGCTGCAACACTCAGTCTCATACTCGAACCACGCCGTCGGCACGGTCGTTCGTGAAAGGTGAAACGTAAAACGTGAAAGGTTTCGGATGAAGAGCACTCGGCATTCCTACGTTTCACGTTTCACGCCTCACGTTTCACGGGTTCTGAGAGCTACTTTTCAGCATCCTGCCAGGTAACTTGTGCAACCCTCGCCACCACTCACCAGAGATACGATTCACAGCACCCTGACGACCACATGGCTTGGGCGTCGCATCGAACTGTTCGACTGCCTCCCTTCAACGAACCGGGAAGCCGTTCAGCTCGCACTGGCGGAAGTAGAACATGGCACCGTCGTTGCCGCCGACAGCCAGACCGCCGGACGCGGGCGTCTCTCCAGAACCTGGTTTTCTCCGCCCGGTGCCAATCTCTACTGTTCCATCATCCTCAGGATGATGCGCCCACCGAACCGCCTCACGGAATGGCTCTCCTGGTTGCCGCTGATCTCTGCGTTGGCCGCAGCCGAAGCGATCGAACAGGTCTCGTCCACCAACGTCTCCGTGAAATGGCCCAACGATCTGCTGATCTCGGAACGAAAAGTCGGCGGGATTCTCTGCGAAAGCGGCACTGGAACGCGATCAGGCCCTTTCCAGATCATCGGAATCGGCATCAACGTCAACGTTGACCCCGAGGACTGGCCTGCTGATCTTAGCGACTCAGCCACGTCGATATGGCAGGAACGAAGGATCGTCGTCGACCGCAACAGACTGCTCGCGCAGCTGCTCCTCGAACTTGAACAGTGCCTCGATGAATTAGCCATTCACGGAACGGATCGAATCGCATTGGCCTATTACCAACGATGCTCGACCATCGGCCGCACGGTGCAAGCGACGTTGGCCAATGGAGACGTGGTCGTGGGTCTTGCCGAGGGAATCGGCCAGGATGGATCCTTGCGCGTGCGACCGCAGGCGACCCAACCAGGCTCGGGAACGCCGGAGCTAGTCCATCTGCGCGTAGCTGACATCATCCACGTGAGGACCTAGCAGGATGCTCAAACAGTCCGCCAGCGTCGTTCTCGCATCGTTCATACCCTCCACGTACCCCAGCGGGTACGCCTTGTATCTTGGAATTGTGGTACATGAGACCCATGGAACTGGACAGATCGATACGCCTCCGGTCCAAAGAGACCGTGGCCGAGCCGGGTCGTCACATTCTCCACCACCCAAGCCCGAACAGTTGCCGGGGCCACTGAGCCCGCATCGGGACAAGGACGGGCTTCACCAAGGAAGAGGCGATGCAGACACCATTGGTTTTTGTCGGGGTTGATGTCTCGAAAGCCCGGCTGGATGTGGCCGTGCGGCCGTCCGGCGAGCTGAGCAGCGTAACGTATGACGCCAACGGGATCACGACGGTGCTCGCGCAGCTGCGCCAGGTGCGTCCGGCGCTCATCGTGATGGAAGCCACCGGCGGCTTGGAACAGCCTCTGCTGCGGGCGCTGTTGGACGCCGCCTTGCCCGTGATCGTGGTGAATCCGCGCCAGGTCCGGGACTTTGCCAAGGCGCCGGGCCAGTTGGCCAAGACGGACACGCTCGATGCGCAGGTGTTGGCGCGCTTTGCAGAGGTCATCCGACCGGCCCTGCGGGTGATCCCCGATGCACCGACCCAGGAGTTGGCGGCCTTGCTGGCGCGCCGGCGCCAGGTGCTGGCGATGCAGCAGGCCGAGCAGAACCGCCTTGATCGGGCTTTCGATCGAGTGCGAAAACGGATTGCCGCGCATGTGCACTGGTTGAGCGACGAACGGGCTCGGCTCGATGAGGAACTGGATGACATGATCCAGCGGAGTCCGGTGTGGCGAGCGCGGGAAGAACTGTTGCAGAGTGTGCCCGGCATTGGGCCCGTGATGAGCCGCACGGTGTTGGCCGAGCTGCCGGAGTTGGGTTTGCTGAATCGCAAACAGATGGCGGCCTTGGTGGGCGTGGCCACCTTCAACCGCGATAGTGGGCGGCTACGCGGGCACCGGACCATCTGGGGCGGGCGGGCCTCCGTCCGCACAGTCTTGTACATGGCGACTTTGGTGGCGACGCGCTGGAACCCGGTCATCCGGCCGTTCTACCAGCGCCTGCGCGCCGCCGGCAAAGCGCCGAAGGTCGCCCTCGTGGCCGCGATGCGCAAGCTGCTGACGCTTCTTAATGCGATGGTCCATGATGGCACTCCGTGGCGGCCGGTTGCGGCACCGGACGTGTGACCGTCAAAACAGTTGCTCGGCCCTTCACTCGCTGCGGCCTTGCTGGACGAACTGTTTGAGCATTCTGCGAGGTGTGTCCTGTTGTCCCAGACATACGGATCACCGGATGTTCGGCGGGCCAACTTAGTTTTTCCGAAGCCTGCTGGCCAAACCACCTAGTTGAAACGTACAATAGGTCCATGCTCCTCGTCGTTGATATCGGCAACACCAACATTGTCTGGGGCATCTATGACGACCGCACCCTGGCGGCCCATTGGCGACTGGCCACGGATGTGAAAAAAACCTCGGACGAGTACGGCATCCTCTTTGCCAATCTCCTCACGGCAGCAGGAATTCTCTCTCAACGTCTCTCCGGCGCCATCATCTCCAGCGTCGTACCTGCGCTGACCGAGACCGTCGAAAACATGCTCGAACAATATTTTCATCAGCATCCCTTGGTCGTCACCTCGGATACTGACACGGGGCTCACAATCCGTTACGCCAACCCAAAGGAAATCGGCAGTGACCGGTTGGTGAATGCCGCGGCCGCGTATCATAAATATCGCCGCGACCTCATCGTCGTCGATTTCGGCACCGCCACGACCTTTTGCGCCATCACGGCAGAGGGCCACTACCTCGGAGGCGTCATCGCCCCCGGCCTCGGGATCTCTGCGGAAGCCCTGTTCGCACGAGCCGCCAAACTGGCCAAGGTGGAATTGATCCGTCCTAAGACCGTGATCGGCACCGACACCGCCAGCAGTATTCAAGCCGGACTATTATTCGGATATGCAGGACTGGTCGATACCGTCGTCCGGCGAATGGAACAGGAACTCGGACGCTCAGCCTACGTGATCGGCACCGGAGGACTCAGTTCCATCCTGGCAGCCGAAACCACTTCCATCCAAAAAATTGAACCGCTCCTGACGTTAGAAGGTCTTGAGCTACTCTACCGACGCGCTCAGGGTGCTCCTCCCACCATGCAGGTCTAGCAGCAGAAGACCGGTATTTGGTTTATCTGCTTGATTTGGTTCATCTGGTTAGTTTCGTTCAACCAAAAAACCAGACAAACCAGATAGACCAGACAAACCCGCAGCCTGCTGAAGACCGCCGTCCCCTGCACAAGTAATTAATTTTCCTGGCCCGGTTGACTTTATGTGCCCTGTGGCTATCTCATGACGGACAGAGGAGTCTTTCATGCCTGAAGAACACCAGAACGCGAATATAATTGAGAACTTGGATGCTTCATCGCCCAGCGATTGCCCCGCCACGGAGGAAACAGGCCTGGTGGAGGAGCTTCAGCAGGCTCTTGCGGCAAAGGCTGAGGAGGCTAAGGGCTTGAACGATAAGTATCTCCGACTCGCCGCCGAGTTTGATAACTATAAACGATTGATCCAGCGGGATCAGCGCGACCAGATCCGATTCGGCAATGAGCAATTGCTCAAGGAGCTCTTACCAGTCGTCGATAATCTTGAACGGGCCATCAAGGCCTCACGAGGGGGGGGGGGTAGCGACGTTCTCATCCAGGGCGTAGATCTCACCCTCAAGCAGCTGACGGAAGCCTTGACGAGGTTTCATGTCATACCCGTCGAGACGCTCGGCCAGCTGTTTGATCCCGCCACGCATCAAGCCATCACCTCCGTCGCGTCCGAGAAGGTTCCGGAGCGGCATGTCGTGGACGAGTTTCAGCGAGGATACCTTCTGCATGACCGTATCTTGCGGGCAGCCATGGTGAGCGTATCGACGGGGCGGGCCGACGGCTGACCGGGAACAGACGACACGATCAGTTCATCGTAACAACATCATCATAGACAGAACTAGTTAGGGAGGAGTAGGCACATGGGCAAAGTGATCGGCATCGACCTTGGAACCACGAACTCCTGCGTTTCCATCATGAGCGGCGGCGAACCGGTTGTGATCGCCAACGCAGAAGGGGCCCGCACGACACCGTCTGTTGTCGCCATCACAGAGAAGGGCGAGCGCCTCGTCGGACAGATTGCGAAGCGCCAGGCGATTACGAATCCGGAGAACACGATTTTCTCGGTGAAGCGCCTTATGGGCCGCAAGTTCCATAGCCAGCTAGTGACAGACGCCGCCAAGCGGTTGCCCTATAAGGTGACCGAGGGAGACAATGGCGATGCGCACGTCGAATTGCGCGGCAAACGCTACAGCCCGCCGGAAATCTCCGCCATGATTTT
>PLBR01000107.1:522-3422 GCA_003135435.1 Nitrospira sp. | reverse complement strand
ATCAGGAGAAGACCAGCGACAAGATCGGCGCCGAGGGGCCATTGTAGGCTTCTCACAGTGTTTATGGGTTGGCCGGTTCGTGAGGACTGGTCAGCCCATGAATACAGAATACAGACGGGTCAAATGGTGGCACTCAACCAGGCGGAGGATGCGATGACTACAGCGACCGCGAAGTGCGAGTACCTGTTCTCCTTGTACGGAGTCGAACTCCACTATCAGACATCGTCTTCGGCGTTTGTGGCGCCTGTGATGGAGTTTCTCCAACATTTTCATACCGATGTCGCCTCCGGAGAAACCGCCCTCACGATTCGCTTCGAAGAAGTCGCCAGTCGAGCGGAAGTCCCAGTGAAGATTTCCGATTCAGCGAAGATCTTCTTCTCCGGTACGCGACCGGCGATNNTGGCGGTGCGAGGTCGTGCAGGAGGGGGATCGGCTCATCGCCGACTTCCATGAACAAGGGTTGCTGCTGATTGACGGCCCTCGCAATCTGGTCGAGGGCTACTTTGTCCGGCCGGACGCGATGCATCCGGACGTGCGCACGAGCTTTTTCCATTTTGCGCTGACGGAACTCCTAAAGCGGAATGGGCTCTACACCGTGCACGCGACCGCGCTCGAATACCAGGGCCGGGGCGTGCTGATTCCCGGGTACAGTGGTCAGGGGAAAACCACCTCGTTCTTGTCGTTACTCCGGTCGGGGTTCCGGTATCTGTCGGATGATTATCCGCTGCTTCGTGACCGGGGTACCCAGATGGAATTACTGGCTTTTCCCATGAAGATCGACGTCACGGATCGTACGATTGAGTTCTTCCCTGAGCTGCGCCACGCGGCGCCAGGGATTTTGCAGCAGGGGGTCTATAAGAAGAACTTTCAAGCCGAAGATCTCTACGCAGATTCCATCGGCAGTTCCTGTACGCCGGCGATGATTCTCTTCCCGCACGTGGTAGACATGCCGCACAGTTGTCTCGAGCCGTTGCCGAAAAGCCGAGCCCTTGAGGCCCTTATGCCACAGGGGTTGCTGGTCTACGACCAAGCGATTGCACAGCGCGAGTTTCAAATGCTCTCGCAGCTCGTGCAGCAGGTGGATTGCTATCGCCTGCATTTTGGTCGAGATGTTCTGAATCTCCCCAAGCTTATTACGCCGTTGCTGGAGATGCGCAAGAGCGCGTAAGTGCCTATGACCATTGAAGGAGTGAAATGGTTCTTTGAGCGAGTGGCGGAGTACTCGTTCTCTGCCTTTGCCTCATGGTCTAGCTTTACCGCCGCCATCGGAAAGATCGCGGGAACCCTTACGGATGTGGAAAGCGGGCTCGCGTGGCCCTATCTCGTCGCCAGTCTTCTGATCGCGGGAGTCGTTTTTGTCGCGTTAAACAGAGGCGACGCGTTGCCGCCGTCTTCCTTCCACGCATTTCTTTTTCCGCGTCACATATATCATCATCCGTCTGCGGTGCTGGACTACCGGTTCTACCTCATCAGCATCGTTCTCAAGTTCTTGCTCTGGGTCCCAATCTTAGCGGGCATGGGCACGCTCGGATATAAAGTGATGAAGCTGGTTCTGATCGGGTATGCGTTGTGGGAACCGCCGAAAACCCTGCCGCTCGCCTGGCTTTTCGTCGCAGTCCTCGGCTTTTACCTGCTGTACGACTTCGTAAACTATTGGGCCCATGTTCTGTTCCACAAGGTTCCGATGCTCTGGTCATTCCATCGAGTCCATCATTCCGCCGAAGTGATGACTCCTATCACCGCCTATCGAGCGCATCCGATGGAATTTTTCTTCATAGCGATATTGCAAGCGCCGGTCGTCGGGCTGGCCGGCGTCTTCTATCAGAACCTTCCAGCCCATGATATGCAGGCGACCACGATCTTCGGCATGAGCATCGTATCGTTTGTGTATGGGCTGTCGGGATTTCATTTACAGCATTCTCATCTTCCGATTTCCTACGGTCCTCTGTTGAACCGGATCATCGTCAGCCCGATCCAGCACCAGGTTCATCACAGCATCGATCCGCGGCATCACAATAAGAATTTCGGCGTCAAGTTTGCGGTGTGGGATGCGTTGTTCGACACACTCTACGTTCCAAAGGCTCCGGAGACGATTCAAGTTGGGTTGCCCGGCGTGGACCCTCGCGAATTCTCAACAGTCTGTCAGCTCTATTTTCTCCCGTTCAAAAAGTCCGTGAAAGAATGCATTGGCCTAGCGCGCAAACTATTGCCGGCAGGTCTGTCCCTGGAGCGGTACCGGTGACATGCGTGATGCGGTCAGCTGTTTGCTCAAACGGTTGAGTGCGTCTGACCATAAAGTTCGGCTGCTAGGCACCGCAGCTCCGGCGCGAGTCCGGGGATCTTCCGGCAGGGAATCTCTTTTTAGATCGTCTTGTCGACCCTCTCCGCAGGCCTGACTCCAAAACGTCCCGTTGCTCCTGAAAAAATCTGCATGGTAGGATAGCGTACAAAGCGGTGCAAAGAGCTTATGGCTGAGGGCGTATGGCCCGAGCAATAAATACTGCATGAGAATCCAATCTTTCTGGTAGCCGCTATTCGCTATATGCCATTAGCTCTTTTCTTGTCGAAGGAGGGCGTCATGAAAAAGCTATGGATTACACTCTTTGCGCTACTGGCTCCCATTGCTGCGGCCCATCTGGTCCTTGCCGCGGGATATTTTAAGGTGGGCGAGAAGGCGCCTTCGTTTACGTTGACGGCCATCACCGGTGAGACTGTGGGGCTGGATACCTATAAAAGGTCCTCTGGTGAACGGGTCGAAAATACGCCAAATCCCCATGAAACATACGGGGTCCGCTTTCTCATCCCAGGAAACAGCATGTCTTTTTGCCATAGTCTTTAGCTAAAACTCAGATTGCCTCGGCTTACTTCCTGCCAACTGTGACCTGCCCGGGCAAATCTGG
>PLBR01000107.1:0-445 GCA_003135435.1 Nitrospira sp. | reverse complement strand
GAAGCTCAGCATCACCGAGCAAACATACTACCGCTGGAAGAAAGAATACGGGGGGCTGCGCGTGGATCAAGCCAAGCGGTTGAAGGGACTGGAGCAGGAGAATCTACGCCTCAAGCGGATTGTTGCCGACCAAGCGCTTGATCTGTCCATCGTGAAAGAGGTGGCCTCGGGAAACTTCTAAGCCTGGCCCGCCGGCGCGAAGCCGTGGAGCACGCCGTCACGGTGCTCCAGGTGTCCGAGCGTCGAGCGTGTCGGGCGATCGGCCAGATCCGGTCCTCCTATCGGTACGTGCCGCGGCCTGATCAAGATCGAGAGCGGTTGCGCGAGTGGATCATCGCCCTGGCCAAGGAGTACGGGCGGTATGGCTACCGCACGGTGACGGATCTCTTGAGGTGCGAGGGCTGGGATGTGGGAAAAGATCGCGTGTATACGATCTGGCGGCACG
>PLBR01000168.1:9379-9927 GCA_003135435.1 Nitrospira sp. | reverse complement strand
CGCATCGTCTCTTCGAACGCTGGCCTCCAACTGAAACCCGGCATGTTCGTCAACGTAGCATTGAAAGTGCCAATGGGCCGCCAACTCGTCATCCCTGCAAGCGGCGTCCTGCAATCCGGCTCCCGCCAAATTGCGTTTGTGGAACGAAGCGATGGGTATCTCGAACCCCGCGAGGTGGAGCTAGGAACCCGTATCGGTGACGATTTCATCGTGACGAAAGGATTGAAGGCGGGTGAGCAAATTGTTACGTCCGCAAACTTCCTGATCGACTCGGAAAGCCAGCTCCAAGCTGCCATCGGTTCCTTCGCCCCTCCACCGCCGGGAGCAGGCGCAGCATCCGCAATGAACAGCCTCGCAACTCAAGCTACGACCCAGGTCCAATTCTCCTCGGAACCGGCGGCGCCACGGAAAGGTTCCAATCTGTACCGAGTCAAACTTGCTTCAGCCGACGGCACTCCCGTCACTGGCGCGCAAGTCAGCGTGCGTAGCTACTTGCCCGGCATGCCGCAAATGGGTATGGCCGCAATGAATGTCGTAACGTCCCTGAG
>PLBR01000168.1:0-9372 GCA_003135435.1 Nitrospira sp. | reverse complement strand
GGAAAGTAGCCATGATCTCCCGCGTGATTGATTGGTGCGCGAGCAACCGGTTCCTCGTTTTCACTGGGACCTTGCTGCTGGTTCTGGCTGGCATCTGGTCGCTCAAGAATATTCCGCTTGATGCCCTGCCAGACATTTCCGATGTCCAGGTGATTGTGCACGTCCCTTGGGCAGGTCAACCGCCTGACATCATCGAAGACCAGGTCACCTATCCGATCGTCACGTCTCTGCTTGCCGGTCCAAAAGTCAAACGAGTGCGGGGGGTTTCAGAATACGGGGTCTCCTATGTGTATGTGATCTTCGAAGACCGGACGGACTTGTACTGGGCCAGGAGTCGTGTGCTGGAATACATGCAGAAGCTGACCGGGAAGTTGCCCTCTGGAGTCGCACCGACGCTAGGTCCTGACGCGACCGGCGTCGGGTGGGTATATCAGTATGCCCTGGTCGATGAGTCTGGCGCACATGACCTGGCGCAGCTCCGCAGTCTTCAGGATTGGTACCTGCGCTTCCAACTAGAAAGTGTGCCCGGCGTGGCAGAAGTGTCGGCGGTCGGCGGGTTCGTCAAGCAGTATCAAATCGAAGTGGACCCGAACACGTTGGCCGCCTACCGGTTACCGATCAAGACGATCATCGACGCGGTCCGGAACAGCAATGCGGAGGTGAGCGGCCGTGTCTTAGAAATGGCCGGCACGGAATACGTGATTCGAGCGAGAGGCTACCTGCGCTCGATTGAGGATATTGAGCTGATCCCCGTCGGGACAGATGGCCGCGGTACGCCCATCTTGATCCGGGACATTGCCCATGTCCACATCGGGCCGGACCAGCGTCGGGGCATTGCCGAGTTGGACGGCAAGGGCCAGACGGTCGGCGGCATCGTGATCATGCGGGCCGGAGAGAACGCGCTCGCCGTGATCGAGCGGATCAAAGCCAAGCTGGAAGAGATCACGCCAGCCCTGCCGAAGGGTATCCACATCGTGCCCACCTATGACCGGTCTGATCTCATTCATCGGGCCATTGCCGTGCTCCGGGAGAAGCTCGTGGAGGAGAGCATCATCGTCAGCCTGGTCGCGGTCGTCTTTCTGTTTCACCTGCGCAGCGCCCTGGTGGCGATTCTCATCCTGCCCGTGGCCGTGCTGCTCGCCTTCATCCCGATGGCCTACTTGAATATCACGTCCAGCATCATGTCGCTCGGTGGGATCGCCATTGCCATCGGCGCGATGGTGGATGCCGCCATTGTGATGGTGGAGAACGCGCATAAGCGGCTGGAACAAGCAGCGAATGCAGCACGGGAAGGGGCGCGTCTTGGCGCGCCTGGGGTGGGTGGGTGTGAAAGGACAGAGACCATCATCGCGGCGGCCAAAGAAGTCGGCCGTCCCTTGTTCTTCTCGTTGCTGGTGATCGCCGTGGCATTCCTGCCGATCTTCGCGCTGGAATCGCAGGAGGGGCGGCTGTTCACGCCGCTGGCCTATACCAAGACGTTTGCCATGCTCTTTTCTACCGCGCTCTCGGTGACCTTGGCTCCTGTATTGATGGTCCTTCTTATCCGAGGGCGCATCCGGGCGGAGACCAAGAATCCGTTGAATCGGTTCCTGATCGCGCTGTATCGGCCCATCCTCTCCGGCGCGCTACGCGTCCGGTGGCTGACGCTCGGACTGGCGGTGGTGGTCGTGGGATTCACGGTGCCGATCTTTTCCCGCCTCGGCGCGGAATTCATGCCGCCGCTGAACGAGGGGACCATCCTCTACATGCCGACCACCGTCCCTGGTCTCTCAATTCCTGAATCGGCCAAGGTCTTGCAGGTCCAGGATCAGTTGCTTACGACCTTCCCGGAAGTGGAACGAGTGTTCGGCAAGATGGGGAAGGCCCCGACGGCCACCGATCCGGCTTTTGTCGGAATGGCCGAGATCACGGTCACTCTCAAACCGGAAGCGCAATGGCGGCCTGGCATGACCTGGGACCGGTTATTGGATGAGATGGATGCCAAGCTGCGCATTCCTGGATTTCCAAACATCTGGTGGATGCCGATTCAGACGCGCACCGAGATGATCACGACCGGCGTGCGCAGCCCGGTCGGCATCAAAGTCCTGGGGCCGGATCTGAAGACCATTGAGAAGATCGGCTTGGAGATCGAGCAAGTCTTGGCAAATGTGTCAGGCACGAAAAGCGCTTTTGCCGAACGGCTGAATGAGGGCTATTACCTCGACCTGATTGTGAACCGACGCGAAGCAGCCCGTTATGGTCTGACGGTGGGAGACGTGCAAGCGGTGATCACCTCGGCCATTGGGGGAGAAACCGTGACGACCATGGTCGAAGGGCGGGAGCGGTACCCAGTCAATGTGCGCTACCAGCGAGAACTGCGCGATGACCCAGACCGGCTCAAGAGGGTGCTGATTCCCACGCCGAGCGGGGCGCAGATTCCGCTCGGACAAATTGCAGATCTCATCATCACGCAGGGGCCGCCGTCGATCGCGGATGAGGCGGGAGCGCTGGCCGGGTTGGTCTCGGTCGCGGTCAGCGGCCGCGACCTGCGCGGCTATGTTGAAGACGCCCAACGCGCGGTCCGAGACCGAGTGACATTACCTTCTGGGTATCGGCTGGTCTGGGCCGGTCAATACGAGCATCTGGTGCGGGCCGAAGAGCGGTTAAAGCTGGTCGTCCCCGTCACCATTGGGATCATTCTCTTGCTGCTCTATCTCAACTTCGGTTCGCTTGCGAAATCCCTCATCGTGCTCCTGTCCGTTCCCTTCGCCGCGATCGGGGCCATCTGGTATCTCGACTATCTGGGCTATAACATGAGCGTGGCGGTATGGGTGGGTATCATCGCCCTAGCTGGCGTGGCGGCGGAGACGGGCGTGGTCATGCTCGTCTATCTCGACGAGGTCTATGAGCGGCGAGTACGCGAAGGCCGCATGACAACGGCTCACGACCTCCGTGAGGCGATCATGGAAGGCGCAGTCCAGCGCGTCCGGCCCAAGATGATGACCGTTGCGGCGATTATGGGCGGGTTGCTCCCCATTATGTGGACCACGGGCACGGGCGCCGACGTGATGAAACGGATTGCTGCACCAATGATCGGCGGGATGGTGTCGTCCACCGTGCTGACGTTGTTGGTGATTCCTATTCTGTATGCCTTGTGGCGAAGCCGATCCATTCCAGCAGTGGATCGACAGCTGGATGTGTCCTCTGCGCACATAGTCCAATCGGAGCAGCCTTAAAAGCGTGGGCCTGTTGAGGGAAGCCCCCGGATGGCCTGAGGCTTCCCCTTGAAGCGGTTCAGCGCTTCAAGGCATGAGCGGTAATCCACTCTTGGCCTCACGCGCGATGTTGACAAGGGCTTCGAGGTCATTGAGACCGAACGAAGTTCCAATGCGCCACGCCCCAGATTGGTCCATGAACGGACGAGAGAAGGTCGTTGAGAAGAACGGACCTTTCTCGCTGACATTCTGCCAGATCGTCGCTTTGATGTTGCCGCATCGCAGCCTGTTCGCGGGTGGTTTGTTGCTAGGAGCCTGTCCGATATTGACCTTTCTACTGCGGCGAACGATCTGCGACCATCTGCGTCGTGCTCGGCCCGCTCCCAAGAACCGTGAAACGTGACACGAGGGTTAGCCTGCGGCCTCGCATCTGACCGCACCTCCTTGCCTCGTCACGAACGGCAATGTCGGACAGGCTCCCTGTCATCTTGTGTCCTCCTTTGTGGAAAGGACGTGGGCTCTCTCACAGGAAGAGGAGAGCCCACGCACAGTTCACAGAGGAAACACGAGGCAGCTGCCGGCGGCGGCGTGCCGGAGAGGAATAAGCGGCGGGAGTGACAGTGGAGCTGGCGCGAGCGGTGTTGCGAGAGCAACAACTCTCGGAAGTTATAGATTGTTACTGGTGAGCCGGCTGGGCCTCGCACCCAGGACCCTCGCCTTAACAGGGCGATCAGTGGGGATAGGGATCGAGTGCGATGGAGTGCGATGGAGGTGGACCTGGAATCGGGAGCAACACCGGGAGTGAAACCGGGAGTAGAATACTCGAACGGTGGACTCGCAGGGAACAGAACTCATCACTGACCCCCATCACCTCGCACCGTCCTGAACGTCTAGAAAGCCCTGAGAGGGTTTTACGGACAGAGGTGACTGCCAATTGGTCACTTTCTCCATCCCACATGCACCTGAGAACCTTGACACCTCCCCATGGACGGCCTAGCCTTGCCGAACGAACCCGAACAACGTGGCTCCCGCAGCGTACTCAAAAGGAGAAACGGACATGACCAAGAGGACGTGGGCGCTCGGACTCTTTCTGCTAACGATGGTCCTAGGGCTCACCCCAGGCCCGATCATCCCGCTCATGGCATCATGCGCGCTCGCCGATGCTTTCAACGCCAAACCCGGTGCCTGGGAAATGACCATCACCACCCTGACGACCGGCATGCCTGCTCCACCCGATATGCTCGCGCAGATGTCGCCAGAACAGCGCGCCAAGATCGAAGCGATGATGCAGGCACGTGCGGGAAAACCCTCGACACACGTCCTCCCGAGTTGCATAACACAAAAGGACCTGGATGAGGACCGCATAATCAAGGAGTCAGACGACGAGGATCGTTGCACGCAAAAAATCATTACGAAGTCCGCAAACAAACTTGTGCTTGAGAAGACATGCCCAGCGCCACGCGCCGCCACCTCGAAAATGACCATGGAGGCCAAGACGCCTGAAAGCATCGTGGCGAGCATCGACATGGTGCAAGGAGGTGCCAAGGGAAAGGTTCACGTGGACATGCAGGGCCACTGGCTCCGCGCAAGCTGCGCCGGAATCGATTGAGAAGAACCACGCGGCAGACTATTTCCCTGAGTGTTTTGAAGTCAGCCTGGTTGGTGCACTAAAAGGATAAGACTCCAGCCCCCATGTTACGGCGAGTGGTATGGTTTTTTTCAGCAGCGTAAACGGGTTTGCACCACCACTTTCTGACATCATGCGAGGGCAGTAGTGTCCGACAGATTTGAGAATGATCGGGCTGAAATCCAGCGCTTTCAAGGGTTTCATGAGCATTCAAGGTGTTAACGATTTGAATTCCAAATGCGTGATTTGCCAGTCTGCCGGGATTTTCCCGGGAGGCACTGATGCACGCTGGCAAACTGGTGTTCGCTCACGTCATGGAGTGCGCGCCCTGGCATACCGTTCGCCGTCTGATCGCGAAATATCGCGGCGATTTCAACATCCGCACGTTCAGTTGTCTGGACCAGTTCCTGTGCATGGCATTCGCGCAGTTGACCTACCGGGAGAGTCTGCGCGATATCGACGCGTGTCTACGCGCACAGCCGACCAAGCTCTTTCACCTGGGTTTGCGCGGCACGGTCAGTTGCAGCGCGCTGGCCGATGCCAACGAGTCGCGCGACTGGCGCATCCACTGCGAGTTTGCCCAAGCCCTTATTCGTATCGCCCGCGCTCTGTATGCCAAGGAACCGCTTGGTGTGGAGTTGCACGAAACGGTCTACGCACTGGATGCCACCACCATCGACTTGTGCCTGGCGCTGTTTCTGTGAGCGTCGTTTCGCGCCACCAACGCCGCCGTCAAACTGCACACCTTGCTCGATTTGCGCGGCGCGATTCCCGCGTTTATCCATATCAGCGACGAGAAACTGCACGACGTCAACGTGCTCGACTTGCTCATACCCGAGCCGGGCGCCTTCTATGTGATGGACCGCGGCTCCCTCGACTTCGAGCGGCTGTATCGCCTGCATCAGGCTGGCAGTTTCTTCGTCACCCGCGCCAAGTCCAACTTCAAGTGCAACCGCCTGTACTCCCGAGCTGTCGATCGCAGCACCGGATTGACCTGCGATCAGGACATCGAGTTGACAGTGTTCTACTCCCAGCAAAGCTATCCCGCACGGTTGCGTCGGATACGCTATCGCGATGCCGAGGGCAGAAGCCTGGTGTTCCTGACCAATCATATGACGCTGCCCGCATTGACGGTTTGCGAGCTGTATCGCCTGCGCTGGCAGGTCGAACTGTTCTTCAAGTGGATCAAGCAGCACCTGCGCATCAAACGTTTCTTCGGCACGTCTGAGAACGCAGTGAAAACGCACGTATGGATCGCGGTGTCCGTATACGTGCTCGTGGCCATCATTCGAAAGCGATTGGATCTCGATATGTCTTTGCACTCGATGCTACAGATCTTGAGCGTCACCCCATTCGAGAAAGTGTCGTTACTTCAACTGCTTACCGACACCGAACCACCCACCGATCCGTTGCTCGACGTGAACCAACTGACTTTGCTATGAATTCTGTCGGACACGAGTGATGCGAGGGGTTCTTTCCTCTCAGAATTACACTCAATTCCCCCTCTGGCCCTTGCGCCTCCTTACATAGCCTCCTACAATACGTCTCCCTGCGAGGCCCCTATGCCCTTCTCGATTCGTCCCTACCGTCGCTTCCCCGTGGAATGCGCTGTCACGTACAACGCTAGTATAGTCCTCAAGCTGCAGCTGGCCTACGTTTTGGGTTTTGGGATACTGGTAACACTCCTGGTGAGTAGTGGCCCCGCGTATGCGGAGTGGGTAACGGTTTCTGTAATCGACCAAGCAGGAGTGACTGTGTACGTCGATCCAGACACCATTCATCGCAAGGGGGATCGGGTGACGATATGGGAATTGATCGACTACGAGACAATACAAACCGTGACGGGTACCTCGTTTTTGTCGGCAAGGTTGCAACGTGAATACGATTGCGCTGGGGACCTCCATCGGACTCTTGCATTGACGAAGTTGTCTGGCAATATGGGAACCGGCAAGGTGATTCATATCACCTCAGACAAACAAAAGTGGGAACCAGTCGATCCAGGGAGTATTGCGAAACGTCTATGGAAATTTGCGTGCGACAAGAAGTGATCGCGCAGCCGCACGCACCTTCGATGTAGACAAGGTTACGCCATGAGCGACCAACGTCCTAAACGCGACTGCATGTCCCTCGAAGAAGCGACCATCTCCAATATGTGGGAGATCGCCGCGATGTGCGCGAATCCCTGAGACGGCCTTCCCTGAGCGTATCTCCTCACCGAAACCGAGAACACGATCATCGACGACATGCTGGAGTTGCTGAACAAGCACGGGCTGACCTCGCACCAGTCGCAAAGCCTGCTCGAGCGGTTGGGGCGGATTATTGAGATGGGGCAACGGCTGGCGAAGGGCACGACTCACTAGCGATGTCGCACCGGCAACACTGTCGTAAATGCGGGGAATCTCACGTTCATCTAGGAGTACGTGGCGACCTCTTCACTAGCGTCGCACCCCTATCGCGGGCCCGCGGCCTTCTATAGGTGCCCTTCAATCGTTCTTCCCAGTGCACAGGCACAAGTCAAGGAAGAGCTGTGAGTAATATTTATAATAAGGTCAAGAAAAATACTCACAAAACCCTCTCCCCAGCTTCTGTGGATAAGTCTGTTCATAAGATCGNNCATCGCCCTCCCATCAAAATTCCGCACATTTCTCCCTCATCAAATGGTCTTTGCCTAAAAAATAGGCATTGATTAAACCGGCTCCGGGACCACAACATATGGGGGTGTTTCGAGAAAGATAAGTCAGAAACAACAAATCCTAGATAATTCAATGAATTCACACATCATCTCTTTGGATTTCTTTACTGGGAGAGGCGTTCGCACTCAAGTTATGCACAGATACCCCTACTGAACTGTATTTTCTGCTTCATTTTCGGAGTCCATTGGACGTTGGTTGCTCTCCACTTTAGACGCAGACTGCTGATTCTCGCTGTATCCACTTTAGGCTTCTTCATTTCCTCCTTCTCAGCCGTACTCGCGTTGGACTTCTCCAGCCCCGTCGTCTCCGTCCTCGATGGCGACGCCCTCGAAGTGCTCCACAACCAAAGTTCTAAACGTATCCGCCTCAGCGGCATCGATTGCCCGGCCCTGCAAGCGATTTGATCCAAGCGACTCGCAGTGTTATTGATTCCACCCGGAGAGGATGACGACAAGCTATGCCCGAATGAGAAGATGGTCGATGAGAGCAGGTTCTTCGATGTGCATGGCTGCGGGGGCATCGATAAATCGTTTGAGTCTCATCCGGTCATTTGGGCTCACCCGGATCACTTCCACCGTGATCCAGTGCTTGTGAACTCCTCTGACTTCCGCCAGCCGGATGTCTATAAAGGCCTCCTCGCCTTCCAACCATAATTGGATTTTCACACAATCCCCTGCTCTCAGGTGATCAGGGGTGGTGAGCTTATGCCCACCCTCTAAACATTCGAGAACGCACCCGTCCGCTTCAAGCTGCCTGCTTACGTTCGCTAGCACGCAGTCAATAGTAAACCTCGGACTATCTCCCTCGATCTGTTGTGTCCCCTGAGCCATAATCTTATGCGTAGGGTAGTGTGGGAAAGGGGTGCTTGGCTATTCCTCAAGAGGTAGGGGAGCTTGCCAGAAATTGACCTGCCCCCCATGGTTGTACCAGCCGCAATGTGAGTCACGCCCATTGTGGCGCGATGGGCTCCGGTGCGGGTGGGCGATAACCCAGCGCACTGTGCGGATGAATCCGGTTATAGATTTGCCGCCAGCGCTCCACGAGCACCGTTACTTTCCAAAGTGTATCAAACAGCTCACGATCCAACAGTTCATCACGTAACATCCCGTTAAAACTCACGATATCGCCGTTCTTCCACGGACTGCCCGGCGTGATAAACAACGTCTGCACGCCAACGTGGGCCAGCCCATTCCGTCGTGGGAATGGAGACGGCGCAGAGACTAAGGAGGGGGGACGGGAGGACATAGTATCTCAAGGTCTCGTCGGCAAGAAAACCCCCATTCCATCTGGCACACGGGAGGCGTGAATTAGTTACGTACGTATTTCCACGAGTTTGTTGCACGCTGTTTGAGGTGAGCGCATAATTACGTTCAAGCACCTGCCACGCTGCTTCTCACCTTTCTGCTACGGAGGGGGACCATGAGGCCCACAATCAAACAGCTTTCCAGTTCACAATCAGTCGATCGACAAATGCTTCTGCTGCTGAGGCGGAAAGGGGCACAAACAATAGAAGGTCTCACCATGCTGACGGGCATCGGGTGGGGGCAAGTCTTCTTGTCAGTGGACCGTCTCAGCCGGACGGGAAAAGTCTCGTTGACCCCCGTTTACCCCAGTGAGTACCGCGTGTCGGTCGGTAGGGCGGTTCACTAAGGTTATCCAGCCCCCACCCTTCCTTCCACATCACAGCGCCATAGATGAATGGCTAGACGTGGGGGGTCCCCAAACATGCCCCCCCGCCTTGCGGTTTGATCCTTACCCTTCTACACTGAGCCTCCCTGCGAGGCTCCCATGTCCTTCTCAATTCGCCCATCCCGTCGCTTCCCGGTGTGTTGTCCCGTCACCTACCAATGCGGTCTCT
>PLBR01000127.1 GCA_003135435.1 Nitrospira sp. | reverse complement strand
GAGTCAGGGATCGGCGATTGCAGTAGAAGCGTTCATGAATGATGAGGGCTAAAGATCACCCTGCTCAAGTCTCTATTCCGCTATTGCATGGTCAGCACGACTTCGGAACATCAGACCATCGCCGACACATGGTGCGGAACCTCGATGCAACCCCCCTCACGATAGTCACTCCCTCGTCTCTCACACTTCTTGGTTGATGTAAACCCGGCAGCGCTTACTGCTGAAGGTCCGTTACGATAGCAGATGATTGCCTGTCAGATTCACGACGTGGGGAGCCGAAACAGAGAGGGGAAACTATCGGAGACTTAGCACATCCATCATGTCGTACAAGCCTGGAGGCTGCCGAACCACCCACCGAGCGGCACGCAAGGCGCCTCCCGCAAAGGTATCTCGGCTACTCGCTCGATGTGTTACTTCGATACGTTCACCCATTCCGCCAAAGAGAATGGTATGGTCGCCGACAATGTCGCCGGCACGGATTGTTTGAATCCCAATCTCACCTTTCTTCCGTTCCCCGATGAGACCTTTTCTAGCATAGACGCCGACCTGATTAAGATCGCGGCTCACAGCCTTCGCCAAGACTTCCGCAATCTTGAGTGCCGTCCCGCTCGGCGCATCTTTTTTCAGACGATGATGGGCTTCAATCACCTCAATGTCGTATTCGTCCCCCAGCGTTTTCGCCATCTCACTGATGACCTTGAAGATCAGATTGACTCCCACGCTCATGTTGGGGGACAACACGCAAGGAACTTGGCACGCCAGCGATTTCAGCTCTTCGAGCTGGGGAGCGGAAAACCCCGTCGTGCCGATCACCATGGCTCGTCGATGTTGAGCCACCGTGCGTAAGTGATGCAGGGTCGCTTCAGGAGCGGAGAAATCGACGACCACTTCGCCTCGGTCAAGGAGCGCCGCGAGATCGTCGGTAATCGGAATACCCGCACGGCCACAGCCCGCGGTCTCTCCGGCATCGTCGCCCACAGCATGATGGCCCTTCCCTTCGGTCGCACCGGCAAGCGTCAGAACGGTAGAATCTTTAATAAGCGCAACCAGCCGACAGCCCATGCGACCGGCAGCCCCTGCGACAATGACGTTGATCATAGAATGAGTGCCAGAGCCAAGACCATCTTGCCTATATAAGGCCTGCGTCCTTCAAGGCCCGCGTGAGTTGGTCCTTCGTCTCGGTCGCCATGGCACAGAGCGGCAGCCGCAACTCCGGATCGATTTTTCCCATCATGCCTAACGCGGTTTTCACCGGGATCGGATTGGTCTCGTAAAAGAGCGCGGTGAAGAGCGGCGACAATGCGAAATGAATCCGGCGCGCCTCGTCGATGCGTCCGCTCAAGAAGGCCTTGACCAATTGAGCCATCTCGGATGGAACGACGTTCGATGTCACGCTAATGACCCCTTTTCCTCCGACTGCCATCATAGGCAACGTCAGGGCATCATCTCCGGCCAGTACCGTCATACGGTCGCCGCATGTACTCACAATCTCAGAGGCCTGTTGGACTGACCCGCTCCCCTCTTTGATCCCGACAATGCTTTGTAACCCACAGAGCCTGGCGACAGTGGAGGGCAACATGTTCACGCCAGTCCGTCCAGGAATGTTATACAGAATCTGCGGAAGATCCACGGACTCCGCAATCATTTTGTAATGTCGGTACAGCCCTTCTTGCGTCGGCTTGTTGTAATAGGGAGTGATCAGCAGCGCCCCATCAGCCCCTGCCTCCTTGGCGTGTTTCGTGAGAGACACCGCTTCTGCCGTGCTATTGGAGCCAGTCCCGGCAATCACGGGGACCCGCCGATTGACCACCTCGACGGTCAATTCGATCACGCGGTGATGTTCCTGGTGCGAGAGGGTGGCGGATTCGCCGGTGGTGCCGCAGGGCACAATCCCGTTCGTCCCGTTGGCAATTTGCCATTCTATGAGGTCGCCAAAAGCCCGCTCGTCGACCTTGCCATTCCTGAAGGGGGTCACGATGGCGATCAATGCGCCTGTAAACATGCTGACTCCTTCGCCGTGGATGCGCCTTTCGAGCCTGCTCCTCAGTCGAGAAATGCCGGAATCGTTTCGCCCTTCACCAAATCGTCGTAGGTCTCTCTGGTCTTGATGACGTGGATCTCCCCGTCTTTGATCAAGACTTCCGGTACCCGAGGCCGCGAATTATAATTGGAGGCCATCACAAACCCATAGGCCCCCGCACTCATCACCGCGAGCATGTCGCCCGGGTTGACCTCCGGCAGTGACCGGTCTTTCGCCAGAAAATCTCCGGACTCACAGACCGGGCCGACAACATCCACAGTATGCTTGGGCCGCTGCAAAACCGCCTCGGACAAAGGACGAATCTCGTGATAGGCCCCGTAGAGGCTCGGTCTGATCAGGTCGTTCATCGCCGCATCGACGATAATAAACCGTTTTGCTTCGCCGTCCTTCCGATACAACACCTTCGTCACAAGAATACCGGCGTTGCCGACGATGACGCGGCCCGGCTCCATGATAAGAGTCACATTCAAATCCTTCAAAAGTGGCGACACGGCATCCGCAAGGTCCTGCGGCAGCGGTGGCGTTTCGTCCGAGTAGGTAATGCCAAGGCCGCCGCCGATGTTGACATACCGGATGTTGATACCCTGTTCCTTCAAGGCCCCGACCAGCTTCACTACCTTCTTCACGGCCTCGACGAACGGTGTGACTTCGGTTAACTGCGATCCGATATGCTTATGAACGCCGACGACATCGATGTTGGCGAGCGAGGAGGCCAGCGTGAATTCTTCGAGCGCACGATCGGCGGCAATCCCGAACTTACTCTTCTTGAGACCGGTCGAAATATAGGGGTGCGTTTTCGGATCGATGTCGGGGTTGATGCGCAGGGCGACCCTCGCCTTGGTTCCCACCGAAGCCGCCACCTCGTTAAGCGCCTGCAACTCGGCTGAGGATTCGACGTTGAACATGAGGATGTCGGCCTTCAAGGCCTCGCGAATCTCCTCCACGTTCTTACCGACGCCTGCGAAGACGATCTTCGAGGGAGGAACGCCCGCCTTGAGCGCTCGAAAGAGTTCTCCGCCGGACACAATATCCACCCCGCTCCCCTCCTTTGCCATGAGACGGAGGATCGCGATATTGGAGTTGGCCTTCATGGCGAACGCAATCACATGGGGTAGGCTCTTGAAGGCCCCATCATAGGCCCGGAAGTGACGAACGAGGGTCGCGTAGCTGTAAATGTAACAAGGCGTGCCGACCTCCTTCGCAATCCGGCTGACCGGCACCTGTTCGCAATAGAGTTCACCATGTCGGTACTCAAAATTATGCATCCTGCAAATCTTCGTTGAGATGCTCGATGCCTGCGAGCGAGAAACCCTGCAAGGAGGCCTCGAATGCATCCTTGAACTTACGATAGCGGACCTTCACATTCGGAATTGCTACCTTCATCGCGTCCGAATCCAGCAACGCCTTGAGGGCGTCGGGCGTCGCCAGCTTGAGGTGCTCGAAGTTGACGATGATGTCCATGCGTGCCTGATTGGCTGCTTCCTTGATTCTCTTAATCAATTCCAAGGCATTCAGGCGATCGAGGGTACCCTCAAGATCCACGAATAGAGCAGCGAATTTGTCATGCCGCTTGGCCTTGATGTGGAATATCAATTGTTGTGCCGAGAGCGCGTTCGGATCTAGCGCCTGTTTCAGTGCATGCAGCGCGCTAGGAATCAATTGCTCCTTGTCCAACACCGGGAGCTTCGCTTGGAGATTCTTCAGCACCCCCGCGAGCGGCGACAAGGACGCTTTGGGACAGGTTCGCTTGACCAACTTCCGAAACTCCCGATTCATCTCCCATCGCGGAATAAGCCGCTGACTCGTGCCTGACAGTCGTTTCCAGATCGAAGAAAGTGAATAGAATTGGTGGTTGGCCCAGTGAAATCCGTCCTGTAGTTGCTCGGTCGTCATCCGGCTCGGCTGGTACACCACATGCTTGCCATCGTACTTCGACCAGTCCCTATCGAAGATACGACCGGCCTTTTCGAAGCGGTCGAACAGCGCCGTACCAGGAAGGGGCGTCAGCACGTTGAAGTACGCCAATTCCACCTGGTTCTTCGTCAAGAAGTCGACGGCCCGTTCGAACACGGTCACATCGTCGCTGTCGAATCCGAACACAATCCCGGGATTCACCATGATCCCATAGTCGTGAAACATCTTGATCTCCCGGGCGAACTTCGCGACTCGGTTAAACGGCTTGTTCGTTTCGTCCAGCGCGTCTTCATCGAGCGATTCCATCCCGACGAAAACCGACACGCAGCCGCTCTCGGCCGCAAGCTTGACCATCTCCTCGTCGTCAGCCAGAAACATCGTGGACTGGCAGCCCCATTTAATCTTGAGCGGCTTCAGCGCGGCCCAGAGCTCACGACAATAGGTACGGTTGCTGTTGTGCAAGTCATCGACAAACGCGACGATGCTGCCGTCCTCGATGCCCACCCGAATCCGAAGCGCGGTGACGAAGGCGTTCCACAGCGGCTCGTCGCCCAATCGCTCGATCAACTCACTGCGAATCCATCGCTGAACATTTCGAAGTTCCGTGACCACTTCCTGCACCGGTCGACGCCGCGTGGTCTTTCCGTTAAACGGGGACACGCTGCAAAACTCGCAATCGAAATGGCAGCCGCGGGTCGTAAAGCTACACTGCCTCGTCATGTACGAGTCGGGGCTCAGCAATTCGACACGGGGGCTCTTGTACTTCTCCAGAGAAGGGAACGATGTCATCTTATACATGCGCTGCATCTTCCCCGCCTCATAGTCTGCGACCAACTGCGGCCAGAGATCTTCGGCTTCCCCACAGACGATCGCATCGGCATACCGAAGCGCTTCGTCAGGGCAGTACGTAGGATGGACGCCCCCCATGACGATCGTCTTGCCTCGTTTGCGAAACTCCGTTGCGATCTCGTAGGCGCGAGGGGCATAGCAGGTCATGATGGAGAGGCCGACCATGTCACAAGGAAAGTCGAAATCGATATCTTGAACCGCTTCATCGATCAGGCTGACTTCCCAATTCTCCGGCGTATACGCCGCGATCACCGGCAAGCTCAGCTTGGGAAACCACACCGCGCGTCGCTCCGACGCGGTCAACCGATAGGGGTTATTGCGCGGATAAGGATCGACCAGCAACAGCCGCTTGCCTGGTGCATACTTGGCTATCGGTGCCTGCTCAATGAGCTGACTGGGCCGTGTGGGCTGAATAAGTTCCATGAATTGATTCTCCTCACCTCTAACCGGCTATCCGGCTGAGGTTGTTATTACGTTCGTTGAAATGTTCTGAGCGGTTCCTATAATTGTCTCACGCCGCCCCTTCGACTGCGCTCAGGACGGGCTTCTTCGTCGGAATGGACTGTGCTCCGGCTACTCTGTCCTGAGCCTGTCGAAGGATCGGCCTCAACAGCCGCGAGGACCTGCGCCTTCCCTGCACAGCTCACGCAATTTTATAGTATAGCGTTATTCGGCTACACAGGTCCAGCAGATGGCGGTTTCAACATTACCGGGCTCCCACCGGTCGTAATGGGGGAAGGTTAACATCCTGCCCCTGTAGCATCGGGTCCGGTGGTGGCTCGACGGATTCGGCTGCCGCTGCGGCCTCAGGCTGTTTCTCCTCGAGCGCCTCTAACTTCTTTTGCCGCTCAATAGTCCGATTCACACCGACATTTTCAGGAGCAACTGGCGGGCCGACAGTCCCGCAGGCCACCAACATTCCCATCGTCACACCCGCCACGATGGATGTCGCACTTGGCGTCCGCACCTTCACGAGAGCATCCGCTCGAGTTCTTTGATGCGTTGTTCCACTCGCGTTCGGGCAGTTCCGCCTATCTGAGACTTCCGGTCGATCGCGGCAGTGACCGTCAACCGAGCGAGCAGGCTCTTTTCAATTCGCTCGGAAAATGTCCGCAGCTCCTCGAGCGAGAAGTCCGTGAGTTCACGGCCTTGATCCAATGTCGCCCGCACCAGTCGGCCCGTGATCGCATGCGCTTCGCGAAACGGTACTCCTCTGGTCACAAGATAGTCCGCCACCTCCGTGGCCAGCATACCACCACCCTGAACCGCCTGTTTGAGGACGTCCCGGTTCACGGTGAGTCGGCGCATCAGTTCCGTCAAGACCTCCACCGACGCGACCACGGTATCGAGGGCATCGAAGAGCGCCGGCTTATCCTCTTGGAGATCTCGATTATAACTCAACGGCAGGGCCTTGAGCGTCGTCAACAGATTGACCAAATGGCCATAGACACGTCCCGTCTTGCCCCGCACCAATTCCGGCACATCGGGATTCTTCTTCTGCGGCATCATACTGCTACCGGTACAGAAGGCGTCGGGAAGCTCGACGAATTGGAACTCCTGGGACGACCAGAGAATCAATTCTTCACTGAGCCGGGACAGGTGCATCATCGTGATCGACAGCGCCGAGGCCACCTCGATCATGAAGTCGCGATCGGACACGGCATCGAGACTATTTTGCGTCACGGCGGGAAAGCCCAACAGACCGGCAGTGAACCGGCGATCAACCGGGTAATTGGTCCCCGCAAGCGCACCGGACCCCAAGGGCATGACATTCAAGCGCACTGTTGCATCGCGAAATCGCCCCTTGTCCCGCTCGATCATTTCCACATAGGCCATGAGATGATGGGCAAACAGCACCGGCTGGGCACGCTGTAGATGGGTATAGCCCGGCATGACAACCGTTCGATGCGCCTTCCCCTTCGCCACCAAGACCCGCTGAAAGTTTTCCAGGTGTCCCACAAGCTGACCGAGTTGATCCCGCAAATAGAGGCGGATATCCAGCGCGACCTGGTCGTTCCGGCTCCGGCCCGTATGCAGCTTGCCGCCGAGCGGACCGATCAATTCTGTCAGCCGGCGCTCAATCGCCATATGAATGTCTTCATCTTGAGGGGTGAAGCGAAAGCGGCCCCGATCCAACTCGACCTTCACCGATTCCAGCCCCCGCACGATCGTCCTGGTTTCAGAGGCGGTCAACACGCGCGCCTTTCCCAACGTCTTGCAATGGGCGATGCTGCCCTGAATGTCATGGGCGTAGAGCCGTCGATCGACCGCCACCGAAACGGTGAAGGATTCCACCAACCGATTCGTCTTGTGTTTGAACCGCCCGCCCCAGGCCTTTCCGCCTTCCGACGCGGCAGGGCTGCGGCCCTTTACTCGCGCCATTAAGTAGTGGCCTTCTTTCTCTGGGCTCTGATTTTCAGCCGCAACGCGTTCAGCCGAATGAAACCCTCGGCATCTTTCTGATTGTACACTTCGTCCTCTTCAAACGTGGCGATATCGAGACGATAGAGCGAGTTCTCCGACTTGCGCCCGACCAAGGTGCAACTCCCTTTATAGAGCTTCACCCGCGCCGTGCCGGTCACGTCCTGCTGCGCCGCATCGATCGAGGTCTGGATCATCTCTCGCTCAGGACTGAACCAATACCCGTTGTAAATCAGATCGGCGAAGCGCGGGATCAAACTGTCTCTGAAGTGCAGCACCTCGCGATCCATCGTCAACGACTCAAGCCCACGATGCGCCACGTGAAGGATCGTCCCGCCAGGAGTTTCATAGACTCCGCGAGATTTCATCCCGACGTAGCGATTCTCCACCAGATCGACACGCCCGATCCCATGCGCGCCGCCCAGCTTGTTCAGGTGAGCCAATAATGTCGCCGGGCTCATTTTTTTCCCGTCGACCGACACCGGATCACCAGCCTCGTAGCCGATTTCGACTTCGAGCGGCTTATTCGGCGCCTGCTCCGGCGACACCGTCATTTGGAAGATTTCATCAGGCGGCGACTTCCAGGGATCTTCCAAGATACCGCCTTCATAACTCACATGAAACAAATTCAGATCCATGCTGTAGGGCTTGGCTTTCGTCGCCGTGATGGGAATGCCGTGCCGATCGGCATACTCAATCAATTCGCGTCGCGACTTCATCGTCCATTCACGCCAAGGTGCGATGATCTTCAGATCCGGGGCCAGCGCGGTATAGGTCAGCTCGAACCGCACTTGATCGTTGCCCTTTCCGGTCGAGCCATGCGACACCGCCTCGGCACCTTCTTTCAGCGCGATCTCGGCCTGCCTCCGCGCAATGAGGGGTCGCGCGATCGAGGTCCCGAGCAGATAGCAGCCTTCGTAGATGGCGTTACCGCGTAACATCGGGAAGACATAGTCCTTCACGAAGGTCTCGCGCAGATCCTCGACATACACCTTTTTCACGCCAAGCTTTTGTGCCTTCGCCTTGATCGCTTGCAGATCTTCGCCTTGCCCAAGATCAGCGCAGAACGCGATGACCTCGCAGCCGTATGTTTCTTGTAACCACTTCAAGATCACGGAGGTATCGAGCCCGCCTGAATAGGCCAGCACCACTTTCTTAATGACACGACTCATCGTCTCGCTCGACTCCTCTTGCCTAATAGGTTCGTTAAGATGGCCTTCTGCATATGCAACCGATTCTCCGCCTGGTCGATGATCACTGACTGCGGACCATCCAGCACCTCGGCACTGATTTCTTCACCCCGGTGAGCGGGCAAACAGTGCATGACAATCGCATCGGGCTTGGCGCGATGCAACAGGCGGCTGTTCACTTGATAAGGAGCCAAGACTTTTAATCGTCGCGCATGCTCCCGCTCGCGTCCCATACTGATCCAGACGTCAGTGTAGATGACATCCGCTTCCTTCGCCGCGATATGGGGATCGTGCCCGATCTCGATCACGGCACCGGTTTTCACGGCCTCCACCCTAGCCCGATCGACGACATGCTGCTCCGGCTGATACCCAACCGGACAACCGAGCGTGATGATCATCCCCATCTTCGCTGCAGCCTCGATCAGTGAATTGGCCACATTATTGCCGTCGCCGATATAGGCAATCTTGATCCCCTTCAACCGGCCCTTCTTTTCTCGAATGGTCAGGAGGTCTGAGAGGGCCTGACAAGGATGGCTCAGGTCCGTCAGCCCATTGATCACCGGCATCGTCGCTTCCCTCGCCCATTCCTCCACGATCGAGTGGTCATAGGTGCGGATGACGATCGCGTCGAGATAGCGCGACAGCACGCGCGCCGTATCGGCAACGCTTTCTCCGCGAGAGAGCTGGATGTCGGCCATGGGCAGAACCAGAGCATGGCCGCCCAACTGGTTCATGCCCGCCTCGAACGACACCCTCGTCCTTGTCGACGGTTTCTGGAACAGGAGCCCTAAGGTCTTCCCGGGAAGCAGGGGATGAGGAATCCCGCGCCGCTGTTTGTCTTTCAACAGGGCCGCGGACGTCAGCAAACTCTCCACCTCCGCCTTGCTGATAGCCGCGACATCCAGAAGATCTTTTTTGCCGGCCCGCACTCTTGTCGCTCGTTCCGTCATACCTGTCTTGTCCAATCGGCGTGAGTACGCCTTACGCCGCCTGTTTGCTGAAAATCTGGGCAAGCGTATCGAGCAATCGATCGATGTCTAGCTGAGTGATGATAAGGGGCGGCACGAACCGCAGCACATGCTCGCCGGTTGCATTGATCAGAATGCCGCGGGCCAAACACTCGCTCACGACGGCTTTCCCGTCCATATCGAGCTCAATCCCCTGCAAGAGCCCGAGGCCCCGCACCTCTCGCACCACCCGGTGTCGCCCCTTACAGTCCGATAGCCCCTTCGCCAAATACTCTCCCATCCGGCGCGCATGATCGAGTACTTGGCCTTCCAGCAGGACTCGACAGACGGCCAGGCTCGCCGCACAGGCGAGCGGATTGCCGCCGAATGTCGAGGCATGACTGCCGGGCGTGAAGGCCTTCGCAACGGAGTCCGTCGCGAGACAGGCTCCGATAGGCACGCCGCCCCCCAACCCTTTTGCCAAGGTCATGATGTCCGGCTGCACCCCTAACTGCTCATAGGCAAACAGCGTCCCGGTCCGTCCCATTCCAGTCTGTATTTCGTCGAAGATCAACAGCACGTCTTTTTTGACGCACAGATCTCTCACCTGCTTCAGATACTCGCGGTCCGCGACATAGACGCCCCCCTCGCCCTGAATCGGCTCGAGCATAATCGCTGCAGTCTTGTCGGTCACGGCCCGTTTTAGTTCTTCCAGATTATTGAAGGCGACGTAGCTGAAACCCGGCAGCAACGGCTCGTAGCCCTTCTGAACCTTTTCCTGGCCGGTCGCCGTCAATGTCGCCATCGTTCGGCCATGGAACGAGTTCTTCATTGTGACGATCTCGAACCGCCCGGCTCCATACTTGTCATGGGAATAATGGCGGGCCAGCTTGATCGCCGCTTCGTTCGCCTCTGCCCCGCTATTGCAAAAGAACACCTTGTCGGCAAACGAGTGATCGACCAGCATCTGCGCCAGCTTCACTTGTGGCTCCGTGTAATAGAGGTTCGAGGTATGGATCAGCTGCGCGGCTTGGCGCTGGATCGCCTGAACCAGCTCCGGATGGCCATGCCCGAGGATGTTCACCGCAATCCCACCGACGAAATCGAGATACTCTCGCCCCTCAAGGTCGTACACCTTCGTCCCACGCCCTCGCACGATCGAGAGTGGTTGACGCGTGTACGTCTGCATCAAATAACGTGCAGCGTCCTGCTTCAGTTCTTCTGTCGGCATGACAGACGTATCTCCTTGTAAAGTAAGGGAAGGTAGCATAGGCCTGCCGATGGAATCAACTTACTGCTTCTTTACCCAGGTGGTGTCTTTATTGTGTTAGTCTCTGACGGATGAAATCCTGCGCACGGTGCCAACAGCAGAACCAGGAAGACTCCAAATTCTGCTACCAGTGCGGAACCGCACTTGCCGTCGAGCCTGAACCGCCGATCGCGACCCCCGTGGCCCCCGCCGCCCCCATAATCGNNAGGATAATCCACCCCGAAATCCACCCCGATGAACATCTCTGGCGCCAAGTCATCGGTCCCCATGCCGATCGCTACCTGGAACATTTTAAAAAGTTCGGATTGGGTGAGCAGTCGAAGTTCGCCATGACGTGGAATTGGCCGGCCTTTCTCTATATTTCCTTTCTCTGGTTTCTCTACCGAAAAATGCACGTCTATGCGCTGGTCTACGCCCTCGGTCCGATGATTTCGACCTACGTGACCGGCGACCTCACCGTGGGTCTCGTCTGGAGCATCATGGCTGGAGCCACAGCGAACTATACGTACTACTGGCACTGCCGCAAGCAGGTTGCTGAAATCAAGAAGAGCTCATGGAGCGATCCGGTGAAGCAGGACGAGGAATTGAAGAAGGCAGGAGGCGTCCAGCCCTACGTGATTTGGATCGGAGTCGTTCTCTATATCCTTTTTGCAATCTCGATGTTCAAAATGGCTCAGGACGGTCCGCCAGATGGGGAACTGTTTCCAGGAAAACCGGCGAGGCCAGTCTCGGCAAGTAGCGTGTGAAAATGGGTGCGCGTGCGTCTGCATGGCGTACGCCGGTCGGCAGCGTGGGGGATCGAGCCATCAGTCCCCATCCCGCTGGTTCCTTCTTCTGCTTCGAAGTGTCACGTCAAGCAACGACCCCGGTGATCCACCCAAAAGCCTTCTTTCCATGCTAATCCCAGCAGGATTGAACGCGAGTGCCAGGGAGGAATGAGTCCATTTCTAGGATCACTCCCTCCCAAGTTGGGGTGATTTCTCTAAGGGAAAGGGGTATCCTGCGCCTCATGCCGACTCCCGAAGATCAAGCGCGTGAGCACATCGACCAGGCGCTGGAGAAGGCTGGCTGGAGAGTTCAGGAGTACAAGAGCGCAAATCTTCATGCCGGGAGGGGCGTGGTCCTCAGGAATTTTCCCCTCGTGAGCGGGCACGGCTTCGCGGATTATCTCCTCTATGTGGACGGCAAGGCAGCCGGCATCATCGAAGCCAAGAAAGAGGGTGTGACCCTCATCGGCGTGGAAGTCCAGGCCGAGAAGTACAGCAAGGGCCTCCCCACGGACTTGCCCGCCCATATCCGACCATTGCCATTTCTGTATCAGAGCACCGGCGTGGAAACGCGATTCACGAACGGCCTCGATCCCCAGCCTCGCAGCCGCCCGGTATTCAGCTTCCATCGCCCCGAGACACTCGCAGCCTTGATCCCAGAGCGTAGCGGGGCACCAAGAGATCTGCAGGGCGCGTCTCTGGCCGCAGAAACGGCAACCACCCTCCGTGCTCGATTGCGAACGCTGCCAACCCTTATCACCACCGGCCTCTGGTCAGCCCAAATCACCGCCATCACCAATCTCGAAAAGTCGCTGGCGCAGGACCGTCCCCGCGCCCTGATCCAAATGGCCACCGGCAGCGGCAAGACCTTCACCGCCATCAATTTCATCTACCGGCTCATCAAGTTCGCAGGCGCGCGCCGCGTGCTCTTTCTAGTAGATCGCGGCAACCTCGGCGACCAGACACTCAAGGAATTCCAGCAGTACGTCTCGCCGTATAACAACTGGAAGTTCGATCAGGAATTCATTGTCCAGCGGCTGGCGGGCAATACCCTCGATACCACCGCGCGCGTCTGCATCAGCACTATCCAGCGCATGTATTCCATGCTCAAGGGGCGGGAGCTATCGGACGAGGACGAAGAAGCATCCGTCTCCGGCCTTGAACGGCTCTTCAAACAACCAGACCCCATTGACTACAATCCCGCCATTCCCATTGAGACCTTCGACATCATCGTCACCGACGAGTGCCACCGGTCCATCTACAACCTCTGGGCGCAGGTGCTGGAATACTTCGATGCCCACCTCATCGGCCTCACCGCCACGCCCAATAAGCAGACCTTCGGCTTCTTCAATCAGAACCTGGTCATGGAATACTCGCACGAGCAGGCCGTGGCCGACGGCGTCAACGTCAACTACGACGTGTACCGCATTCGCACCGCCATAACTCAAGCGGGCTCGACGGTCGATGCCGGGTACAGCGTGCAGGTGATGAATCGAGAAACGCGCGCAAAACGTTGGGAGAGGCTTGACGACGANNGTCAAAGCCTTCAAGGACAAACTCTTCACCGACATCTTTCCCGGCCGCACCGAGGTCCCCAAGACCCTCATCTTCGCGAAAGACGACGCCCACGCGGAGAACATCGTCGAAATCCTCCGCGAGGAGTTCGGCAAGGGCAACGAATTCGCCCAGAAGATCACCTATCGCACTACCGGGGTGAATCCCAAGGAGCTCATCAAGACCTTTCGCAACAGCTATCATCCCCGCATTGCCGTCACCGTGGACATGATCGCCACCGGTACCGACATCAAGCCCGTCGAGATCGTCGTCTTCATGCGCGCGGTCAAATCCCGCACCTTCTTCGAGCAGATGAAAGGCCGGGGTGTCCGCGTCATCAAGCCGGATGATCTCAAAGCTGTCACGCCCGACGCCACGACCAAAGACCACTTCGTCATCGTCGATACTGTCGGCGTCTGCGAGCAAGACAAGACCGACGCGCGTCCGATGGAGAAAAAGCCTAGCGTCGCCTTTGAGAAGCTGCTCCAAGCCGTGGCCCTGGGGAACACAGAAGAAGACGTGCTCACCAGCATCGCCGGACGGCTGGCCCGCATGGAGCACCGGATTACGAAGGAAGATGAACAGGCCATCAGCAAAGCGAGCGGCGGCCTCACGCTCAAAGATCTCAGCCGTCGCTTGGTGGAAGCCGTAACCCCGGATCGTCATGCCGAACGAGCCAAGCTCGACGCAGGACTCCCAGCAGACTCCACGAAGCCCATCAGCGAACAGGTCATGACAGCAGCGGCGACCAAGCTCATCAAAGACGCCGTCACTCCGCTCCACGATCCGAAGCTGCGCGAACTCCTGGTCGAGATCAAAAAGAAGAACGAACTGACCATTGACCACGTCAGCCAAGATCAGGTCATCGAAGCAGGCTTCAGCGCCGACGCGTTGGCACGCGCCCGCACTATCGTGCAGTCCTTCGAACAGTTCATCACAAAGCACAAAGACGAGATCACCGCCCTGCAAGTCCTCTACAGCAAGCCGTACAAACAGCGGCTGAAGTTCGAGGACATCAAGGATTTGGCCAACGCCATTGAAAAGCCGCCCTATCTATGGAACGGATCGCAACTCTGGCAGGCGTACGCCGCGCTGGAGAAGTCGAAGGTCAAAAGCGCGAGCAGCAAGCGCATCCTCACCGACCTCGTCTCCCTCGTCCGCTTCGCCACCCACCAGGACAACGAGTTGGTGCCATTTCCCGAGAAGGTCAAT
>PLBR01000047.1:4692-29939 GCA_003135435.1 Nitrospira sp. | reverse complement strand
AACCAAATAAACGAGACAGACCATACAGACGAGATAGACCAGACAGACCAAAGAGCGTCTGAATCCAATTGGATTCCCCTATAATCAAAACTGATTCAGCTGAGATATTGCTGGTCATCTCCTGCACCTTCGCGTTTCCCGTCGACATCGTGAAAACCTACCGATTTTGAAGGCAATCACAAAGAATTCCTCGAAACAGCTCAGAGAAGCCTCTGGCACATCGATTGCGATATACCTCCTCAGAAGGCCATCGGGCGAGAACCCCTCGATACCCGTGAAACGTGAGGCGCAGCAGATCGTGAATCGTAAAAGATGAAACGTAAAACGTGAGAGGTAGTTCGAGTAGCGCGGAGCTGATAGGGCAGGGCCATAGCGGGAGTGAAGAGTGTAGGGCTTATCGCTTATGGCTCGGATGAGATACGGCNNTCACGTTTTACCTTTCACGTCTCACGCGTAACGATCTTGTGAGTCGGCGGGACGAGCAGTCGACCATCCGTCATGGGGCTCACGCGTGAGAACTCAATGGCGAGGGTTCACGCCTGAGAACCCAATGGCGACTTGATTCTGGGGCATACCCAACCAGAACCTCCTGGTTGCCTGCGCGTCAACTTCACGGGAGCCCCGGCTCTGCGAGACCCAGAGCTGCGGCTCCCTCCCTTCAACTGGTTGGTCTGGTCTATTTGGTTCATCTGGTCTATCTGGTTTGTTTAGTTGCTTGACCCCGACAGATCAAACAGACGAGACAGACGAGACAGACGAGACAGACCAGATAGACAAGATGCTAGCAGTCGTGGTGAGGTAGGAATCATGCCCCAAGATGTGGTGGTTAGAAGCCTGTCCGACAATGACCTTGCTACTGCGGCGAACGGCTATGCCGTACATGTCCCTAGTCCGTATTACCCGAAAATGTTATTGCTAAAAATGCCGTACAGGTTTAATAAGGGCTACCAGTTTCTTGCACATGGCAGTGCATGTGGCTGGTTCCTCGCACTGAACTTTCAAAGGAGCCGGCCATGAGTGGCACCTCAGGCTTCCAAGAAGTGCGGTCTTCTACCTCCCGATCACCAGCGTATCGGCTCCTGCACGAGCAACAGCCTCAATTCGGAACAGGTTGCTGGCCCCTTCTCAGTATTCATAATCTCATCACTCTCTCGACAGGCATCACCACAAAGCGAGAAAAGCCTCCTGACACTATTTTCATGCTTCCAATTCGAACTAATTCTAATTCAAACATCAGAAGCGTTCAAGTATACGAATGAGAGCACATCTTCAATTTGCTGGAAAACATTCGATGAAGGCTGGAAGCCTTGCGCTACTTTGTGTCACGCTTCTTCTAGGGTGTGAATCAATTCGATCTCTCATAAACCCGGCCCCCAAGTCTGGAGAGGTTCGCGATGAGGCGCGTCTGGCGAATCGGTCCGTCGCATCCTTTCAGGCCGCAGATGAAGATTATTTTGCCGACATGGATGGTGGTGCCAAGTTATCCCCTGAGGAAGCGAAAGGCCGCAACACATGGATCGTTTGGAGCGGCGGCAACGACCGCTTCTGGGACGATCTTTCAAAAATCAGCTTCGGGACGCTCGATTTTCTGAAGACGCTTTCTTCGCATCGGAATCTGATATTCAGCCGCGATACCCGCTGGTACTACCTTGGATTGGTCAATGAGCCTTGCTTTGAAAAAGCAACAGGCCCCGATCCGGATCGGTTCGGACTCTGGCTCGACAAGCGTGTCGTCAGTCCGAACTGTCCGCCCGACCCTTTTGAGAATGAGACGAAGTACCCTGGCATAAAAATCGGTGCACGCGGCAAGAGCCTGCCGGTCGGATCGTTCTACGGCTACGCAAGCGGTATCGTTGGGTTGCGGCTGTTCCCCAATCCGGAGTTCGACGAACAAGCCGCCAAGAAATGGGACCCGAAGCGCTATTACGAAGATCCGACGTACTACCTATCAAAGGACCTCGTGAAGCCCTATCGCGTCGGGATGTCCTGCGCCTTATGCCACGTCGGGCCGAACCCGGTAAAGCCTCCCCAGAATCCGGAGCATTCTGAATGGAAACACTTAAGCTCGAACGTCGGCGCGCAATATTTTTGGATCGATCGCATCTTTGCATGGGAGGCCGACCAAACCAGCTTCCCTTATCAGATTTTTCACACGTCGCGCCCCGGCACACTCGATACCTCGCTGGTCTCGACCGACAATATCAACAACCCTCGCACCATGAACGCCGTGTACCATCTCGGCCCGCGTCTCGATCAAGCTAAGCGCTGGGGGCAAGAGATGTTGGCCGGCGGGAACTTGGACAACAAGCAGTTCAACGACTATGTCGCGAGCGGGCCGCTCACGACGTTCTTTCAGCCACCGGACACGGTGTTGACCCCTCGTGTGCTGAAAGACGGATCTGATTCCGTCGGCCCATTGGGGGCCCTCAATCGCGTCTTCCTCAATATCGGTTTGTTCAGCGAAGAATGGCTACTGCATTTCAAGCCGTTGATCGGCGGGAAACCGATCACGCCGATACAAATTTCTGTTGTGCGAAAAAACTCGAGTTACTGGGAGGCGACGGAAGCCCAGACTCCAAACCTGGCGCTGTTCTTCCTGAAGACCACCGCGTCGCACAAATTGAAGGATGCTCCTGGAGGAGACCGCTATCTGACAACAGATGCTTCACTGCTCTTGCGAGGCAAGGAGGTGTTTGCCGAACGCTGTGCGGGCTGTCATTCCAGCAAACTTCCCGTGCCGGCAGTCGGTCTCGACCCTCACGGCTGCGCTGGCCCCGGCTATTTGGGCTGTTGGAACAAGTACTGGAACTGGACGAAGACCGACGAGTTCAAACGAGAAATGAAGAAGATCGTGTTGGCCCACGATTTCCTCGATAACAACTTTCTCTCGACCGATGCGCGTGTCCCCGTCACCCTGCTTGAGACGAACGCCTGTAGCTCGCTGGCCACTAATGCCATCGAGGACAACATTTGGGACAACTTCTCCTCGCGGTCGTACAAGGACCTGCCGTCCGTGGGAACGATTACCGTATACCATCCCATCACCGGAGAGCCTCGACCATATCAGATGCCGGCCGGCGGGCGAGGCTACACGCGGCCTGCCTCACTCGTCAGCCTGTGGTCCACCGCGCCATTTCTCCAAAATAACACTGTCGGCTGCTTAAACGTGTCAGAGAGCGGACAATGCCAGGACAAGAAACCGGATGGGTACGGGTACGCAGAGAATCCGAGACCTACGGTCGAAGCCCGAATGCGGTCATTCGAGGACTCGATCGTAAAGATGCTGTGGCCTGAGAAGCGGGACAGAGATTCAGTGTTGGGTGACAAGGTGCCGGGGGTGATCGACCGAACTACGACACAGAGCTATCTGCGGATTCCCAAGGGATATCTTCCTGACTTTCTTCAAGACGTCACGGAACTCGAAGAGAAGATTCTCCCGGATGTGCAGCTGCTTCCTGGCATTTTCAAGCAAAGCGGAATCGAGATCGGACCCATTCCAAAAGGCACGCCGGTCAATCTTCTGGCGAATGTGAATATGCTCCCAGACGACGCCGGTGTGATCGATCGGTTCCTGCATAAGAGGAAGCTTGTACACTTGTTGATCAAGATTAAACATGCCCTGAAAGCGTTGCCCAAGAATGCGACCGACGAGGAGGCACGGAATGTTTTCCGGGAGAAGGACGTGGTCGAGCCTCTCCTTGAATTGAGCAAGTGTCCAGACTTTGTCGTCAACCGAGGCCATTATTTCGGGACGGATCATTTGAAAAAGGAAGAGAACATGCCGGGTTTGAGCGATGAAGACAAGCGCGCACTGATTGAGTTTCTGAAGACATTCTAACCCAACTCGGCAACTACGGATTTCCGAATGAAACCGATCTCACGACAAACATTTCTGAAGCTGGCTGCAGTGACAGGGATGACCTTGTCACTGGGAGGCTGTTCCCTCCTGGAGCCCTCACCCACACGTCCCGATACCGGCCATTGTGCCGGAACTGGATCGGCGCCAGACATGGAATTCGATTACATCGTCGTGGGATCGGGCGCCGGAGGAGGACCAGTCGCGGCTAACTTGGCGGAGGCAGGATATAGAGTGCTCCTTCTTGAGGCAGGAGACGAACAGGAGAACGCAACTTACTCAGTCCCGGCCTTTCACTCGTTGTCCACAGAGAATCAGGACCTACAATGGAACTACTTCGTCAGACATTACGCCGCCGACAATCGTCAAAACAGGGATTCTAAACGAGACAAAGAAGGAAAGGGAATCTGGTATCCGAGGACCGGCACACTCGGAGGCTGTACGGCTCACAATGCCATGATTACCATATATCCGCACGAAAGTGACTGGAACCGCATCGCCACACTGACCGGCGATGAATCATGGTCGTCGGACAAGATGCGCAGGTACTTTCAGCTCGTCGAGCGTTGCCAATATAGTTCGAGGACATGGGACCTTTTGACTGGAGGTCGTCACGGATTTCAAGGCTGGCTTCCCACGGAACGGCCTAGGCAAGAGACGCTGGAAGAGTTTGTCAAAAAAGATCCGCAGCTCCAGGCCATTCTCGCCACCGTGGCTCTCACCACGTTGGAAGATCTCCCTGGATCCACCTTGGACGCCCTTGTCCATCGAGCCATTCCGAAGCTATTCAGTGCTGCCTTGAAAAAAGACATCAACCATATGGATTCCGTAAAACACCGGCCCGAAGGTTTGTACATTACACCATTGGCTACCAATGGTGGCATGCGCGTCAGCGTGCGCGATCGCATTCGAGAAGTGCAAAAGAACTGTCCTAATCAGTTGGTCCTTAAAACCAATGTCCTTGTCACCAAAATACTATTGGAGAAGTTCACCACCGCTCAAGGAAAACAATCCAAAGCCATCGGGGTGGAGTGCCGCGAAGGAGCGCATCTGTATCGAGCTGACCCCAAGACCGCTCCGGCCACACCGACGCCAAAGGAATTTCGGGCGAAGAGGGAAGTCATCCTCTCGGCCGGGGCTTTCAATACGCCTCAGTTGCTGATGCTTTCTGGAATCGGCCCACGAGAGGAACTCGAACGACATCGAATTCCACTGCACATCGAACTGCCGGGGGTCGGCAAGAACTTGCAGGACCGTTATGAAGTGGGGATTGTCTACAAGATGAAGGAAAACTTCTCGACCTTGGAGAGAGCGAGGTTTGAAGCCGATGAGCAGAACGATCCTGTCTATCGGGAGTGGAAGAATGCAAGCCCGGAAGAGCGGAAGCAAGGCAAGGGCTTTTTGTATTCAAGTAACGGCGTGATCATCGCAATTCTCAAACGTTCATCCATTGCCAAAGCTGCGAAGCAAGATCCCGATTTGTTTATATTCGGCCTGCCCTCAGACTTCAGGGGTTATGAGCAGGGCTATTCAAAGAACATTACCGTCAAGGACCACTTCACCTGGCTTGTGTTGAAAGCTCATACCGATAACACCGGGGGGGAAGTGAGGCTTCGCACCAACGACCCTCGCGATACGCCAAACATTAATTTCAAACACTTCGAAGAAGGCAATGACGAAAATAAGGGCAAAGAAGACCTGGACGCCATGGTTGAGGCGGTAGCGTTTATTCGCAAGATGATGAATCCCCTTATAGCCGAAGGGCAAGCCGAGGAAATCTGGCCCGGACCAGGCGTCTCAGGCAACGCGTTGCGGGAATGGATCATGAACGAGGCCTGGGGCCACCATGCGTCGTGCTCCTGTAAGACAGGAGCCGAAGGAGATGGTCTAGCCGTCTTAGATAGCAACTTCCGAGTCCGTGGCACGACGAACCTACGAGTGGTCGATGCCTCGGTCTTTCCCTATATTCCTGGATTTTTCATCGTGACCCCCATCTATATGATCGCAGAGAAGGCAAGCGAGGTGATTCTGGCCGATGCCAAGCAAGTATCCACTTGACGGGTATCTGAGCTGTGAGAGCGAATGCTATAAATTCTTAATTGAAGGAGGTGACATTATGATCGCACTGAGATTTCTTGCACTATGCAGTTTTGCGGCTCTGCTAACTGCGTGCGGCGGCACCTTTTGCCCAGAGCCAATGGAGCCGAAATTCGAGAACCATACTTCCTGCTGGTACAGCATGAAGGTCTTGGCCGTTAAGAACATAGACGACACGAAAAGCCTGGTAACCGCCACGATCCCTGAGGGTGTGGGAGGGGACGACACGGATCATAAGAGGCCATATAGCTTCTTCGTCAATAATCCGTCTAAAACAGAACCACTCAAGCTCAAGTCAGAAGAACCTTACTTGTTCATTGGTGGTGAGCATTCTCCGTATCTTGAACTGTATGTTTTTCCATCGAAGAGTGATGACTCTATGCGAAAGTAGCATTTAACTCATCAGCCTGCGAAGGAGGTACGCGATGCGCATTCTAAGGTTCGTTCCTGTGTTCTTATTCTTGCTACTGCTGGGGGGCCCGGTCTTGCTGTCGGAAAAGGCATATGCAGCGTGCTGTGGGTGTAGCACCTGCAAGCTGATGATTGGATGCTCTTGCCCCGGGCAAAACGGTTGTGCATGGTACAAGTGCCGCACGACTGACTCTTTTATGTTCCAGACTTACGCTCCAATTGACGGTGGGGCAATGGACCTCAAAGTAACTCGCAACTTAGATGTGCCTGACATGCTGGTGTATCTGAGACAAGGAGGCGAATGCGCACGTCGCAGCACGACTCTGAGGCTGCTTGGTAATACTGTACAAGATTTGCAGGTTGAACCTACGGGTTTTGACTATAACAACCAGTATGACAGCACCTTAGCACTCCAGGTCGCAGCAAGCGCCGAACGATGATTTGTACGGTGAGTGTGTATTGAGCCGGATACGGCACTATATCTGGCTCAATAAGTTTCAACCGTGTGAACCAGGAGGCGGTTTTCGGCGGATTCTTTTGATCAAAATCTTCGGAGTGACCGACGGAGCAAACAGTGGTTGAACAGCCTCGGTATGTCAGTTGTGAAAGTGAGTCCAAGACGCCTAGAGCAGGACTCTTTTTTCCGAGACGCAAGGAAAATGAATCATGAGACAGACATTTTCATTTTCAAAGCCGACTCTACCCCTCTCTCTTGTCATCCAGATTCTTGGGTTTTTCTTGCTGTGGCTTTCCTGCCTGCCGATTGCTAGTCAAGCCTACGCTGCGGCTCCGATCACTCCCTCAGGACTCAATACGCAAGTCAATCTCTCTGTTACTCCGCCTGCCGGAACGGTGCAATATGACATCACTGGTGGAACCAGGCCAGGTGGTGGAGTAAATCTGTTCCATAGTTTTGGAGATTTCAATGTCCCGACCAACAACATTGCGAACTTTCTCAACACAGGATCGGTTGATCACGCCGGCAATCCGCTTCCTGCGAGCTTGCCCACGTCCAATATCCTCGGCGTCGTGACCGGTGTGAATCCGTCGATTATCTTCGGGGCAATTCAAACCAACGGGACAGGTGGGTTCGGTAACGCCAATCTCTTTTTGATGAACCCCAACGGCTTTCTGTTCGGTCCGAATGCCACTGTGAACGTCGGGGGGATGGTGGCCTTTACCACAGCAGATTATCTTCGATTCACCAATGGTGTACTGTTCAAGGCCACTCCTAATGCAGCCGTTGATCCGCTATTACACGCGGCGCCAATTGCTGCGTTTGGGTTCCTGGGTTCCAATCCAGCGGCCATCGCTGTTCAAGGAAGCACATTGGAAGTGCAGCCTGGTCAGTCGATTTCGCTCGTGGGGGGAAATCAAGGATTCACCTATACGAATCCGGATACGGGTTCCATGGTCTCCGTGCCCGTGCCCAATGGCGTGACCGTGACTGGTGGACACCTCTTGGCACGAGGCGGTCAGGTGAATATAGCCAGTATCGCCTCGCCGGGAGAAATCATGTTGGGAACCTTGGCCCAGGTCCCCAACATCAACGACCAGTCCTTTGGCACGCTCGGAGCGATTCAGGTCTCGCAACAATCGGTCATTGATGTGAGCGGCAATGGTGGAGGCACTGTGCTCATTCGAGGCGGCCAGTTTGTCCTGGACAACTCCATCATCTCCGCCAATATCACAGGTCCTGGTCCTTTCACGAATGGAGCGGAATCTATTGGAGACGGCATCGACATTGTCATAAGCCAGGGAGCGGTGATCCAGAACGGCGCGCTCATCGACACCTCTGTGGTTGGAAACGCCACTCCTGGCGTCACATATGGTGGTGTCCATATCGATGCCGACCATATAGAAGAGAGCGGTGTGCTGGACTTTGCTGCCGGCCTCTTCGTTACTACTACCATCCAATCCAACGTTGATCGAGGTAGCACGGGGGGTAACGCAGGCAATATTACACTGAAAGCGAATCATAATCTTGACATCCGCGATATTGCTTTTATCCAGTCCCTTTCACAGTCCGCAACAGGAGATGCGGGGAACATCACCCTGACTAGCACGAATGGAAATATATCCCTAACCAATAACACGATCATAACCTCGCAAACTATTGACAGCCCTGGAACTGCCGGCAACATCTCGCTGAGTGCACCGGATGGGGACATCCTTGTCGCGGACACTATTTTTTCTACCTACATCCAGCCCCCTATCAATGCGGATGGCATGCGAGTCGTGCGGGCGGGAGGCAGTGGTGAGGTTCAGATCACCGCGAACAACTTGCAAATGAATGGCGGTGACATTGGAGTTATCAATTTAAGTACGTTGCCACCTGGGGAAGTCACGGTGACTCTTTCGGGTAACCTAACCCTTCGCACGGGTAACCTGACTCTTCCCAATGGTTCCATATTATTTCCAAGCTCCAGTATCCACGCGGAATCAAACGGACCGGCTTCTTCTGCTGGTCTGATAATCACCGCTCATAACATTCTCGTCACCGATGGCAGTTCCCTTACGACCTCAACAGTAAGTTCCGGTGCTGCCGGACCTCTGAATATTTCTACGGTCAAACTTCAATTGACAAACGGGGGTAAAATCAGCAGCGAGAGCAGGCTGGGAGTTGATCCTTCTACTGGGTTAACTGGCGGCCCTCTCCCTGAAGGTTCTGGGGGAACCGTCACGATCCAAGGCACTACCGGCCCCGCTCAATCAGTCCTGATCGACGGTGCCCGCAGCGGGATTTTCACCAATACTGTGGGCACTGGCGCAGGGGGGAATATCAACGTTCTGGCCAACACCGTTACGGTGCAGAACGGCGGCACGCTGTCGGCCGAGACCACCAGCTCCGGGAACGCGGGGAGTATTCTTGTGAAGTCGAACTCGGTGAGTATCACGAGCGGAGCCCTACTCACGAGCAGCAGCCGACGACAAACCTCATTCTTTGATGGGGAAGTGATTACGCCACCTACCGGCAATGGCGGCACCGTGACTCTTCAAGGTCTCGCCAGTCCGGCTCAGTCCGCCCTGATCGACGGCTCCGGCAGCGGCATCTTCACCGACACGCAAGGCACCGGGGCAGGCGGCAACATCCTCCTCAACGCCAATTCCGTCACGCTCCAGAACGACGCTCACGTCACGAGCAGCAGCACCGGCCACGGCAACGCCGGCAACATTGTCATCAACGCAGGTCAGGACTTCACCGCCACGAATAGCACGGTGACGACCGAGGCCAACCAGGCGAGCGGCGGCATCATTAAGATTACGACAGATCCCGGTGGCACAGTTCAACTCACGAACAGCACGATCAGTGCGTCGGTGCTCGACGGCGCGGGCGGCGGCGGCAGCGTGAATATCGATCCGCAGTCCGTCATTCTGCTGAACAGCCAGATTCTAGCCCAAGCGGTGCAGGGACCGGGCGGGAATATCTCCATCACAACCAATCTCCTCTTGCCGGACACCAACAGTGTGATCTCGGCTTCCTCGCAATTCGGCGTGAATGGCACCGTGACGATTCAGTCGCCGAACGCCCCGGCCAGCGGCCAGATTCAGCCGCTTGGGAAATCGCCGCTGTTCGCGACGTCACTGCTCAACCAACGCTGCGCGGCCCTGGCCGGCGGTGAGTTCAGCAGCTTCACCGTCGCGGGACGGGACAGCCTGCCCACCGAACCGGGTAGTTGGCTCGCTAGCCCACTCTACGCCGCAGGCGTAGATGAGGGGCAAGGGGTGAAGGCCGAAGGGGGGAGGCCCGAGGGCATGACCCTGGGAGCCTCGCCGGCCGGAGAGACTCCCCTCCTGTCGTTGCGACAGATCGCGCCAGCCGGGTTCCTGACCCAGACCTTTGCCGTGGACTGGTCGGCGAACTGTCAATCATGACCCATTGCACTGGGGGACCGGCGCCTGCCCGCTCCCCTCGGTTTGTCAGACAACTCTTTCCAGGGATCGGTCCCGCCATGGTCATGGTGTTGGCACATACTTTCGCCTTCGCACAGACTACGATCGACCCGACGGGACGCTCCGGCGAACCGCCCGGTCCTCTGAAGGAAGAATTTCAACGGCCCTCGCCGCCTCCGCGCCCCGTACTTCCCATCGTCCCGCTCCTGCCGGAGACCGGGGTGCCGACACAGCCCGGCATGGTGCGGGTGTTCGTCCAATACGTGCATGTGATCGGCAACACCGTTTTCTCGGAAGCCGAGATCGGCGAGGTGACGGCGCCGTTTACGAACCGAACGTTGCTGACCGATGACCTCGAACGGCTCCGGCTGGCCCTGACGCTGCTCTACATCAACAAAGGCTACCTGACCTCCGGCGCGATCATCCCCGACCAGGACGTCGCGCTTGGGGTCATCACGGTGCAGATCATCGAAGGGAAGCTGACGCGGATCGACGTGGAAGGCAACCGCTGGTTCCGCTCGTCTTACCTGCGCGATCGCCTTTCACTCGGCATCCGCACGCCGGTGACGCTCGACCCTTTGCAGGAACAGCTGCAACTGTTGCAGCAGGATCACCGGATCGAGCGCGTCAACGCGGAACTGCGGCCAGGCGACGAGCGAGGCGACAGCTTGTTGAATGTGCGCGTGGCGGACAAAAATCCGTTTCATGCCTCAATGGAAGTCAACAACTACCAGACGCCGCTGGTCGGCGAGATTCGCGGGGTCGGCACTCTGGTCGACGACAACCTGACGGGCCACGGAGACCCACTCAAGCTCAGTTACGGCCAGTCGAGCGGCGCCTATCCAATCGTGGACGCCTCGTACGCCCTCCCCTTCAACCGATACGGGACGACCTTTTCGCCGTACTACCGGCGCTACGGCTTCAAACTCATCGAGCCGCCCTTCAGTCCGCTGAACATCAAGACCAACTCGGAGATCATCGGGATGAGCCTCCGCCATCCGATTTATAAAACCGTGACCGACGAGGTGGCGCTCTCGATCATCGGGGAGCATCTCTTCACCCAAAGCTTTCTCTTCTACGGCACCCCCGACCAGATGACGTTCAATTCGTTTCCCGGTTTTCAGAACGGGGCGGCGACGGTGTCGGCACTCCGCTTTGCGCAGGACTGGACCCATCGCACGCTCGATACGGTGCTGGCCGTCCGCTCGCGATTTAGCGTCGGCTTGAACGTGCTGGGCGCGACCATCAATGCGAACCCCGACACGCCGGACGGCCAGTTCTTCTCCTGGCTGGGTCAGGCGCAGGGGATCAAGCAGTTCGGCGAGAATTTGCTCGGTATGCAGCTCCTCGGCCACATGGATCTACAACTCACCAACTCACCGCTGTTTCCAGTTGAGCAGGTGTCGCTCGGCGGACGCTATACGGTACGCGGCTACCGCGAGGTGACCATCCTGCGCGACAACTCGTTTATCGCCTCGGTCGAGCCGCGCTTTCCGTTGCTCCGCTGGGCGAACGGCGAACCGATGGTCCAGTTCGCTCCCTTTGTGGACGTAGCACACGGGTGGAACATGGGCGAGAACCGTCCAGCCGTGACGGCTCCCATCACCACTTTTCCCGACACGCTCGCCAGCGTGGGCGCCGGTCTCCGGTGGAATATCCTGCCGAATGACAAGGCCATCTTCGAAGTCTATTGGGGACAGCAACTGAACCATGTGTCCAGCATCGGAAATACGATTCAGGGTCATGGAGTGCATTTGGGTATTGTGGTCAATCTTTTCTAATCGTCTATCTGGTCTGTTTTGTCTGTCCTGTGTATTTGGTTGAACCGGACCAACTCGATAGACCAGACAGACCAGACAGACCAGACAGACCAAATGAACAAGACATGCGCAACCGAAGTGACATGAGATCGCATCTGCTCAGGCTCGTCCTGCTCTTCATTCTCGCGACCGGGTTCGTGCTGGCCAAGGCATCTGGAACGGTCGCCGCGCTCGAGCCGACTCCGGACACCTTGATGACGCAGGGTCTTCAGGCCTACCAGCAGGGTTCGTTTGCTCAGGCGCTCGCCGCGTGGAAGCAGGCGGCAGACCTCTACGAGCGAGGCGGCAAGGTCGGAGAACAGAGTCGGGCTCTGGCACAGGCCGCGCAGGCCTCGGAATCGTTGGGGCAGGTCAGTCAGGCATTGCAGCAATTGGAACTGGCGCTGACTCTGGTACAACAGACGGGAGATCGCGCCCGGATCTCCGCCGTGATGGAGAGTCTCGGTCGAACGTACCTGGCGGCGCGCAAACCAGACGCGGCGGTGCAGTATCTGACCCAGGCGTTGGCCATGGCACAAGCCGATGAGAATCGTCGCCTCATCGCGGCCATCCACAACGATCTCGGCATCGCCCACGTCGCGCAACAGCATGACGCGGACGCCTTGGCCGCCTTCGCCACCAGCGCGCAAGAGGCGCACGCAGCCGGTGATCGCCCTCTGGCTGTGCGGGCCCACATCAACGCAGCCCGCATGGCGTTGAAGCTGAATCAACCGGACCACGCGCGTGACTGGCTGGACCTCGCCTTCGATGCTCTGCAAGATTTCGAGCCTTCGCACGACAAGGCCATGAATCTCATTCAGGTGGGGCTGGGCTACCAGCAACTCCGTGCCTCGATGCCGGCTATGGACGCACCCCTGCTGCTGCGCGCGGCCGGCGTGCTACTGGAAGCGACGACCGTGGCGGAGCACGTCGGCGACGCGAGGACGCGCTCCTATGCCGATGGCTATCTCGGTCACCTGTATGAAACCGAACATCGTTACGACGAGGCGTTGCAACTGACCAGACAAGCGGTCTTCTCCGCCCAGTCGGCCAACGCCCCGGAGTCGCTCTTCCGCTGGCAATGGCAGCTCGGTCGGTTGTTGGCGGCAACGGGCAAGCTGGACGAAGCCATTGCCTCCTACGGCCATGCCACCACGACCCTGCGCCCCATTCGCATGGAAGTCGCCGCCGCATGGGGGAACGATTCATTCGCCGGAGAAGATTCGGTTCGCGCGCTCTACTTTGAGCTGGCCGATCTGCTGCTCCATCGCGCCTCGCTGACGGGCGATTCGCAAGGGCCCGAGCAGTATCTGCGCCGCGCACGCGACGCGATCGAGACCTACAAGGCCGCCGAGTTACGGGATTACTTCCGGGACGACTGTGTGGATACTCTGCAAGCGCGTATCACAAAGTTGGACACGCTGGCCGCCGGAACCGCCGTGGTGTATCCCATCGTCTTTGCGGATCGATTGGAACTGCTGGTCAGCCTCTCCAACGGGCTGAAACGGCTGTCGATCCCCGTCTCATCAGCCACGCTCACACAGGAAGTGCGTGCCTTTCGCAGAACGGTCGAAAAGCGAACGACGCGCGAGTATCTCCCTCATGCCCAACAACTGTACGACTGGTTGATCCGCCCGCTCGAGCCAGATTTGGCCACCTTCCGGATCGATACACTGGTCTTTATCCCCGATGGCCCGCTCCGCACGGTGCCGATGGCCGCGCTCCATGACGGCCGGCAGTTCCTCATCGAGAAATTTGCGGTGGCCACCACGCCAGGTCTGAATCTCACCGACCCGAAGCCGATCGACCGCGAGAAGGTCCGGCTGTTGTCGAGCGGGCTCACGCGAGCCGTTCAAGGATTTCCCTCCCTCCCCTTCGTCGAAGACGAAATCAATGCCATTCGCACGCTCTACCAGGGGGATCAACTATTGAATGCCGAGTTTTCGACTCCGCGTCTTGAACAAGAATTAAAAGACCACCCCTATGGCATCTTGCACATTGCCACCCATGGCTGGTTTGCCTCAGACACTACGCAGTCCTATCTGTTGACCTATAATGGAAAACTCACCATCAATGAACTGGACCGTTTGATTGGACTGTTCCGGTATCGAAAAGATCCACTGGAGCTCTTGACCCTCAGCGCGTGTCAGACCGGCGTCGGCGACGACCGTTCGGCGCTCGGCCTGGCCGGTGTGGCCATCAAAGCCGGGGCACGGAGTGCCCTCGCGACACTCTGGTTCATTAACGATGAAGCCTCAGCGACCTTGGTCTCCGAATTCTACCGGCAACTACGGAATCCCGCGCAGTCGAAGGCACAGGCTTTGCAGCAAGCACAGCAGAAGCTCTTGGCAGATCGGGTCTATGAACATCCGGCATACTGGTCGCCGTTCCTGTTGCTGAACAACTGGCTATAGCCATGACTAGCTCTGTGCTACAGTACGCCAGCGTAAAAGAACGTTATTTGATTTGTTTAGTTTGTCTTGTTTGGTTGGTTGAACCAGACCAACTCGATGAACTAAACAAACCAGAAGACCAGATAGACCAGAGAAACCAGATGAACCAGACAGACCACAGCCTTCTGGGAGGGCACAACCGATGCGAGGCATGACTGTTTCTCTACTATCGGGACTGATCCTAGGCATGGGGCTGTGTGGTCCGGCCACGACGCCGGCGGAATCTGGTCAGCCCAGCGTCGCTCAGTCTGGGCCAACGGAGGATGTGCAGCTTCCCCACTACACGCCCCCCAAGAAGCCGACCCCGCGTGCTCGCGTGGGTGGTGGATTGCGCGGGACGGACGGAAACGATCCCGTGCTCGTGGCCTTGGTGCCGGACCATGTCGGGCTCACCGCCAAGAAGGCTCCCGTCCTGAACTGGTTTCTCTCAAAACCGACGACATACCCGCTGAAGTTTACCCTCATCGACATCCGAGTGGTCACGCCGCTGCATGAAGGCCTGATTCCCACACCAGTTCATGCAGGCGTCCAATCCATCGATCTCAAAGATTGGGACCTTGCACTTGAACCAGACGTGCAATATCGCTGGTACATCTCCGCGATTCGCAATCCAGACTCGCCGTCGCAGGATATCGTGGCCGGCGGCGTGATCGAGCGCTGTGAGTTCAGTACGTGCCTCGTGGAAATGGAAGTCGATTTGGCCTGCGACCGGCCCAGCGTGATGCGGAATGCCTTGCGCGGCTTTTGGTACGACGCCATGGCCTGCCTATGTGAGATGATCGACTCGAACCCTTTAGATCAAGCGCTGCGCAGACAACGCGCCTCATTGCTGAATCAAATCGGTCTCGCCAAGGTAGCGGAGTGGGATCTTCGTTCCATCGAAACCCTCTTGCGCTAGCAGCCACCGGCCATCCCATCAACAACACCCGTGAAGCGTGAATCGCAGGACGATTACGGCTCTTCAAATCGTCAATGACCCAATGAATACATCGTCAATAGTTTTTCGCAGCCTGCTAGTCCTATTCTCTCCCCGCGCGAGACTGGCGGGACGGAGAAAGATGTTTTGAGTTCTGAGTTCTGAGTTTTGGGTCAACGGCTTCGGCGAGTTCTGAGTGCTACCTGGCGTTGACGGACCTAACTCAGAACTCAAAACTTCTCTCTCCTTGCCTTCCAACTCAGAACCCAGAACCCAGAACTCAGAACTCCCTGCCCATCCCGCCGATCCGGTAATCGAATTTGATTCAGTGCCGAATCGTTTTTGATTCACGTGGACCGCTTTCCATCCTTCTGTGGAAACGTCCGCTCAGGCGCAATTCTTGGAAAAACCGCAGAACACGACCGAGGACGTGCGCATTTCAGATTAGGCACGCGGCTTGCTCAATATTCGCTTAGCAATTGGCGGATGCATCGATGAAGGGAGACGCAGCCATGGCACAGGAATTCATTGTGGTGTTGCTTATCGGGCTGGTGGGGCTTATCTGGGTGATCGTTCTCGACATCCTTGGTGACGATCATCACTCCCACGACAAGCAGCAAAGAAGTACCTCGCCCGAACCGCGTGACGGAATCGAACCACACGAACGCTCATCCAGGCAGTCGAAGGTCGCAGTTTGACTAAGGGACAAGCCCGGTCGATCTGGTTATCTGGTCTGTCTGGTCCATCTGGTTAGTCTCATGTAACCAAACAAACCAGACAGACTGAACAGACCAAATGAACAAGACAGCCCATACAGACATGCAACAAAAACCACTATCCGTCATTCACCTCGTCCTGAATGGAATGCACCATCCGGTGCTGCCGGCTCCTCATTCAGAGATGCAGCGAGTCACGATCTCCCTGCCCAGAGCGCTCATCGAGCGTCTCCGAAACGCAGTGTACTGGACAGACGAACGTCCCCTCGCGGGCCTGGTGGCCGAAGCAATCGAAGAAATTGTGACCCAGATAGAGGAGGTCAACGGAGGGGCCTTTCCCCAACGTGTGTCCCCTCTCAAGCGAGGACGACGACATGGAAATCGCTCCCCTGTTCACTCCGCTACGCCCCATTCTCCTGATTCTGCCTATTCAAACAGATAATCGTCGCGAGTCTCACAAAGGATAGCCGAGCGAGACTGGCGGGAAGGGCAAGGAAGTTCTGAGTTCTGAGTTAGAGGACGACAGAAAGAGCGGGACGGGCGAGACGGACGACGGTTCGAGGTCCGAAGTTCGAGGTTTTCGGAACTTCGAACCAGGAACTTCTATTTCGACTCATGCATGACGTGATTCTCCCGCCCGTCTAGAACCTAAAACCCAGAACCCAGAACTCAGAACTCAGAACCCAGAACTTCTCCCCCCCCTCCCGCCTCCCCCGCAAGCACGGCTCTTGCTACCTGTATTACTCATTGATTGCGGTGAGGCCGTTACGACGTGTGAGGATCGTCCGCTCCATGTTATTGGCATCCACCAGATGGAGTCACACCGGCCCTCCATCCACCCTGTCAGCCAGACATCTCCTTCCTGTTTCGGATTGTTCTCCAGCAGGTGCATATTGTGATCAAGCGCCTCTCGCCCATCTAGCTCCCCCCTCTCACATCCACACGGTATCTAGCAGAATGCTGAAAAAGTCCGCCAGATTCTCAAGCGCGTCTGTCTTGTTCGTTTGGTCTGTCGCGTCTGTTTGGTATATCTCGTTTATTTGGTTGAACCAGACAAACCAGATGGACCAGATGAACCAGAGAGACCTCGCTCGTCCCGACAGTCTCGCATGCAGGCATAGTGTTTCCGCAGCCTGCTAGAGGACACAGATGATACGACTCACAGGCCTCAAAGAATGCCTGTTGTTCAGCATGCTGACAATCGTGCTTGTCGCTCAGGCACCCCTCCCAGGTTACTCGGAAGAATTAAGCACCCAGTCCGATCAGGCTCTCATTCCGGGACTCGAGTTGAACCCAAAACTCAGAACTCAAAACCTCCCTGCGCCTAAAGTATGGTGTAATCATTTGAGAGTCGGGAGCTAGATATGGAACAACGGCGTTCTCAGAGCATTGTGCAGGACAAGAATTTCCGTTTCGCCGTGCAAATCGTCGGGTACATTCGCCGACAGCAGAAAGATCATGTCAACCTTGTTTTGACCAGACAACTCCTCCGCTCAGGAACCTCCATTGGCGCGAACATCGAAGAGGCCTTGGGAGGGCAGAGCAGTAAAGATTTCATTTCCAAGCTCGCTATTGCGGCGAAAGAGGCTCGAGAGGCCGGTTACTGGCTAAGACTCATTCGAGACACTCAGCCGCACAACCATCCGGAACTGGCCAGCCTGCTAGAAGAATGCAACGGGCTGCTCAGAATCTTGAACAGTATCATTCTAACCACGCGCCGCAAGTTTATGACTCACGAAAACTCAGAACTCGGCGAAGCCGTTGACTCCGAACCCAGAACTCTAAACTCAGAACTCAGAACTCAGAACCCAAAACCTCCCCACGCCTGAGGTCTCTATGGTCACCGAAGCGAGTCCCTATTCCGTCCTCGTCGTAGAAGATAACCTGGACCTCGTCATGGGGTTACAGGATTTGCTGCACCATGATGGCTACGCCGTCATGGTTGCCGGTACCGTCGCCGGCGCCCTCGAACTCGTTCGAGCCCATCGCTTCAACGCCATCATTCTGGACTTAGGCCTACCGGACGGCGATGGGATCGAGGTCTTGAAAGAATCCCAACGCCTGGACCCCTCTCTCCCTGTTGTGATTGTGACCGCCCATATCTCGCAGGATCGCACCGTGGGATCGCTGGTGGAAGGGGCGTTTGCCTATCTCACGAAACCGTATGATCGGGAAGAACTTCGACACATCCTCCGTCGCGCGATCGGGGTCAAGGAACTCGCCGTTAAGGTCACACGGGCGGAACATCTCCTCAGCGAAAGCGAGAAACGCTTCCGCTCGCTGGTGGAGTCGGCCGGCGATGCCATCATCGTGGGCGACGGCCACGGGCTGATCCTCTCGTGGAACCGATCTGCATCGACGCTCTTCGGCTATGACGATGAAGAAGTGATCGGACAACCTCTCACTCTGTTGATGCCGGCACGCTACCGCCATGCTCACGAGCAAGGCCTCGCTCGCATGGAGGCAACGGGCAAAGGCCGCGGGATGGAGTCTGTCCTTGAATTGCACGGGATCAAGAAAGATGGAACCGAATTTCCCATCGAGCTCTCCTTGGCCACCTGGAAAAACGCTGACAGTACGTACTATAGCGGGATTATTCGAGACATCTCCGAGCGGAAGAAGGCCGAGCGCGCAGTGCAGGAAGGTCAGGAGCGGTTTCGCCAACTGGCGGAACATATTAAGGGAGTCTTTTGGATCACCGATCCTGCGAAGCAGGACATGCTCTATATCAGTTCAGGCTATGAAAATATCTGGGGACGATCCTGCGAAAGCCTGTACGCCTCACCCCAATCATGGCTCGAGGCGATCCACCCCGAAGACCGGGCCCGCGTCTTCGAAGCGGCCACACACAAGCAGACGGTCGGGACCTACGACGAGCAGTATCGTATCTTGCGACCCAATGGAGTGATCCGATGGATCTGCGATCGCGCCTTCCCCATCCGCGATTCCTCAGGAATCGTCTATCGGATCGTCGGTTTCGCCGAAGATATTACAGATCAACAGCGCATCCAGAAATCCTTGCAGGCGAGCGAGGAGCGTCTGGAGTTAGTGATCACTGGATCAAGCGATGGCTTCTGGGACGGACAGGTGCTCCCTGACGAACCTTGGAGTTCTTTGCGTACACCGGTGTGGTGGTCGCCTCGCGTCAAAGCCATGCTGGGCTATACCGACGAGGAATTTCCCGATGTCTTGGAAAGCTGGGCTTCCCGGCTTCATCCCGAGGATACGAATCGCGTCTTTGCTGCCTTGACGGCCCATATCGACCGCCGCGATCCCTACGATGTGGAGTACCGGCTCCTCACCAAAGCCGGAGAGTATGGATGGTTCCGCGCGCGAGGCCAGGCCATCTGGGACGAGGCCGGCCAGATGACCCGTATGGCCGGATCCCTTCAGTGCGTGACCGATCGCAAGCATGCAGAGGACGCGTTGCGTCGCAGCGAGCAACTCCTGCAGGACGTGGCCGATAACACCACGGCGGTGATCTATGTCAAATACGCGGATGGCCGGTATCTCCTGATCAATCGCCGGTTTGAACAGATCTTCAACCTGACCGCTGACCAGATTGTCGGTCATACCGATCACGAGATTTTCCCCAAGGACATCGCGGAAGCATTTCGTGCTAACGATGTGGGCGTGTTGGAGCGCAACACGACGGTGGAATATGAGGAATATGCGCCCCACTCGGATGGTCTCCACGCCTACATCTCGATCAAATTCCCGCTGTGCGACCATACCGGTAAGCCCTATGCGACGTGCGGCATCTCCACCGACATTACCGAGCGGAAGCGCATCGAACACCGCCTCCGCACTCATGAGGAACAACTCCGCCGGGCCCTGACCTCGGCAGAGGTGGGCACGTGGAATTGGGACCTCCAGACAGGTCGATTGTTGTGGTCCTCGCAAGTCGACAGGTTCCTCGGCCTATCGGACGGGGCGCGGCTTCGCACGCAGAACGACTGGCTGGCGCTCGTGTACCGGGAGGATCGGGAGTCGATGGCGCGCACGATGCGCCAGACGATGGATCAACCCGGCACCGACGTGGCCTTTGAGCACCGTGTCATGAGACAGAACGGCAGCTTTCAGTGGTGTGTCTGGACGGGTGAGATTATTCGAGATCGCAATGGAAAGGCCTTGCATGTATTGGGAACGGTCCGCGCCACAGAACGTGGCGCGTGAAGCGTTTCTCGTAGGGGATAAGAGCGTATGGCTGATGGCAAGAAACAGGAGCTGATAGCGAATCGCTCATGGCGTTTAGCACGAGCGACGAACCACGCTTCACGCTTCACGTTTCACGTTTCACGAACACAAGGGCGTTCCTTTGCCGCCTGGGCGATGATGGGACTTGTCTGGTTGCTCGGCCTCTGTACCCTGTGTGTGTCCGAATCTACGGCGATGGACATTGCCATCCTGCAATCTTCCGACATTCCCGCGTATCATGAGGCCGTTGCAGGATTGAAGGCCACGGGCCCGATTGGAGCGATCTATACCGAATACGATGTGCAAGGCGACCTGGAGCTTGGAAAAAAGCTCGCGCGCAAGCTGCGGGCATCGAATGTGTCACTGGTCGTCGCCGTGGGGCTCAAGGCCGCATTGGCAGCGAAAGTAGAAATCGTGGATGTCCCGATCGTCTATATGATGATTCTGGACCCGTTGAAACATCAGCTCACAGCCGCCAACATGACCGGCACGCTCCTGGAGGTCCCCCTCGACCGACAGCTGAAGGTCATGCGGACGTTTCTGCCGACCCTTCACCGGCTTGGCACTCTCTACGATCCTGCCAAAACCTCCTCTCGGGTAATGGAGGCGACGCGGCAGGCTACCATCTCCAACTTTCGATTGGAGGGACTTCCCGTCGAGAGTGAAAAGGAGGTACCCCAGCAATTGCGCGCGCTGCTCGAGAATGTTGAGGCCCTCTGGCTCATGCCGGATTCCACGGTACTCACGAACGAGTCCGTACGATTCATCCTTGAGTCAGCGCTCGCACGTCAGATACCCGTAATCGGGTTCTCACCGGAGTTCACACGCCTGGGAGCGCTGCTCAGCATGTCCGTCAACTATGGCGATGTCGGCCGAGAAACCGGACTGCTCGTGACGCGCATTCTCGACGAGGAACGGCTGCTGCCGCTCAACCCCGTGCCGATCGAGCGGCTCAAGATCACCGTCAATCTCAAGACCGCGAGGTTCCTGGGCATGACGTTTCCGAAGGAGCTGATGAGTCTCATCGATGAAACCTATTAATGAGGACAAGCACTTGAATCCTCCTTATCCGCTGGAACAACCCAGGGACCTTGCGGCATTACCCGCGAGAGGGTTCCCCAACCTGCGCACAAAGTTCGTACTATTTTTCAGCTTCATTCTCGTCATCGCCTGTTCGACCTTGAGCTGGTACTACGTCGAAGAACGGCGCACGGCGATGACCGATGACCTCCAGCAACTGGGAACGGTTCTCCTCACGAGCGTGGTGCGCAATGAGCACTTCCAATATGCAGGCCTCGTGGGGGAAGATCGCGCCACGCTCCAACAATTCATTGAAGGCGTCGTGGCTGTCGACGATGTGGTGTATGTGGTCGTTACCGGCGCGGACGGCAACGTGCTCGCCCGGCACACGAAGGGAGCACGCCAATCTTCTGCCAGCCTTGTGCGGTCCGTGGATCATCCTCTATACCCGGACAGCCAGATTGCGAAACAGCTCTTCCAATCGTCAAGCACCACTCCTCTGATGACACGCCTCTCCATCTCAAACATACTCAGCACTCGATTTGCGTGGGAAGAAATCGTCTATGACTTTGCCATGCCGGTGCTGCGAACGGAAAAAGGAACGACCTCGCTACCTTCATTATCTCTTCAGATGGATGAAGGAAACACCAACGTATCCCCGACACAGCATGCACTCGTGTCCGGTGTCGTCCAAATAGGGTTGAGCGACGCACACCTGAAACACGAACTCGCAGCGATGGTCAGAAATATTCTCCTCCTCACCGCCCTCATCATCGGCGTAGGCGCGCTCGGCGCCCACCTGCTCACCCTCCGCATCACGAAACCGCTGAGGAGCCTTGCCGATGTGGCGAAACAAGTGGCTGAGGGCCACTCGCCTGTACCCCTCACACCCTCCACCCGCGACGAAATCGGCCAACTGACGAGCATGTTCAATCTAATGACCCACTCATTAGAGGAAAGGAGCGTCGCCATTACAGCGAACCTGACCACCATCAAACACCAGGTCAGTCAATTGACCACGTTACATCAAGTCAGTGCGGCCATCGCCCGGACGCTGGACCTGAACCAGATTCTCAACATTGTCCTACATCTCCTGATCGCCAATTTGGGTTTTACCAGGATGTATTTGATGCTGCGGCATCACGAACGAGACACGGCGTATGTGGCCCAAATCGCCGGGGTCTCGCCGGACATTGCGGAGGCAGCTCGCCATCTTGATGTGCCGATCCAGAACGATGGCAGCCTCCAAGCCGACTTGCTGATCCATGGCAAGCCCTTGCTCATTCTGAGCCTTGAGGCCGTGGCCGGTCGCATGTACCCACCAATACTGGACATAGCGCGCCGCGCCGGGGTAACGTCCTGCGTCGCGGTGCCGCTCCAGAGTCACAACCAAACGCTCGGGTACCTTGCCGCAGATCGGGGCCCACAACCCTGCACGGACGAGGATCTCCATATGCTGTTGACCATCGCCAGCCACGTGGCCGCGGCCATCGACAACGCCAGAGCCTATTCCCACCTCGAAGAACTCACGCAACACCTCGAAAAGCGTATTGCAGAGCGCACGCAGGAATTGTCTAGCGCCAATGAGCGCCTCCAGGAACACGATCGGCGGCGGTCGCTGTTTCTCTCTGTCGCGTCGCATGAGTTGCGCACCCCCATGACCGTGATTCGCAGCTTTGCAGACAATATGCGCGACGGTATTGCAGGGCCGGTGAGCGAACAACAACTGAACTACCTCACTCGCATCGGACATAACCTGAGTCGGCTCACCAGAATCATCAATCAATTGCTCGATTGGTCCCGCCTTGACTCTAAAAAGGACGTGCTCCACCTCACACCGGTCTGTGTCGAAGCCACGGCCCTCCTGGTCGCCGACAGTTTACGCACCGTCGCGGCTGAAAAAACGATTACCATCGAGATCATGCCTGCGGAAGGGCTTCCAGCGGTCCGGGGGGACCACGATAAACTGGAACAGATTCTCTGGAATCTCATCGGTAATGCGATCAAGTTCACGCCGCCAGGCGGCCGCATCACCGTCGATTTCCGGACGACCCCCAAGGGCTTTGTCCAGACCTCTATCGCCGATACCGGCTGCGGGATTGATCCGGATCAGCTCGAAAAACTCTTCCAGGAGTTCTCGAGAGTGCCGTCTGCCAATCCCACCGCTCAGGGGGCTCAGCTTGGCCTGTTCATTACAAAATACCTGGTGACCATGCACCACGGAACCATCTGGGTGGAGAGTACGCCCGGAGCCGGCACGCGCTTTTATTTCACAGTGCCTGTCGCGTCTTCGCGAGATGACTCCCGGCAACCGTCTCCGCAGCGTGAGGCGTGACGGGCGAGACAAGCGGGACGAGCAAAGAAGTTCTGAGATCTGCGTTCTGAGTTAGAGGCGAACCGGGAAGGGCGGGACGGGTCAGGCGGTCTGAAGACTGAAAGCTGAAGTGTTCGGAACTTCGAACCCTGAACTTCGGCCTGAGGACTTCGGCCTTCGGGTCGTGCCTGTCGCGCTCGTCCTGCCCTTCGCGCCAGGCGTTTTATGCTTAGCCATTGAGAGGAGTATATTTTGATGCGCGCAAAAATATTAATCGTCGACGACGACCGCGATATTCTTCTCGGTCTCGAGAATCGAATCACCTGGATGGGGCATGAGCCTGTCACAGCCGGCAACGGTAAGGATGCGCTGCGTCTGATTGAACAAGGAGACTTTGATCTCGTGCTCCTGGATTTGGAACTACCAATTCTGTCCGGCCTTGAGATCCTGGAACGGGTGAGGGGCGCCTCGCGCAGCGAGCGGCATACCGAAGAGGGCACCAGCGCATCCACAACCTACACCACACCACTCATCATCATCCTGACCGCATTCGGCACCATCGAGCGCGCCGTTCAGGCCATGCAGCTTGGCGCGTTCGATTTCCTGACGAAACCGTTCAGCGCCGACCACCTGACCGTCGTGGTCAACAAAGCGCTGGCCACCGTGGCGCTGCACCGTCAGGTCGACGTCCTCCGTCAAGAAGTCGACGATCGGTACGATCACCTTGTGGGGGCCAACGCCAAGATGGCCGCGCAACTCAGTATCGCCAAACAAGCGGCGCCGTCCGACGTGACCGTCCTCCTGCTCGGTGAAACCGGTACGGGAAAGGAAGTCGTGGCCCGCGCCATTCATCGTTGGAGTCCACGCCGCTCGAAACCCTTTGTCGCGGTCAATTGTGCGGCACTGCCGGAGCACCTGCTTGAGAACGAACTGTTCGGCCATGAAAAGGGCTCCTTCACCGGNNATGAAATCGGAGACATGCCGCTCCCCTTACAAAGCCGCCTGCTGCGGGTTCTCCAGGATCAGACCTTCTATCGTGTGGGCGGAACCCAGCCAGTTCGCACCAACGTGCGTTTCATCGCGGCCACCAACAAAGACATACGGCACGCAATCCAGCAGGGCACGTTTCGTGAGGATTTATACTACCGGCTCGCGGTGATCACCGTGACGCTCCCGCCCCTGCGTGAACGGATGGACGATATACCTGCTCTTGCCCGGCATTTTCTCAAGCGCGCGGTCGGGATGGGAATTCATCGCCCCTGCGCCCTGAGTGAGCGCGCCTTACAGGCGTTGCAACAGTATCAGTGGCCGGGCAACATCCGCGAACTGGAAAATGTGCTGACGCGTGCACTCATTTTATGTCCTGAAGACACACTTGAGCCCGCATATCTGCATCTGGCAGATTCACTTTCCCTCTCAGCGACCGAGGCAGAGACAGGATCTCCGCCCCGCCACTACCATGAGAGCATGGACGCCTACAGTCGGAAGGTCATCGAAGAGGCGTTGCGGAGAAATGGATGGAACCAAACACGAGCATCCGAAGAACTCGGCCTTCAACGGACCTACCTCACGAA